>NZ_CP054025.1 GCF_005862305.2 Rhizobium indicum | reverse complement strand
GACGGAGGCTGCTAACAATCATTATTACACGGCCTCGATCGATGCGCTGAAGGCCCATATCGCCGTCGGCATGCATCTCCACGGCCTCTCTTTGCTCGGCCCCCGCCAGGGGTTGGAACAGGTCTACGAAGAGCATAACGCCATCTACAAAGCGATCGCCGATGGCCGGCCGGACGATGCGCAGAGACTGATGAAGGCGCATCTCGAAGGCTCCCGGGACCGTTTGTTCGAGGGCAGGGTGCTCGACCTATCCTTCTGACGCGCATTCCCAGGCGGCTATCAACTCAAAAATGGCAGCGAGTTCATGCCCTCGAGGTGTCTCCTTCGTCGTCAATTGTCAGCCGGATTTCTGCTTCTTGATGATGCTGATGCGGCAGCGCGGGCAATTTGTCTATCTTTCCCATGCCCCCTCCCTGTGCGTCTTGCGGAGAGCTTGGCTCGGAGGCAACCGTTTTCGGCAATGAGGGGGCCGTGGACGTATACATCGGATGGGTAGCAGTCCAGGCGTCTTCACCGATCAAGGGAACGAAGCGCACGCCGCCGAGGTCTTCTTCCTCGAATGCGGCGGCGCTGGTGCGCGTGAGCCGTTTCAGGCGCTGCCCTTCACTACCGCCGACCGGGATGATGAGCCGCCCTCCGAGGTTCAGCTGTTCTATCAAGGCGGTTGGCACCTCGGGTGCGCCCGCGGAAACGATAATGGCATCGAACGGAGCGGCTTTCGCCCAGCCCTTGCTGCCATCCCCGACGCGAACGTCAATGTTGCGGTATCTCAGCTTCTCGAACCGTTCCCTGGCCTGAAGCGCCAGCTTTTCATGTCGCTCGATGGAGTAGACATGCCTTGCTATCCGGCTGATGAGGGCCGAAGCATAGCCGGAGCCCGTTCCGACCTCGAGCACTTTGTCACCGGCATTCAGACTGGCCTTTTCGAGCATCAGAGCCACGATGAACGGCTGCGAAATTGTCTGGCCCTCGCCGATCGACAGCGGCGCATCCTCGTAGGCGAATTCCTCGGAGCCTGGAGGAACGAATTTTTCGCGCGGCACCGTGCGCATCGCTTCGATGACGCTTTGATCGTGAATGCCACGACGCGTAACGTGGTGCTCCACCATGCGATCTCGGATGCGCGTCATATCCATGGATCAGCTCCATTGTCGCCGATTGCATTTGGGGGCAAACTTCTGGGCGGTGCAAAATGTAAAACAAATGGGCGACCGGGGAGTTCCTACGAGGAGCAGGTTTTCGGCAAGCATCGAGACCACCGGGCTAAGGCCGTGTGGTGTGGAAGTTGGAATGTCCGCTTTCTGGGCAAAGTAGAAAGCCACTTTGAGCTCCCACAGGCATGACGACCAGCCCCGATCTGAGCGGCTGGTCCGTGTTGCAAGATCAGATCGGGTCGGGTGAAGGGCATCTCTCGGCTATTGCTTTGAGCTTATGAACCCAGACCGTCATTCCGCTGCATCAAGCCTAGAAAGCGCCCGCCGACGCCGGGCTATCACCGCCGGATCGTTCATGAAGTCCTCCGACATCACGGCCCCCGAGCACGCGGCACACAGCCGTTCTCCTCGCCAATGCTCCCGACCTGCCCATGCCTTCGAATGCCCAGCGAGGAAGGCCCGAAAGATTCAGGGTCGATCCGATCCATCAAATGGCGGGACGGCCTCGCGCGAGATCGAGCGCGGTTCACTCGAAATAGTCAAACTCGTGTAAATCCATGATGACGTCCTGCGCAAACCGGATCATGGCTCCGCAAAGGAGCATCGTCGCCGTGATGAAAAGAATTCCGGCTCCATACGAATACTGAAGAGCGAAAAATCCAGTAACGAAAACTGTTCCGAGCAGCAGACCTGCGCATAAGCCGCTACCCAGCGATAGTAGGATACCGCTTTTAAGTAGCCTCGCTCTTGTCTTGAGACGCGGAATGTCATCTCTCATATGCGCTTTGTCCGAGTCTTGCGGGATTGCATTTAGAAGTCTGGCTCGGGCAACCACTGTACTCATTCTCGCTGTCAGCAGGGAGATAAAGGCCGCAACCGCTCCAAGGAAGAAAGCGGGAGCTGCGGCTCGCGAAAACATCTCCGTCATTGCGGCGACCGTCGGTACGAAGCTCATGGTTTCCCCTATCGCGCCACAAAGTCTTGCGGTTCGACATAACCTGCCACGCCGGCAACAATATGGGTACGGAAAGCATGAATGCATATGGAGCGAAAACCAACACGCTAGAGGCTCGGGCCCGTGGCCGCCAACTGCATTTACATGGCCCTGCGACATCGTCGTTCACTATCTCAGCAACCTCAAGCCGTCGTATCTCAACCAAACTCTACGAGCCGCTGGTCGAAACAGAATCGCAGGCGTGATAACTCGAACGCGAGCAACGTTGTCGAGGGAAGCCCATCGTGCCGGGCAAAGTCGCGACGATCACGGCGAACGCCGGGAGCCCATCGATGGGGTGTGCGGCGTGAGCGCGGAACGAGGTGGCGAACGCAGCGTACGAGAGGGGTCGCCCATCTAGGGGCCATTGTTGTCATTGCTGGCCGGTCAACGCTTAGAAGGCAAGATCGCACCTGTGGATCGTAAGCGAGATCGGGGGCCCTTGCACCTTCTCGGCCTGCCATCAGTTCGTGCAATTCACGGAGGTAACTGTTTTGCAGACGGCCTTGGATTTTGTGCCCGGCACACGCTTCGGTCCCAGCGCTTCGATCTGGCTCGAAAAGTTGTCGCGAGTATCGGCGTCGACGGCTGCCACCGGAGCGGCGAGTAGCAGTCCTGCGGCGTTACCTGCCGCAGCGGCCGTGCCTGTGGTTGCGGCGAGAATTTTGTCGCCCGGTCCGACATGGCTGTCTGTCAACGTCTGGCCGTCGGAGATGCGCGAGCCGATCAGCTGAACGATCTCCGGAGACGCGGCGAACTTGCCGTGGTTGAGCCTGTCCCCAGCCTTTATCTTGGTGAGATCGATAACGGTGATCTTGCTGTCTGCCAGTTCCTGCTTGTAGGGTTCGGTTTCCGGGTCGATCGAACCGAGGCGCGCGACATCGCCCCAAACGCGGCGCGAGACTGCCAATGCCTTGTCGTCCCGTGAGACGAACAACGTGAACTGCGGGTGCGGGTCGCCCATGTCGACGATCTGGGAGCGGAAGACGTCGACGTCGACATCGGGAGCCGCCAGCATCACGTTCTTGAACTTGGCGGGGAGACCATCGTTGCGGATGGCCATCTGCCGAAGCGCCTCCAGCGTCAGCCAGTTGCCCATCGAGTGCGCGAGAATGGAGACCTCCTTTACCTCGCGGTCGTTCGCGAGATATTGGAACATCGTCTCGAGCGCGTTACGGGTGTAGTTGGTGCTTTCGCGGTCATACCCGTATGCGAGCAGGCTGCCGCGCGAGGGCTAGGTGATGAGGATAGGCGCGCTCTTAACGCGGGTGTCGTTGACGATCTGGGCGAACCGATAGACGGAGTCCTCGAACTTCGTATTGAAACCGTGGATAAACACGAGCACGCTGCCATCTGGACTTTTGCGGACGGAAGCACTCAGCCAGCTCTTGGCGGCAGCGACGCTGAGCTCGTCCGCCTTGAGCGTCGCGAAGTCGGTTGCCGGATTGGACGGAAGCTTCTTCGGCCAGGACACTTCGCCAACTTTGCGCTTCCCATCGGGCGGTATCGAAACGGTGATCCCCGCGAAGGTCGGTTTGCGTGCCCGCTCGCCCGTGAACATCTGGCCGGGGACGGTGGAGCGAGCGCGGGTCGTGGCGATGAGCATGTCGACCCTGTTCGAGTGCGGAACCGTGTCGGCTACCGGGGTCAGCACATCCTTCGGATGCCCTCCGCAGGAGGACGCCATGGCGAGAAAGCCGCAGAGCAGAACGCGCCGAAGCCAGGCGTAGGATGGACGCTCTGTGTGGATGGTGCCAAGGTCATGGTTCGTCAAATCATATTTCCCCTGCTTCGCTCTGGAAGCGGGCCGCAGCCATCGCTCATTGCTTGCCGCGAGCCTGCGCTCTGAACATCGATCAGGGGAGTAGGTTACCGTAACCTACATGCCCGGACGCCCGTATTGCTAGCTTTCTGCTCTAACGCATCGGGGGACCTGGGCAGTCCAGGCTCCCGCAGGTTTCACATGGTGGGGTGGCGGTCGCCGCTATGAAGCCCAACGATTTTAGAGGGGTTTTACCTGAACATACATGCATTTCTACGCGACATAGCTAATTTAGCAGTCGGTCACGCGTTACCATCGGCGAATCGGGAGATCAAAATGGAGTGCATATGCAGATGATTGGCAAATTCAGATACCTGGTACTACCGCTGGCGCTTGCAATCGCCACACCTGTCGCAGCCGCCGATACGTCGGGCGCTTACGGCGCTCCGCCGATCGACAGCGGCTGGAAGTACCAGGTGGCGTTGGATGGGTGGTTCACAGCCTTGGACGGAAGCGTCGGCGTTCGGGGTTTACCCGCGTCCGATGTGAACTTGTCCGCCCTCGACGCCATCGAGCACCTCGAGGGCGCGTTTGCGGGGTCTTTTAAGGCGACTGGTGATAGCTGGCTCCTCTATTCCGATTTCATGTGGTCGAAGATTTCCGCGGATGCGGATGTCGGGCCCTTCGGCGGCAACGTCGGGTTCGAGCAGGAGCAAATCCTGTTCACCGCGCTGGTCGGCTACGAGCTACCGTTGAATGTCCAGAACCTGGAGCTCTATGCCACCGGCGGCCTGCGCTCCCAGTACTACAAGGTCGACATCTCCATTGACCCCGTCTTTTTTCCGGGAATCGACCGCACCGGATCGCAAAGCTGGTTCGATCCCGTGGTTGGCTTGGCATTGCATTATGACATAAACGACCGGTGGTTCGTCGACGCGATGGCCGATGTCGGCGGCTTCGGCATCGCTTCGGACATCACGCTGCAGGGAACGGCAACGGTGGGCTACAACTGGACAGAGACGATCTCGTCGTCCTTAGGCTACCGGGCACTTTATACCGACTACAGTGACGACGGCTTCCGGTACAACGCCACGCAGCATGGCCTGTTTACCCAGTTGTCATTCCACTTCTAGGACAGAGCAACCATACGCCCCAAGGTCGCGGAATGCTCGTGCAGCTGCGCCGGCTCTGCATGGCATCGACCGAAGACCTGGCGCAATGCCACAGCATCCACCCCATCATGCGCTCCAATGGCGACGATGCGCGTCCGTGGTTCCTCGCCGTTCCATTTATCTCCAACTGCAATATATACTCGCTTGCCGACAACTTGAAGGATGACCCGGCGGCCTGGTTCTTCGGCGACATGAATAATGCCTTTGCATCGGTAGACGCTGGCCGGGAGTTTGCGCGCCGCTTCGCGTAGGGCCTCGAGCGAGAGCGGCTCTGACACTTCGTATTTCCAGGTGCTGAAGCCCTGCGCGTGGTTATGCCTGTGATAGTGAAGGCGATGCCCGCAATTGTGATCTCGACAGTCAGAAGAATGACCAGAATCCTTGACCGGCGGACTGGCGTCGAGCTGCGAAGGATCAAACCGACCGACTGACAGCAGGACTTCCAGCGGCACGTTTCCGTGGGACGCCTGCACAAGTCGATAACGGTGGAATCGGTCGTCGAGCCATGCCTTGATCCGTTCAATCTCCTTCGGCGCGACAAGATCGACCTTGTTGAGAATGAGCATGTCCGCGAAAGCAACCTGGCGAAGCTTCAGCTCCATCAGTTCGGGTGCCAAGAAAATCTGCTCCGCGTCGACGATGCACATGATGCTGTCCAACCGGATGCGATCTCGCATGTCCTCGTCCATGAAGGTGAGTGCGATGCCGGATGGGTCGGCCACCCCGCTCGCCTCGAGCAGTATGTATTCGGGCCGCTCGGGGCGCGTCATCACCTGCATCACCGCGGCCACCAGATCGTCGCGGATGTTGCAGCAGACGCAGCCATTGGCGAGATTGATCACATCCCCCTCGCTTTCGACCCCTACGACGAGTTCGGCATCGATGTTGATGGAACCGAAGTCGTTGATCAGCACCGCGACCCGAAGCCCGTGGTCACCCGTAAGAATTCGGTTCAAAAGCGTGGTCTTGCCCGCGCCGAGAAATCCGGTCAGAACGGTCAAGGGCACGGCTGCCGTCACGTGGGACGCGGACAATAACAACTGCTGATCGCCAGCCATTACTTCGTGCCTTCGATAGCGTCGATGATCGCTTGGAGTCTGGCACTTTTCTCCGAAAGCTTGACCTGGGCTCGTTTCGCCTTCATCAGCGCGATTTCGCGGACATCGAGCGTGAAGTCCTTGGGATAGGCCTTGTTTGGCGCCCGATAGACGTCCGGCGGATAGTACTTCTTCGGATCGATGTCACCGCCCAGAATATCCGCCTCGATGAGGTCAGCGACATCAGATCGGGGATTTGGAAACGCCACGTTGAGATTGGCGGGGCTGAGGTCGAATAGATCGACCGCTTCAGCGGGGGACGGGCGCGCCATGTTGCCAGCTTCCGGGATCGCCGCCTTGCGCGACCAGATCGCATCCTTGGTGACGTTGACAACAACGACGTCGGGCGCGCCGAACTGAAACAGCCCGGCGTAGTGGGCGCGAATCCCTGCCGTGATCTCCGGGATCAGTTCTTCATCATAAGCCGTGTGCGTGACCATCGCCAGGCGTGGCTGGACCTTGTCGAACATGTAACCGGCGGCATAATGCGGAGTGTGTGCCTGGTCGATCGTCGTTGACATGATCACCGCGGGCATGCCCATTTTCATGGACTGGAGGTTGGCGATGTCCGGCTGCACTTCGGTCACGAAGACGTCCACTCCCTTGGAGAACTCAATCGAGCGTTCGTCGGGACGCCCGTCGCCGGTCCACACGAACGAGAGACCATTCCAATCGAGCCTGTAACCAGAAGCTCCGTCCTTGGAGTGCGACCGTCGCCAGTGGCGGATGGTCACGCCATCCTGATCGTAGCAGATGCCATTGTCATCACGGAAGTCGAACTCGTTGACTTCGATCTCGTAGCCGTCGCCGATCGGGCAAGCGTTGAAGGAGTCGGTGTGCCAATGGGTCATCACCTGCAGGGCCTCGATCATCGCCTTGGTGCCGTCCTTGGGCATGCGGCCGGATGGCCCGTGCACGCGCAGCGGCTTCCAGCGTCCGACCCACGGTGCGAAGGCATAGAGATATGGCAGGTCTGCGTAGTGATCCACATGCAGGTGAGTGAAGAAGATGTCATTGACCACCGACAGCGGGACACCCATCGCGATAATGTTGCGAACGCAGCCCGAACCGAAATCGAAGAAGAAGCGCTTGCCGTTTCCCAGCTCGACCATGATGCAGGTGCCGGCCTGCGCGCGGGTCACTGGCATGGGTGTGCTGCCGATGAAGGAGACCCGCATTTCGTCGAGACCGATCTCCTCCTGTCCGGGAAAGTAGATGTTGTTGCTCTTCAGGTAGGGCGTGGGCCGGTAGTAGGGCGGAAGCGTGATGCCCCCACTCGGCACTCCACCGTAAGGGTTCTTTGAGGCTGCCGTTTCCTCCTGCGTCTGCGCCGACGCCACTTTGGTCGTCGACAGAGCGGCAGCTCCGGCCAGGCCTGCTGTAAGGGCGTCGCGGCGGCTGATGCGTCGCTGACCAGGTTCGTTTTCGGCTGTCATGGTTTTTCTCCTCGATTGGCTAGGCAAGGCCGAGGGTTGCATGGAGCGCTTCAAATGTGGACGTTGTCCACCAACGGCGGCGAGCTGTGCGGGCCTCAGCGCTCGAAACAAAACCCGAAACGCGGAACGACATCTGCTCCCCGCTTCAACTTGGCTGTAAGCGGAAAGCTTCCTGGCTTATGGGTTGTACCAAATCGGCGAGGTGTAAGCCCGCTCCTGCATCTTCATCGCTGCTTCCGCTGGCATATCTCTGCCAAAATATTTGGCATCATAGGCTGTCCATCGCGGCGTTGGAATCTCGATGACGCGGCCGTAGTAGAAAGCCCGTTGGGCTCCATCGAATTCAGGATCCTTCCACACCGAGATTAACTCGGGCGCCCCCACCGTATTGCTCCAGGTTGCGTTAGCGATGTCCACAGTGTCGCCGACCGGTGGCAGTTTGCCGTCACCGCTTGGCTTGCGATCTCCCGACCAAGCCACGTCATACACTTTTTCATGGACCTCACCCGCAGCATCGAGCCAGCCCTTGACGATCTGGTATCGATCGAGATTGGCCCCGATTGGATCCTTCAGCGCCGCGACGAGGAAGGTCGGCACCTTTCCGGCTGGCGCTGGACCTATGTCGCCCCCCATCGGCACCCCCTTGGTGTAACCGGAGATCGCAGGACTGCGCGTATTGGCGTCACTTGCTTCGAAGTCGAAGCCACCGAAGAAGCGGACCAGCATCCGGGGACCAGTGGTGGCGTAGGTCTCGCGACGTTGCATCGCATCGAAAAGCGCCTCGCGCGTGTTTTCGGTCGCCCACACACCAGCGTAGCCGGAAGCCGTCTGCTCCCATCCCATGATGACGCGATCCCCTTGCTTTATGAAGGGGTGCGAAGCCCGCTCCGCGCCTGGTTCACTGCTGGATGTCTTGCCGAAGAAATTGTCCTCCTCGACCGCCGTAAGTCCGGTATGGGCATCGGTTGATCCCACCAGTCCGAACTTGTAGGGGTTGACGCCGAGTTTCTCCTCCAGCTTGAGGCCGTTCTTGAAGGCCGAGCGCGCATATTCGTATTCGAGCATGTCGGGCGTCTTTGCGACAGTCAGGTCGAGATTGCCCTTGTCCCAGCGCTCGAAATTGGCGAACTCGTCATTAGGCGACAGGAAGGGATGGCTCTCGCCGTCGCCCTTGATCTGCGTCACCTCATAAAGTCGCTCCCACTTGTTGCGGATTTCCGCGTACTCGCGGTCGATCGGAGAATTCGTCCCCGGCTCGATCATCGGAAACATTCGCCCGTTCGACAGATTGCCATTATGTGCAATCGCAAGAACGCTGCCGCCGGTCTTGTCCTCATAGCCGGCCATCCACTTCCACAGATCGCGAGGATTGTCGCTTCCAGGCGGCAGAGTAGTGTACGGAACGACCTGACTTGCCCTATCGCCATTGTCGCGGAAAATTATGTTGCGGTGTAGATTGTTGCCCCCTGTATTCGAAGTCCACTCGTAGCCGATGAAGGCCGTGAACCGGCCAGGCTCATTTGCCTCCTCGGCCGCCTTGATCGTTGCTTGCCAGGCCCCGCGATAGGCAGTTGAATCGGGGGAGTAGAGGATTGGTCCTTTGAATTTGCCGGCACCGAATGCAGTAATTATATCGACGGCCGCCGCCGCGCCCTGGCCAGATTGCATCATATCGTACCATTTGCGTCCCAGCGGATCCGCCAGAAGCTCGGGCTTTCCCGCCAATAGGTCAGGGAAGAAACCCATATTGTCGGAATGATCCGCCACGACGAGGAAATCGAGCGGCCGCGACAGCTTCGCAAGTTGGCCGGAAGAGGCCATGATCTCCTCCCCCTTGGCGAAACGATAAGCGTCGGCGGGTCCAAGCCGCGCGCCGAACGCGCCAGCGTCCATCGAAAAGGATGTATGCAGATGAGTGTCGCCGAAGAAGGGACGCGAGGGGAAGTTGCGTCCTGCCCAAGGCGAATAAGGCCGCTTGGCGGGATAAAGCTTCGCGGCCGTGTCGGCGTCGAACGTTCCGACGTCAGTTGCGACGCCGTCCTGTGCCCAGCCCGGGTAACAGAGGAAGGCCGTAAAGAGTCCTGCAAATGCGGCTCCACAAAGAAGACCTGTTCTGGCTTGGACCGCTTTCATCGACTTCCTCCTCTAAGATCAAAATTGTGAGAACATCGCATCCAGCCGCTGGACGCTCCAGAACGCTGCTATGATGCCGATCGCATATGCCGAGCCGATGATCGCCCGTCGCGGGATCGCGACGATACGCCTCACAGAATAGACCGCAGTCAGTATCACAGCGATGAAGGCAAGCTGCCCGAGCTCCACGCCGACATTAAAGGCAAGCAGCGCCAAGGGGATATCGTTTCGCGGCAGGCCAAGCTCAATCAAGGCGCCCGCAAAGCCAAATCCGTGCAGAAGACCAAACGCGAAGGCCACTAGCCACGGGCTGGTGATGGCCAAGCTGAGCTGGCCGCGTTCCATACGAACGACCTCGGCAGCGACCAAGACGATGCTGATCGCGATCATGGTCTCCACGGGAGCCGATGGAAGGGTAACCCATCCGAGTGTAGCGGAGGTCAGGGTGATGGAATGGGCGGCTGTGAACGCGGTGACCGCTTTCACCAGCTTGCGCCAGTCGCGCACGATCAGCATCAGCGCCGCAACGAAGAGCAAGTGGTCGAAGCCGAAGGCGATGTGCTCGATGCCGTGGCGCACGTAGACAGCAAAAACTGTCCAACGGCTTTGGGCGGCAGGGATGGCGGCGGAGGGTTCATTGGGCGTTAACCGCGTTGTCCATGTATTGCCGTTGGCAAGCACGACATGCACAAGGGCATCGGTCATGCTGTTCTGCAGCCCGTCGATTAAGACGTTCTGGCCAGAAAGCGGCTCGACGGTGCGCATGTGCCATGTTTGGACCATTGCATCGCCCGTCTGTCGGGAAACCACAGGCGTGAGGGCCTCGACCCTGCCCGAAAACAGGGCAGCCAAGGCGAGCCGCGCATCGCCTTGCATCGGTGTCTTGAAAAGCACGCTGAACTCGCCTGGCATCTTTTCCTCAACGCTCAGGTAAGCCGGTCTAACTTCGTGGGAATGGGCCGAAGCAACAGTCAAAAGTGCGATCACCAAGGCAGAAACGCACCGGCAAATCTGGCTTGATAACGCTGTGCCGAGCCACTTCATTTTGCTGCCACGCTAGGTGCGCTTTGCGGTGTCAGCAATTCTTTCGTACTCTCATCGTACTGCACGCCATATTTGTTGCGCAGATCGGCGAGGTAGGCACGGCTGATGTCTTCTTGCTTGCTATTCCGCCACTGCGCCATTACGGCGTCTCTGACGGTGTCGAAGGGTCTGGGCTCGGTCGGTGTGCGGTCCGTGACCATGACGATGTGCAGGCCGTATCCGGACTTGATCGGTCCTTTCCACTCTCCTGGCTCCAGCGCGAACACCGCATCGGCAAAATCATCTCCGAACATTCTGGAAACGGCGGAATTCTCTAACCGCTGGAAGTCGTCTCCGAGCAGCAACCTATCGCCCGCAACAGAACCGCCGTTTTCCTTTGATTGAATCTCGACGATCAAAGCAGCGGCATCCGCTGCTGGATCCTTATGCTGCTCAGGATTGAAGTAGATTTGCTTGAAAGAGACGGTGCCAGGCCGGGCGAAGCTCTCAGCATGGCTGGCGTAAAACTGCAGCAACTCTTCGTCTGTGGGTTCGGTCAACTGGGCGGTGTCGTCGATCAGGAACTTTAGCTTCTGCGCCAGACGCCGGCGGATGATTGTATCATTTTCCCCGAGGCCCATTGCCTCCGCCTCTCGTGCCAGAAGTTGTTCGCCAACGAGATCGTTCACCAGACCGCTCAACTCCTCGATGGTGGGATCGCGAAGCCATTGGCTCGACCATGTCTGTTTCAGCCACCGCACATCGCCTTCGCCGATGTTTATGGGTACCGCTCGGTCAGACTTTGGTAAGCCGGGGTCCAGCCAGTGATAGCCGCCGAACAATGCTGCGCCGACGAGAGTGAAATGCAGCAGCGGCTCCCTCCAGAGTGTGCGACGATTGTGAGGACCTATCTGAGCCATGTCGACAAACGCTCGTGTTAGGGAGAAGACCAGGATATCTGGCAGGCAGTTGCGGTGTTCGCGTGCGGCAGCAATTTGCCACCCGCAAACTCCACAGCCTAGCAGTAGTACACGCCGGCGGCGCAGCGGCGCACAGTGCGCCGGGCAACGCCTGCGACGCTGACGGGCGTCAGAGGTCGCCCAACCCTGGCTTCGGCGGTTCCGACAAAGCCCTGCAGGTGTGGGATCGGAAGCTCCGATCCCGCCTCGATCACAAACAGACCTATCGTTCCGGTCAGCACAACGATCTTCAGTTTCCTTAAAGCGTTCATTTTGCACCTCCCACGGCAAAGACATCTGGAAGTTCATCGGTGTTTACAAGTTTTTTCGGGTCATCGACCTTTTTGGCCTCGGTGGAGTTTTTAAAACTATAATCCTTCGCGACGACGCTCGACCCGGTCCTCCAATCGCTTATCTGGACGCTGTATTGGGGACCTTGGTCTACTTGGGTTGAAGTGATGACATATCTGCAGGGATAGGGATTTTCGCCTTGGGCGATCCAGATCTGCCAGTCGACCTCCTTGGTCCGAAACGCGAGATGGTCGCATTCCGTGCCGCCGATCACACCACTGCCGAGGTCCTTTACGTCGATGACGTCACGCATTAGCTCCTCGTAAACATTGGTCAGGAGAAGATCGGCGCCAGGGACGGGCTTTTGGTACTTGTCTCTCAACTCGTCGATCAGATGGTCGATTGTACCGGGCACCTCAAACTGGGCGTAGAGGTTGTCATCCTTGGCAAGTAGCGTCAGGGTTTTCCCGTCGAAACTCATCTCGACATTGGCGAAACCTCCAAACCGGGTCGCGCGGAATTTGTCAGGTCGGCCCATTTCAACTTTGCCAGAGCTTGCAAGGAGCAGCTTCTGATGATCTCCGGTAACGACCTCAAAATTGGTATCGTAGGCAAATGATATGGCCTTTTGTCCCGCGATGTAGTCGGACATCGCCTTTAGCATGGTCTTTGCCTCAGCCTCGTCTGCCAACGCCCGTGAAGATGCGCCTGATACGACGATCACGGACAGCGCCACCGTTGAAAGTGCGATCGCTGTGCGCCAGACTGGAATTAGCCTTATGGTTCTCATCGAAGTGTCCTCCATTTTGAAGTTGACGCAGATGTCGACTTGATCCGAATGGGGCCCTTGAGACTTGTCTACGCAGGATCGTTCCTGATCAGGACGACTGCATACTTAGAAAAAAACACCATACAGGCTTGCGCGCCTGAATGCCCGTAGCATCGGGTATGTTACAGTATCCTAGCACCATCCGTTTCAGGCGCTGCCCTTCACCGCCGCCGACTGGGATGATCAGCCGCCCTCCGAGGTGCAGCTGTTCTTTCAAGGCGGTTGGCACCTCGGGTGTGCCCGCAGAAACGATAATGGCATCGAACGGAGCGGCTTTCGCCCAGCCCTTGCTGCCATCGCCGACGCGAACGTCGATGTTGCGGTATCCCAGCTTTCATAGCCGGAGCCCGTTCCGACCTCGAGCACTTTGTGACCGGCATTCAGACTGGCCTTTTCGAGCATCAGAGCCACGATGAACGGCTGCGAGATTGTCTGGCCCTCGCCGATCGACAGCGGTGCATCCTCATAGGCGAATTCCTCGGAGCCTGGAGGAACGAATTTTTCGCGCGGTACCATGCGCATCGCCTTGATGACGCTTTGATCGTGAATGCCACGACGCATCACGTGGTGCTCCACCATGCGATCTCGGATGCACGTCATATCCATGGACCAGCTCCACTGTCGCCGATTGCATCTGGGGACAAACTTCTGGGCGGTGCAGAATGTAAACAAATGGGCGACCGGGGAGTTCCTGAGAGGAGCAGGTTTTCGGCAAAGGCGTCCTCCACGAGTTCATTGCCTTCAATGCCGGAATAAGCGGCGCTTTATTGGACTTCTCCCGGCATCAAGAATAACATTAGCGGAAACAAATATTGAAGCGATGTCACCGTAGATGGCTGAATTACCCGTCCAACGCCGACTTGCCGCCATCGCTGTCGCCGATGTGGTCGGATACTCGCGGCTGATGGGTGCCGACGAGAATGGAACGCTGGCGGCGCTGAGACAGCTTCGGACTGAGATTCTCAACCCCACGGTGCGCGAACATGGCGGGCGCATCGTCAAGGTGATGGGTGACGGGGTGCTCGTGGAGTTCGCCAGTGCGGTGAACGCCGTCACCGCGGCGATCGAACTGCAGAAAAAGATGGCGGAGGCCAACGAGCCGATGCCCGAGAACCGCCGCATCGTGCTGCGCATTGGCATCAATCTGGGCGACGTCATCGGGGACGGCAGCGATATCTATGGCGACGGCGTCAACATCGCCACGCGGCTGGAAGCACTGGCCGAGCCAGGCGGAGTTTGCATCTCGGGCAAGGTGTTCGACGACGTGCGGGACCGGGTAACCGTGCGGTTTTGCGACTTGGGAGAGAAAACACTCAAGAACATCGCTCGGCCGGTGCGCGCCTATGCTCTGAACACTGCGCCCGCGCCAGCGACCCCACCTGTCGCCCACGGGATGTTTCCGTCGCTCGCCGTCCTGCCGTTTGAAAACATGAGCGGTGACCCCGAACAGGAATACTTCGTCGACGGTATCGTCGAGGACATCATCACGGCCCTGAGCCGTTTCAAGTCGTTCGCGGTGATCGCCCGCAATTCGAGCTTCGTATACAAAGGCCATGCCGTCGACGTGCGACAGATAGCCAAGGAACTGGGCGTTCGCTACGTACTTGAAGGAAGCGGCCGGCGAGCCGGCAACCGGCTGCGCATCAGCGCACAATTGGTGGATGGAATTTCAGGAGCGCACATATGGGCGGACAAGTTCGACGGGGCCTTCGAGGACGTGTTCGACGTACAGGATAGGATCACGGAAAGCGTGGTCGCGGTGGTCGAACCAAAAATCCAGCGAGCCGAAATCGATCGCTCACGCCGTGAGCGGCCCGAGAGCCTTGATGCATACGATCTCTATCTACAGGCATTACCGGACGTGTTTGTCTCGCGGCCCGAGGCCAATGCGCGTGCGATCGTGCTGCTGGAGCGGTCGATTGCCCTCGATCCGGGATTCGCGCCCGCCTTGGCGATGACCGGTCAGGCCTATCTGTTGCGGGTAGCCATGCAGTTTCCCGGAGCGTCGAACGCCGATGCGGAGCGCGCGCTAGCGGTGGCGCGAGCGGCACTGGCGATTGCCCGCGACGACGCGATGGTGCTGAGCTATGGCGGCTTCGTGCTGATCCACATGGGGGGCGACTATCACACTGGGATTGCCTTGCTGCGGCGGGCGATCTCGGAAAATCCCAACAACGCGATGGTCCTGCAACAAGCGGGCGTCGGAGCGCTGTTGGGTGGCGATCTCGGCGAGGCCGCCGACTATCTGCAACGGGCGCTGCGGCTCAACCCGAATGAACTCGGGACGCATTGGCAGTTGACCGGCATGGCGCATATCCGTATGGCCGAGGGGCGCTACGAGGAGGCACTGGATTGGTCGATGCGCTCGCAAGCGGTCAATTCAGGGTACGACGCCAATCATTGGATGCTGATCGCCGCCAATGCTTACCTCGGACACATGGATGAAGCGCGCAAGCACCTTGCTGCGCTCGAGAGCATTTCGCCTGGCATCAACCTCGCACGCATCCGTCGCGGCCAACATGCCATCGACCCGCACAGAATCGAGGTGCTAATCGAGGGCATGCGCATGGCCGGGATGCGCAAGTCTGGCGATTGAAGTCTGAGTTGAAACTCGAGAGGGAAAGTATTGCTTTTCGGGTTCGCTCTCCATCAGAAAAGCTACCTTCTCACTCCCGCCTAAAGCCCTTCGGAGCGGGACAAGGCCTGACTGCAACCATAACGATGTGCGAGGCGGTGTCAAAATAGAAGAACCCCCTTCAGCACCGGCCGTCGCGAGCGTTCCGGAAGCACTGCCGCGGCCCGGAACTAGGTTAGATCAGCCTCTGTAAACGTCCGAACCATGATGGCGATGATGCGCTTTCGCGGAAGTCAGGATATCAGCAAAGAGTTGCACCGACGTGAAAAGCTTTGAAACCTGGCCAATGAACCACACCGACATCAATTTCCCTTCCCTATCCTCTTATCCAAACATTAGAGAACGTTCTCATGACTAATCCTGTCGGCGCCTATTCGATGCCCGGAACGTGTTTTTCGATCTCGCTCCTGCTGCGGGTGGCGAGCCCTATGGCATATTCCTAAGGTGACCGTCCGCGATCTGGTGATTCTGCCAAATAGCGTGGATCTGTAAAGATTGGCCCAGACTGCAGTTAGCCTGATCCTTGCCGATTTCAAAGGAGAGACCATGAGCGACAAATCTCGCACACCAAAAGCAGATGCCAAACATGTCATCGGCGTCGACGTTGGCACCGGCAGCGCCCGCGCCGGCCTGTTCGACCTGACCGGCCGGATGCTGGCGTCCGCCAAGCGGAATATCACCCTGTTTCACGAACCGGGTTCCATGGTTGAGCAATCGAGCACCGAGATCTGGGCGGCCGTTTGCGCGGCAGTGCGCGAAGCGGTTTCCTCGGCCGGGGTCGATCCGGCGTCCGTCATGGGGCTCGGGTTCGATGCCACCTGTTCGCTCGTCGTCCTCGGCGAAGGCGGCAAGCCGCTTCCCGTCGGACCCTCGGAAGATCCGAACCGGGACATCATCGTATGGATGGACCACCGCGCCGTCCCACAGGCGGCGCGCATCAATGAGCTCGGCCATGACGTCCTGCGTTACGTTGGCGGCCGTATCTCGCCTGAGATGGAAACGCCCAAGCTGCTCTGGCTGAGGGAAAATCGCCCTGAGGTTTTTGATGCCGCGTGGCAATTCTTCGATCTTGCAGATTTTCTGACCTGGCGAGCGACTGGCGATCTGTCGCGTTCGACCTGCACGGTCACCTGCAAGTGGACCTATCTCGCCCATGAGAAGCGCTGGGATGGAGATTATTTTCACCAGATCGGCCTCGGCACGCTCGCCGACGAAGAGTTTGCCCGCATCGGGCAGGCTATCGTCGAGCCCGGTTCGGCACTCGGTCGAGGACTGACCGCGGCTGCAGCCGGCGAGCTCGGCCTGAAGCCGGAAACGCCCGTCGCTGCCGGACTGATCGATGCCCATGCGGGCGGAATCGGAACCGTTGGCACGGGTGCCGGTCCACAAGCCAATCTGGCCTATGTCTTCGGTACTTCCTCCTGCACGATGACATCGACAGCTGAGCCGTCGTTCGTGCCCGGCGTCTGGGGGCCTTATTATTCGGCCATGGTGCCGGGACTATGGCTGAACGAGGGTGGCCAGAGTGCCGCCGGCGCTGCGATCGACCAGTTGCTCTCCTTCCATCCGGCTGCCGCGGAAGCGAGGGAGCTTTCGAAGAAGGCGGGCGTTCCGCTGCCGGTTCTGCTCGCAGATATGGCCGCCCGAAAGGCGGGCCGTTCTTCCGATGCCGTCACGCTTGCGACCGGATTGCACGTCGTTCCCGAGTTCCTCGGCAACCGCGCGCCCTTTGCCGATCCGCATGCCCGCGCAATCATTGCCGGTCTCGGGATGGAGGACGATATCGGCAGCCTGGTTTCTCTTTACGTCGCAGGGCTTTGCGGTATCGGCTACGGCCTCAGGCAGATCATCGAGACGCAGGCCGATGCGGGCGTTACCATCGAAAACATCGTCATCAGCGGTGGCGCCGGCCAGCACGACTTCGTTCGCCAGCTGCTTGCCGATGCGAGCGGCAAGCCGGTCATCGCGACAAAGGCAGAAGAACCGGTCCTCCTGGGGGCCGCCATCTTGGGCGCTGTCGCCAGCGGGCTGTTTGCGGATCTACGCCAAGCGATGACAACACTCTCGGCGGTCGAAACGACATTCCTGCCATCAGAAGGTCCGATCCCCGATATTCATCATAAACGCTATGAAGGATTCAAGGAGCTTCAGGCTCTGGCGCGCAAGCTGCGTATCGACGGTTAGATATCCAACGCCAATCCGCAGATGTCCATCAGCGATCGATCGGCCAAGAGCTAGCGCCGAACGATGACCTTGGTTCCCGGCTGGACGATCTCGTAAAGCTCTTCGACATCTTGACGGTACATTCGAAAGCACCCGCTCGACGCGTTGGTGCCGATAGACGAGGGGTCGTTGGTGCCGTGGATGCGCAACAGGCCATCGGCGAGATAGATCGCGCGGGTTCCAAGCGGATTGGCGGGGCCGGGCTTCACGACCGCTGGAAGCCGAGGGTTCTTCTGCCGCATGCCGGCCGTGGGTCGCCATTCAGGATGCGCTCGCTTCGACACGACCCGCGTGGATCCATACCATTGCTTGCCCTCACGGCCGACCGCTATGGGGTAAGCGAATTGTTCGCCCCAAGGGGTGGTGTAAATGAGCGTATGCTCGCTCGTCACGATTTCGATGGTTCCTTTTGCACGCCCTCTCGGCGATTGCCTGCGATCATGCAGGGGCTCTTGATAGGGAGGCGCTGGATCGTAATCGAGTGGTGGCGGATAGGGGCTGTAGGGATCGTCGTAACCATATCCACCAAAGTCGTCATATCCATCATACGGCCCATAGATCTGGGCTTGAGTCTGAAAGACCGTCAGCAAAAAGGCCGCAGCCACGAGAGCCAGCAATCTCATCTTGTCGCCATCCGCTTGTTGAACAAGCCTGATTGGGCTGAATTCTGTGGCGGCACTATGACTGCTCACCGAAGGATCTTGAAAAGCTATTGCCGCTGATGCTGCTGCGGTCGCTCAATCGGTCGGGGCCGGCATCGAACAGAAACTGGCTGAGACCGATCCTCTTCCTCTTCCGCCTCCACCAGGAGGCACCGGATGTCGACCCGCTTGCCACCGCGCTTTACGATGGCCTCCTTGCTCTTGCCACAAGACCGTAAGCTCAGCGACAGTCAACGGAGGTACAGCGTCCACGTTGCGGCGACTTCGCTTCGTGCTCAAACGCCAGCAGGCGCGACGACCGTTTGGGACAGCAACGGCCGTCATTGCCGCAACTATGATCCCCTCCTGAATTCGAGACGACAGGCCGATGAACAGGGCTTGGGATGGGGGCGAAGGCCCCCCGTGACGGCGCCTGCATGCTCGCGCGTTGAATCCAGCTTATCCCCATCGCTGAGCGAAGCACGTCTTGTTACCTTAGCTGCTCCCTTTGTTCTTTCGAAGCGCGTCCGTTATTTCCGCTCTCGCAACTCCGATCAAGGTTTCCATCGCCTTTCTAGCCGCGGCTGGATCGCGAACGCGTATCGCTTCCAGGACGTCCAGGTGTTTTTGAATGGCTTGTTCGTGAGACTGACTGGCGCGGTTGGTGAGGCGAAAGCTCGCAAGAAGCGCGGCCCGAATGGCGCTCGCAAACTGCCTGAAGACCCAGTTTCCGCTGGCATTGATGATTGCTGTATGGAACTCAAGGTCCGCTCGGCTCCATTCCTCGTTGTCACGGGCGTTTGCGTCGACCATGTCCTCGAATGCCTGGGCAATTCGGGCCAGTTGTTTGGCGGTTGCCTTTGTCGCGGCATGCTCCGCAGCGGCAGGTTCGAGCAAATGACGCGCGTCGATCAGTGATGTGTAAAAGGACTCATCGCCACCGAGGGAAAGCATTACGTCAAGAACGAGCGGATCCAGGTAGTTCCAGTTTTCTCGCGGAAGCACTGTGGTTCCGGCTCGGGTTCTGGACCGGATCAACCCGATTGCCGATAGATACTGCATGGCTTCGCGCAATGTCGTTCTGCTGACGCCGAATTGATCCGTCAGGTCCGCTTCATTGGGGAGCGTAGAACCCTCAGGCAACGCGCCGGAGACAATCCTTTCTACGAACTTGGATAGCAGCGCCTCGCGAACGGAACGCTTGCCGCGAGATGCGATCTCGATGCCCCCGTCGGTGAGCTTCCACTCGTTGCGTGAGATTGTCACTGGCTGCCTCCCATAACCCCTATTGCGGCTTATCCGAAACTTGCGACGACCGGAAACTCTTTTTCCAGGCCTTGTTTCTGCGCGCCGCGTCAGTTGGGTTGTAGCACATGAAAAGAGTCGCCCGCCATATCTTTAAAAAAATAAATCCTATTTATATTGACAATAATCATACCTAATTTAAATTCGCCTGGTCGGTTGGCTCCGCCATGGAGCCTGTCGTTGAAGATAACGGGAGGGAGCAATGAAGCTCGTCGTACGCGCCGCGATCCTGGCGCTCACCACAATTGCTGGATCACATGCCACGTCAGCTTTCGCGCAGGACAAGGACCTGAAGGTCGGCGCCATCTACATGGATGCTCAGGGGTTTTATGCAGGTGTTCGCAAAGGCATCCAGACCGGCGCGAATGATGCCGGCCGCAAGCTGGATATCGTCGAGACCAACGCTCAGGGTGATGTAAGCAAAGAATCTTCGTTCATCGACTCCCTGATCTCATCAGGCGTGCAGGCCATCATCGTATCGCCTGTCTCCGCAGATGGTTCGTATCGCGCGATCCGCCGCGCTCATGAAGCCGGCATTCCGGTCGTCTGCTACAACACATGCCTCAACGACGCCGACATGAAGGAATATATCTCGGCCTACGCTGTCGGCGATCCCTATGATTTCGGTCACAAGCTTGGTGATGCTGCAGCCGACTACTTCATCGCGGAAAAGAACGATGCGCCGAAGATCGCCGTCCTGAACTGCGAATTCGTGGAGGTGTGCGTGACTCGCCGTAAGGGTTTTGAGGAGGCTCTGAAGGCAAAGGTTCCAGGCGCACAGATCGTCGCAAACCAGGAAGGCGCTGTCCTCGACAAGGCGGTTTCGGTAGCAAGCACGATGCTGTCGTCGAACCCCGATATCGATGCCTTTTTCGGCGAAGCAGGTGGTGCAACACTCGGTGCCGCTCGTGCCGTGAAGAGCCAGGGCAAGACCGGAAAGGTTGTCGTCTTCGGTGGTGACATGACGACCGAGATCGCTCAGGAACTGGCCGACTTCACCGTCATCAAGGCCGTTGTCGATATCTCCGGCCAAGGCCTCGGCAAGCTTGCGCTCGCTCAGGCCATCAAGTCGATCGATGGGCAACCGCCGGAAGGCATCAAGGTCGCCTACAATATCGATCTCTACAAATCTTCCGAAGACGGCAAGGCGTGGCTGAAGGCCCACTCCGACGGCATTCCGTAAGATCACCTCCCAAGTCACGAGCGTCGAGGCCGCCGGGCGACCGGCGGCGCCTTTTCGAAGGTGGAAATTGAATGACACAGACATCGCGAACGGCCGAACTCGCTTCCCATCCGATCGCATCGATTGCGGGGTGCACACGTCAATATCCCGGCGTGCTAGCTCTCGACAATGCATCGTTTTCAGTAGCGGCCGGAGAGGTGAGGGCGCTACTTGGGAAGAACGGCGCGGGCAAATCGACGCTGATCAGACTCCTCACTGGAGCTGAAATCCCCGATAGCGGAACCGTGATGATCGACGGCGAGGAACTGCGACACTCGGGATCCAGCCGCGCCCAGGATGCATTCGAAAAGGGTGTTCGGGTCGTCTACCAGGAACTCAGTCTCGTTCCTGGCATGACACTTGCGGAAAACCTATTCCTTGGCCGTTGGCCAAGGAAGGGTGGTGTCATCCAATACGCCGACATGGAAGCGGAAGCATCCGCGGCCATGCGACGACTAGGGCTTAACCGTGCCCCCAATGCCCTGGTTGCAAGCCTGAGCCCGGCTGAGCGCCAGCTCCTCGAGATTGCTCGCGTTCTCCTTGGAAGGCCGAAACTCGTCATTCTCGACGAGCCGACCAGTTCGCTTGCTGCCGCCGAAGCCGAGAAGGTCATGGCGGCGGTAACCCGCATCGCCTCGGAAGGCATCGCGGTCATCTATGTCAGCCATAGAATGAACGAGATCCGTCAAATTGCGCATTCAGCAACGATCATGCGCGATGGGCGCATCATCGATACTGTCGACGTCAAGGGCGCCGATACCCGAGAGATCGTTCGGCTCATGCTTGGCGCCGAGGCTTCAAAGGCAGCGGCATTGGACAATCGAAGCCAAGAGAAGACCGTTCTGGAAGTTCGAGACATCGCCCTGGCGCCCAAACTGACTTCCGTTTCCTTTCAACTCAAGGCTGGAGAAGTGCTCGGGATTGCCGGGCTTCTAGGCTCCGGGCGGACAGAGCTTCTTCAGGCAATCATGGGCGTCCGTTCCTACGATCACGGGCAAGTCCTCGTTGACGGTCAGGCCGCTCAACCCGGCCGCTACAAAAGAATGATTGCCATGGGCTTCGCCTATACGCCCGAAAGCCGGAAAGAGGAGGGGATCGTTCCTCTTCTCGGTGTCGACGAGAATACGCTTTCGACAAATTTTGCCGGCGTTAGCAAGTACGGAACCCTATCTACCAAGATGATGGCGGATGCCACACGCAAGGTGATCCAGCGCCTGCATATCAAGACAGCCCAGACGGACACCCCGATTGGCACGCTGTCGGGCGGAAACCAGCAAAAGGTCGTTATCGGCAGATGGGTTTATGCCAACAGCCGCGTCCTGCTCCTGGACGAGCCCACCAGAGGCGTGGACGTCGAAGCGAAGGCTCAGATCTACGCCATCATTCGTCAGCTTGCAGCGGAAGGGCGGAGCGTGATCTTCGTCTCCAGCGAGATTGAGGAACTGCCGCTCGTCTGCGATCGAGTGCTGGTCCTCAGGGACGGCACCCTCAAAGAAGAATTCAAATCACCCAAGATCGATCAGGACGCCTTGATGGCTGCCTGCATCGCCGGACATTGAGGGAGAGACGCGATATGTCACTCGACCAGACTGCAAAGTCAGAATCGGCGACCGAAGGAACAAGATCTCGTTTCTCGTTGTCGCAACATATGAACGAACTCAGTTTGTTCGTTGCGATCGTAATACTTTACGTCGTTTTTACAACCACGGCGAACGGTTTCCTTTCGTTCAATAACCAGATCAACATCCTTCGAGACGCTGCTACGATTGGGATCGCTGCGTGGGCGGCTACGCTCATTATCATTGCGGGTGAAATCGATGTCAGCGTCGGTCCGATGGTGGCGTTCATTTCCGTCGTGCTTGCATTTCTGCTTCAGTGGGGCGTTCCGACGCCGATCGCCTTCGCACTTGCGATTTTGGTCGGTGCTTTGCTTGGTTCGATCGCCGGAGCTCTGCGAGCATACTTCGACGTCCCGTCCTTCGTTGGCACCCTCGGTCTGTGGAGTGCTCTTCGCGGGACCGCGTTGTTCGTGACCGATGCGCTGCCCGTTTCTATCGGTCGCAACGATACTCTGGACGCCCTTGATCGTTCGTTTCTTGGTATTCCGCCTGCCGCGATCATCATGCTGATCTTGTTTGCGTTGTTCACCTTCATCAGCCGAAAGACAGCTTTCGGCAGGTCCGTCTTCGCGATCGGCGGCAATGCTCACGCAGCGTTTCTGAGCGGCATCAGCGTCTCCAGGATACGCGTCGCGCTCTTTGCGATCGCCGGTGCCATGGCGGCGATTTCCGGTATTCTCCTGCTCTCACGACTGGGATCGGGCAACGCGACCGCAGCCACCGGCCTCGAGTTCGACGTTATCGCAGCTGTCGTGGTCGGAGGGACCTCGCTGTCTGGCGGGCGGGGCTCGATGCTTGGCACGCTTCTGGGCGTGCTGGTTATCACCCTCATCGGTAACGGCCTTGTCCTGCTTGGAATCAATCCTTTCTTCCAGCAGGTTGTGCGCGGTCTGATCATCGTCATCGCGGTGCTCGCCAATATCCAGGCGATCAAGCGCAGCATGTCACGTAACAAGAGCTGATCTCATGTCCATTGTAAGCCTTGAGGCAGGGCCGCTGTCTCTTCGCGTCTCGACAAGAGGAGGGCTTGTGCTCGGCTTTTGGCGAGATGTGGGGTCGGCCAGGACAGCGCTTCTGCGTCCCTGCCTGTCCGACGACGTCGATGCGCTTGGCTCTTCCTGCTACCCGCTTGTGCCATTCGGCAACAGGGTGAAGGACAATAAGTTCTCGTTTGAAGGAAACGACTATCACTTCCCCCCGAACACGGACTGGGACAAGCACTATCTGCATGGCGAGGGTTGGCAGGCGGACTGGTCGATCGGACGGAAGACATCGACCTCGGTTGAATTGGCTTTCGCCCACGAAGGCCAAGGCACCCCATACGAATACCAAGCCTGGCAGCGCTTCGCCCTCGACGAACAAGGGCTGACCATGACGCTTGCGGTCGAAAATCGTGGCCAGCGCTCACTGCCATTCGGACTCGGCTGGCATCCTTACTTTCCGATGACGCCGAAGACGACCTTGCTTGCTCCCGCTCGCAAGTTTTGGACGGAAGTCGAAGGATGGCTGCCAGGCCACCAGACCGAAATACCGAAGGAGTTGGACTTTAGTTCTCCGGCGCCGCTGCCCCAACATTGGGTCAACAACGGGTTCGAGGATTGGAGTGGTGAAGCACTCATCACTTGGCCGGAGCGGAATACATCGCTCCACTTAACTGCCGACGCCATTTTCAAGCACGCCTTTGCGTTCGTATCAGATACGACTTTCGATACGAGCTTCAAGCGTGACTACTTTTGCTTTGAGCCGATGAGCCATCTCGCCAACGGACACAATCTGCCCGACCTTGGCGGCCTCAAGGTTTTGAAATCCGGTGAAGCCATCTCTGGCAGCATCCACATGCGCCCCTCCAGCAACTGATATCGATTACCGGAGTTTCCAATGCCTGCGAGTGACCGTTACGATTACATCATCGTTGGTGGAGGAAGCTCCGCCTGCGTCGTCGCCGAGAAACTGGTGCGCGAGGGCAAGGCGCGCGTCCTGCTTCTGGAGCGCGGACCCGCAAAAGCCAATCCGATCATGAGCTTTCCAGCCGGGTACATGAAGTTTCTTGCCAAAGACACATATCTTGCCATGCATCAAACCAAGCCGCAGCCCCATCTGAACGGCCGTGGTCCCATTGTGCCGCAAGGCAGGGTTTTAGGCGGCGGCAGCGCCGTCAACGCAATGGTCTACATGCGCGGACAGGCGGCTGATTTTGATCTTTGGAACGAACTGGTCACGTCGAAAGGATCCAATGACGGCGCCTGGTCCTACGGCGACCTGCTTCCGTATTTTAAGGCGCAGGAGGACAATGATCATCTTGGCGGTGACTTCCATGGTGTCGGCGGGCCGCTGAAGATCTCACATCTTGGACACACAAGCGCGATGACGCGGACCTACGTGAAAACCCTGCAAGCCATGGGGATCCCCTACAACCCGGACTTTAACGGCGCACATCAGTTTGGCGTCGGATTCATGCAGCATACCATAGACTGGAAGACCAGAAGGCGGTCTAGCGCCGTCGATGCCTTCCTCGCACCAGTGATGAGCGATCCGCTGCTGACCATCGAGACGGAAGCGACCGTCACCTCGATTAGGATGGAAAGCGATCGCGCCACTGGCGTCGATTACATACGCAACGGGAGCCGGAAATCCGCGAGCGCAGGGGAGATCATTCTCGCCGCTGGAGCCTACCAGACGCCAAAACTGTTGATGATTTCTGGTGTTGGACCGGACGAAGAACTCACCAAGCATAATATTCAGAAGAAAGTCGTGCTGCCTGGCGTCGGCAAGAACCTGCAGGATCATTACGAGTGCCCGGTCGTTGCAACCACGAAGGGGGCCTTTGGCTATTACGGTGCGGACCAAGGCTGGCCAATGATCAAGGCTGGGCTGCAGTATCTCATGTTCAAGACGGGTCCGGTCTCGACGACTGGGGTGGAGACCTGCGCGTTCTACGACCCTGACGGCAATAACGATCGACCGACGATCCAGATGTTCTGTGTGCCGACCGTCTACCTGGACCGGGACGTCATGGGCACCGAACCCGGTGATGGCGTCACGATCAACTCGCTTCTGCTTCGTCCAAAGGCGAGGGGATCGGTGACGTTGGCGTCGAGCGATCCATTCGAAAACCCGATCGTCGACACCCAGATCTTCGGCCATCCCGATGACCTGCGCCTGACCATTGCAGGGTTCCGGTTCGCCCGGATGGTTCTCGAAGCCTCCCCCATGCGTGAGCTGATCGAAAAAGAGATATTCCCTGGCGCGGACGTGACAAGTGACGAGGCCCTCGCCGCTCATTGCAAGCGCACTGTTAAAACCGGCTATCACCCTGTCGGCACGTGCAAGATGGGTCAAGACAGCGACCCGGAAGCGGTCCTGGATACCAGCCTCAGGGTCCGGGGCACACGAGGCTTGCGGGTCGTAGACGCGTCTCTGATGCCAACGATCGTCAGCGGCAACACCAACGCTGCCGTCATGGCTGCGGCAGGCAAAGCTGCCGGCCTTATCCTCGCATAGACTGGGCACATCATGAAGATCATAAAATTCACAACCTACAGGCCATCGCTGGAGCAATTGGAATCGCCCCTCTAGGAGATAGGTCTGTTATGCGATCTTCGGCTGCGATATTCTCGACCGATGAAACTCAGTCAGACCATACGGTTCGCTACAGCCGAGGACGGCACCCGTATCGCCATGGCGTCTTGCGGGCAGGGCCAGGTGATCCTGCGGGCGGCGCACTGGCTGAGCCATGTCGATTACGATCTCGAAAGCCCGGTGTGGCGGCCGTGGCTCCAGGCGCTGTCCGCCCATAACCGGTTTGTGCGCTACGATCCGCGCGGCTGCGGTCTGTCGGACCGGCATGTCTTTGACCTTTCGGTCGAAGCGTGGCACGCAGACCTTGCTGCGGTGGCAGCGTCGATCGAGGAGCCGCGCTTCGTCCTCCTCGGTCTTTCGCAGGGCGGCGCACTCGCTATCGCATACGCCCTCAAGTATCCCGAGCGAGTATCGCATCTCGTGCTTTTGAACGCCTACGGTCAGGGTGCCCGCGCCAGAGCCCAGACCGAGGCCGAGCGGCTGGAAGCCGAGACCCTTGTCAATTTCGTTCGCATCGGCTGGGGACGCGATAATCCGGCGTTTTGCCGGTTCTTCACCAATCTCTTTATCCCCGACGGCACAGCTGAACAGCATCGCTGGTGGGGCGATCTCGAACGCCAAACGGCAACGCCCGACGTCGCCGCACAACTTCTTTGGCAGATGCAGGGGATCGATGTCCTGGACCTTGCGGCGATGCTGCGCGTCCCGACGTTGATCGCACACAGCCGCGGCGACATGCGCGTGCCGTTTGACCAGGGTTGCAAGCTCGCCGCCGCGATTCCGGGCGCGCGCTTCGTGCCACTTGAGAGCAAAAACCATGTGCTCTTGCCGGACGAGCCTGCGTGGAACCTGTTTCAAGCCGAACTTGCCGCCTTCCTCGGACAGGATCGAGCCGTGCAGCCGCGCGCAGTTCGTGAGGCCGGTCTGACACCCGCCGAAGCCGCCCTTCTCGACCTCGTCGCGGAGGGGCTAGACAACCGCGTGATTGCAGAACGGCTTGGCAAGAGTGCAAAGACCGTGCGAAACCAGCTGTCGGTGATCTTCACCAAACTCGGCGTTCATAGCCGCTCGCAAGCGATTGTCCTCGCGCTCTCCCGATAGTCCCGCTTCTGTAGGTAGATAGACCTCCTCCGATGCCGATGGGACATGTGTCCCTCCAAGGAACGGGATTTCTTCGCAGACGCGGGACAACCGCCTCATGCCCGCCGAGACGGCAAGCTTCACCCTTGGCGTCACGGATGGCAGGACGCCATCCGAGCACCGGGAGGAATTCACGTGACGGAAATCAACGAAACCACGCTCAATGAACTCGTGGGCCGCGTCCTTGGCGACCTTGGTGGAGCGGTTAGCGTGCCGCTGGTCCGGATAGGAGATGCTCTCGGACTATACAGGTCGCTTAAGGAGATCGGGCCGGTGAAGGCCGACGAACTTGCCGATGCCTCGGGATGCGCACCTCGCTATGTGCGCGAGTGGCTGGCGGCGCAGGCTGCCTCGGGTTATGTGCACCATGAGCGAGGATTGTTCTCGCTGACCCCCGAACAGGCCTTCGTGTTTGCCGAGCCGGACAGCCCGGTCAATCTGATCGGCGCGTTCGATACCGCTGCTGCGATGGTCGAGAACCAGCCGAAGGTGCAGTCCGCCTTCAAAACCGGCCGAGGCGTTGCCTGGGGCGATCAGGCTGGCTGCATGTTCTGCGCTGTCGCGCGGCTGTTCCGCCCGGGTTATGTCAATGCCCTTGTGCAGGACTGGCTGCCGGCGCTCGACGGTGTCACCGACAGGTTGAAAACGGGTGCGAAGGTGGCGGACGTCGGATGTGGGCACGGGCTATCGACGATCCTGATGGCGCAGGCGTTTCCCAATTCCCGGTTTGTGGGCTACGACTTCCATCCAGGCTCGATTGTTGCTGCGTCCGCGCACGCCCAGGCACACGGTTTGACGAACCTGCACTTCGAGGTCGGCAGGGCGCAGGACTTCGACGGCCGAGATTTCGATTTGATCACCTGCTTCGACTGCTTGCACGACATGGGCGACCCGAAAGCCGCTGCGGCTCATATCCGAAAGGCGTTAAAAGAGGGCGGCGTCTGGATGGTGGTCGAACCAATGGCCGGAGATACGCTGGAGGAGAATATCAATCCGGTTGGACGGCTCTACTACTCAGCCTCGACGATGATCTGCGTTCCGACCTCGCTTGCGCAGGAGACAGGGCTGGCACTCGGTGCGCAAGCGGGAGAGCGGCGATTGGCCGAGGTGATCCGCTCAGGCGGTTTCACTCATATCCGGCGTGCAGCCCAGACGCCCCTCAACATGATCCTCGAGGCCACCTGACAGGCCGCGCCTCCCGTTGGAAATGCTGCGCCGCATTCCCGGCCTCGTCAGGAAAGTCGACGAGTGCGGCGACGGCTTGCAGGAGCACGCCAGCCGCCCCATCGTCAACGGCGGCGGTAAACCATGCATCTGATTGTCGGCCTGACGGCAACTGTCGAAGTAAGAATATCCATTGATCCCAAATTCACTTGGACAGATACGACTTCATGAACGAGCCTTCGAGGAGCCTGATGAAGGTAGATGCGCTCGCGCCAGGTTAAGCGCATAGCCGAAGGCTTTGCTCTTGGCGGGCTGTGTGGTAGGAGCGTGCCATGACATCATTGATCGATTTCGATTGCCAAGGCTGCGGAGCCTGCTGCTCCTTTTCGCCGACCTGGCCCAGATTCTCCACCGAAACAGACGCTGCTCTCGATTTGCTGCCGGCGCATTTCGTAGCCGCGAACCAGCAAGGGATGCGTTGCGACGGTGCGCGCTGCTCCGCACTGGTCGGTCGCGTCGGTTCAGAGACATCCTGTCAAGTATACGATCTTCGGCCTGACGTCTGCCGCGCCTGTGTCCCAGGCGATGACGCTTGCTTGACCGCGCGCGCGTTCTTCGGGCTCGGTCAGCCAAGTTTGCCGCCCGGTCACATCGATGCGGAACTGCCAATGAACTGAGATGCGTGGTTCCGTCCGGCTCCTCTCTTCGTCCCGTCTCCTCCGAGAGCGAGTAGGCGCCTGCTGATCCAATCCACGCTGACGTTGAATCCCTCTTCCACTCAGCCGAAAAGAACTCTTGGCTACAGAGGGAGATGACTTATGGCTGACGAAAACAGGACAGGCCCCGTTACCGCGGTTGCTGAAACGGATGCAACGGCAAAAGTGCCGGCGGCGAAAAAGCAGCGCACCACGGCGCCCGAAGGCAGTTGCCGGAGCAACGGGTCGCAACTGTACTCAAAGACGCTCGATCTTACGGACCGCTTCGTCAATAATATCCGCAACATCCAACTGAAGGTCACGGGTAGGGTCTCCCGCCAACTTCTGACCCAGGGCGGTCTTCAGCCCTTGCATCGCGCGTCCGACAGGACCGGCCGACACATCAGTGCCACGAAAACGCAAAGCCTCGATCCTTGCCAGCACACCCTGCGCCTCCGTGCGATGCTCATCGAGGTAATGTTTTCCATCCGCGTTCAGCACATACGCACGTTTCTGATCGCTCGGCGCCGACGAGGATAGGAGCATCTGATCCATCATCATGGAAAGCTTTGGATAAACGATCCCCGAACTGGGTGCGTAATTACCACCGGACCGCGTTTTGATCTCTTTGATTAAATCATACCCGTGCCGCGGCACTTCGCCTTCCATCAACAGCAATAAAAGATATCCCAACTCATCGCCGTCGAGCATTCGACGTCCGGCGGGGGCTTCAACATTGATATCATTCTTTGCCATGTTAGCTCTAAGCCATCTCTAAGATATATCGTGACACTGATTTAATGCGTTGTATACATGACGCCGACGCCGCACTCGATTGTCAATGCGGCTCATTCAAGCGTGAGAGCGAAAATGAAGAAAGTTGCAGTCATCGTTGGCTCGCTGCGTCGCGAGTCCATCAATAAAAAATTCGCGAAGGTCCTCGCTCACCTGGCCAAAGATCGCCTTCACTTCGATATCGTCGACCTCAGCAATGTCCCGCTTTACAACGACGACCTCTGGGAAACCGTACCGGAGTCCATTTTGGAGCTTAAGCGGCGTATCTCGGAAGCCGATGGCGTACTTTTTGTGTCTCCCGAATATAATCGCTCGTTCACCCCGGTTCTCAAAAACGCCATCGATTGGGGCACGCGCCCTTATGGAAAGAACGTTTTCTCGAACAAGCCGGGCGCTGTGGTCGGCACGTCGCCCGGTGCAATCGGTTCGGCTGTCGGTCAGAGCCAGTTGCGGACGGTCTTGGCTTCGATCCACGTCGTTACGATGGGACAGCCCGAGGTTTACCTTTCTTGGAAGGAGGATTTGTTCGACGCCGACCTAGACATCGTCAACGAGTCCACACGGGGCTTCCTGGAGACCTGGGTGGATCACTTCGCCCGTTGGATTGACCGAATGGGTGGAGATTGACCAGCTCGTAATGCCGCCGCGCTATTGCCGCTGCCCTCAAGGAAGTTTGTAATGCCCCACAAGTACAGGGTCGCCGTGGAAGAAATCGGCGATGAAGCGGTCACCAAGGAGCCTCTGGTTTTCGAAGTGACCAATCATGATGACCTGTTGCACATCCTGAAACTGGTTCAGGAAAAGAGAGTCGTTCCACCTGAAGAGGCAGCCGAGCTGACGATCGGGTTCAAGTTATTCGCTGAGGTGCTGCTGCGTCATCGCGCCAAGCCGCCGTTTGCAGACTTCTTCCCGCACGTCAAAGAATTCATGCAACAGTTGAAGCGCTACGAACCTCGGTAGCGCTCTATGCCTTCCCAGACTTTCGATGACGACCGACCAGGATCTGTTGATCGCCGTATACGCCATCGTAGGCGTTGATCGTAAACTAAATAGCCGCGACCCCTCTGAACTGAGAAGGATCGCAGAATCCTTACATCAGCAGCATCCGCATCGCACATCTGACGAAATTGAAGAGCGCATAAAGAGCATCCTGCGCAACAAGCGCTGAGTTTCCGCAACGGCCATAGGCCACCTGAAATGCGGGAGTTGGTGGCTTTTGTAGAAGTGGCACGCCAGCTCAACTTCACGCGGGCTGCCGCGAATGTGGGCGTCTCGGTCCCGACTTTTAGTCAAACTCTACGCGGCCTTGAAGAGAAGCTCGGCGTCCGCCTTCTTACACGAACCACCCGCAGCGTCTCGCTGACGGATGCGGGAGACGAGTTCCTGAAATCATTGGAGCCGCTGCTCGAAAGCCTTGATGTGGCGCTGGACGGTCTAAACCGCTTCCGCAGTGAGACCGGCGGACGCCTTCGGATCATTGGTTCGCGAACTGCTGCGACACTGCTTGCAGCGCCACTGATCGGCCAGTTCTTGTCTACCCATCCGGATATCGAGGTTGAAATGCTGGTTGACGATCTTCACGTCGATCTCGTTGAAAACCGGATAGACGCGGGGATCCAAGTTGGAGAGCGGATAGAAAAGGACATGGTCGCCGTTCGGCTCGTCGATGCATTCGAAGAGGTTTTGATGGCATCGCCCGACTATCTCCGAAATCGGGTGGCTCCTGCCACGCCGTCCGAGCTGGGCGAACATTGGTGCATCCGCTTGCGGTCCTCCTGGGACGGAATTGTTCGTCCTTGGGTACTGACGAACGGCGATGAGAAAGCCGAACCGGCGACCGGTATGCATTTCGTGGCAAACGACCTTCGCGTCCTGGCCTCAGCCATTCGCGGCGGAGGTGGCATCGGCCTGGTCCCGAAGGTGCTGGTCAAGGAGGCGCTCGCCACTGGCGAGCTTGTCCGGGTTCTCGACGGTTGGAGCTCTTGGGTCTCGGGTATTTACCTGTTTTACCCAAGCAAGCGGCAGATGCCTGCCGCCCTTAGTGCTTTCATCAAGTTCATGCGGGAGAACAAGCCAGGCCCCGAATGGTTGCTAGCCCAATGACAACCGTTTGTGATGGTGCCGCTCAATCTTGAGCGAGATCGAAAACACAACCAAGGCTGCGAGACCGAGACCGACACCCACAACACCTGTCGATGCAGGCCCAAATCTCGTCGTGATGAGCGCTCCGCCAAGCGCCGCTCCAACTGCATTGGCAACGTTGATCGCGCAGCCATTAAGCATCGCCCCCAGGCTCTGAGCGTGTCCGGCCACATCCATCAGTCGCGCCTGCAACGGGGCGACGAGTGCAAGGGCAGAAAATCCTGCAAGAAATGCAGCAACAGCAATCAAAACGGCACTGTGAACGCTGATCAGAAACAGGGCAAAAGTGATGACATTCAAGGCCAACAGAAGCCCAATCGCACGCATGACGCCCTTATCTGCCAACCAGCCTCCGACGAAATTGCCGACAACCATTCCGCAGCCGATGATGACGAGAAACAGCGGCGCCTTCTGCTCACCGATCCCAGTCACCGAGATCAAGGTCGGCACGAGGTACGTGTAGACTGCGAAAAGACCAGACAGGCCAAGGGAGCCGATCGCAAAGGTCAACCAAACCTGTGGCCTTGCCAGAGCGCCCATTTCCTTGGCTGCGCCGGAACCTTCAGCAGCGGGCATCTTCGGTATCGCTAGGTGACATCCCAAGGCCGCTACCAGGGCAACCGCTCCAAGAAGGAAATAGGGAATTCGCCAGCTTGTGCTTTCGCCAATGAAAGTGGCGATCGGCGATCCAAAGAGGTTGGCGACACTTAGTCCCATCATGACGCGAGCTACAGCCTGTGCCCGTCTGCCATGCCCAGCCATTGCTGCCGCGATCAGCGCAGCTATGCCAAAATATGCCCCGTGCGGCAGTCCGGAAACGAACCGAGCAACGATGAGCATGGGGAAATTTCCGGTCAGGGAGGTCAGGATGTTCCCGACGGCGCCAATGGCGAGGAGTACCAGGATAGATAAGTGTCTCGGCGTCCGGGCCGAGACGATTGCGATCAGGGGAGCGCCGAAGACCACACCCAGGCATAAGACGTGACGGAGGCTCCAGCGACATCGACGGCCACACCGTTTGCCTTCGCGATTTCGGGAAGGAGACCCATTGCCGCAAATTCCGATGTCCCGAAGATGAAGCCGCCAAGGATCATTGCCGCTTCTGCCGCAAGCGTCCGAAATTTTTGACGATGGTGGGTCATGGGGTCTTCTTGTCCATGGTTGGAGGCAGGTTTGGCCGCAGGCCGGACATGGGGTATTGTCGGCCTGCGGGTCTTAAAGCGGTCGCGTCAGTGTTCTAGGGAAGCGAAACTGACGTACGGGATTGGACCGCCACCATTTTCGTCATGGCGTAGGGACGAAAATGTCTCGGGAGTAGGCAGGGAGTGACGTGACCGAGATCAAGCTCTCCGAGCCGTCAAAGACCGTGGCGAGTTTGCCGCCGGTTGCTTTGAAGGTGTAGGAATGAAGACGATCGCTCTTCGAGCCCGCTGCCTGAACCACGTCGGCGGCTTCATTGTAACGGTAGATGCGCGAGAAGCTCGGCTTCAGCTGCGAGTAAACGTGGCTTTCAGCTTTCTCCGCGTTCAGCGGACCGCGCTCGAATTCGGTCTCCAGCGAAACCATCTCGCCACCGCCTTCGAAGGTCCAGGCCTCTTTCACCATGGTTGGCGCAGAGCTGTACTGGACGGAGCGATAAACGTTGTCCGTTGCCTGTTCAGCAATTCCATAGGGACCAGCGCCACCACGGGAGAGTCCGTCGAACAGCATAAGGACATCTTGGTCGCTGCCCTTGTGATGGATCGGGAACCCGAAGAGCACGTACCGATAGGGTGCACCAACTTTGCCGTCGGCTCCAACGGCGAAAAGCTGGTCGACGAACTCGACCTGTAGATTTGCGCCTGCCGAGGGGCCTTCTTTGAAAGTGCTCAGTTCCCAGCCTTCCGGCACGAACTTTCGAAGTGCGGCATCCGACGCCTTATAGGCGAGGATCGTACGAATGTCGGTGTTGCTTCCGCTGAACGTTTCTGCGGCTTCGGCGGCTGTAGGCATTGGCAGCATCGACATGATCGGGGCTGCCAGAGCAGCGAGAACCAATGCCACATCCAAGTGATGAGCCTTGAACATGATATCTTTCCTTTGATTGAGAAGGAATTTTCGGCGCGGCGGCGACTTACATCGCAGCGAGGCCAGCCTTTGCGCAGACGTCGTCCTGGTCGCCGGTGCCGCCGCTGGCAGCCATCGCGCCGATGATCTTGCCGTCGCTGACTACCGGCCAAGCACCAGGAGCGGCGAGGACGCCGGGCATCGTCAGCATGAACGGACCGGCCTTTGCGGTTACATCATAGAAGGCGCGGGTCGGGCGCTTGTAGAGAGCGGCTGCGGCAGCCTTTTCTTGAGCCGCCTGTGCGCTGCCGAGTTCGGTGTCGTCCATTTTTTCGTAGTAGACAAGTGCGCCATGCGTGTCGGTCACGGCAATAGCCATCGACCATTTGCGAGCCGCACATTCTTTGACCGCAGCGGCGGCGATGACTTTCGCGGTGTCGACGGAAATGTCTGTGCCGTACTTCGGTTCATCCTCGGCGTGGGCCATGGAAGACATGGAAAGAACGCCAATCGCAGCAGCGACAGTCCAGTTGGAAATCGACATAGGTGTATCCTTTCGTTCTTCGCTTTGATCGGCCCGCGTTTTGCGAGCTTTCGATCCGGTTCCGGAAGGCCGAGCGACGCTTACGGACAGCTGCGAGCCTCTTCGAAGCTGGCGTTGGAAGTCCGAGATAACGTTGACGACAGCTATCTTCATGCGCTAACGTTAGCAAAAAGGAGATCGAGATGAGGATTGTGCGATACGAGGCGGCCGATGGGATTCACTATGGGGTCGAGGACGGTGACAGCGTCCAGCGCATCGCTGGTGAACCCTTCAGCGCCATAGAGAGGACTGGAAAGGTGGACGATTTGTCCGAAGTTCGCCTGCTGTGCCCGGTCAATCGTCCGCGCATTTTTGGCGTGGCATACAATTACCGAGAGCACACCAACGAGTCCGGGAAAGAGCAGCCGACACTGCCGGTCCTGTTTATGAAGCCTAGCACTGCGGCGAGCGGCAATGGAGATCCGATCGAATTTCCGCGAGACGGCGAAATCGTACATTACGAGGCTGAGCTGGTCGCGATCATTGGGAAGGGTGGTCGACACATTAGCAATGACGATGCGCTTGGTCATGTCCTTGGATATACATGCGGCAACGACATCAGCGACCGCATCATCCAGCGTCAGGAAAGCAAGTTTGGCTGCCTTTTGGCGGGCAAAGGATACGATACCTTTGCGCCCATGGGTCCGGCGATCGTAACCGACCTTGATCCGGCGAATCTCGACGTCATTCTTCGTCAAAATGGCACCATCAAGCAGTCCGGAAACACCAGCGACCTAGTTTACTCTGTGGCTGACATCGTCGCTTATCTGAGCCGCTTCATGACGCTTTTGCCAGGCGATGTGATCATGACAGGCACGCCCGCTGGGGTCGGCCCGATCAATCCAGGTGATGATCTTGAAGTGGAAATCCCCGGCATAGGCATTTTGAAGAATCCAGTGGTTGCTGCGGCATATTGAGCCCATCCACAGCTTCAAAAGGGCACCGCAGATATCGGTGCCCCTCCGCATCAGCCGTAGCCCGCTCTAACTGTGGCGATTGCCAACTCCAAGGGGCGTGACCCGGAGTCTCGCCTATATGTTGGCAGGAGAAGAATTTGGTTGACTTCATATTGCCGGGTGATACTAATGCTAACGTTAGCACTACGTTGGATTTTTGCTGCTAACCGTTTTCTGGCGCTTGAATGGTGAAAATTGTCGAGACAAGCTGAGGGTAGAGAAATGGCGCGAGTTAGATACGTTCCGAATTCGGAATTGGCAGAAACGCAAGCGGCACTCAATGGGCGCCTGCTTGCGGAAAGAAAGGTGCCGACAGGAAACATTTTTCTAGCACTGGCGAACGCGCCAGCAATTTTGAATGACTTCTTGACTTATGCCAACGCAGTTCGCGCTGCCGACTTCAGTCCGAAGTTGAGGGAGATGGCGATCCTAACCGTGGGGTACTGCACCAACTCGGAATATGAGATCGTTCATCACCATTCGCACGGGCTGAAGGCAGGACTCACCGAAGAGCAGTTCCAAGCCATTCGTTATTTCGAGACCTCCGACCTTTTTTCTGAAGAGGAAAAGGCGGTCATGGCCTTCGCCAAGGACTCCACTCTAAATGTCGATGTCTCCGACGAGGTTTGGAACGAGGTCGCCAAATTCCTTTCCGAGAAGCAGTTGGTCGAATTGGCGATCAACGTTGCCTGGTACAATTCTGGCGTGCGGTTGATGGGCGCATTGAAAATTGATCTCGAGGACGCATACAAGAAGTAGCGCTCGTGGATCTCCCTGCTAGTTCAAGTTAGTCTGGTTTCTGTGTTGTGCGCCGGTTATTTCGAGCTCATAGCGTCCTTGTTCGAGGTCGCGGCGGCGGGTAGGAAGTAGACTTAGGAAAGAGGTGTCGTCGAATGGCGGACACCTCTTTCTGCTTTTGGCTATCAATGATTGGATGGTGCGGCCGTACTGCCTCGAACAATCAATTGGGGTGGAGATATGAAGCTGTATGGCGTGTCTAGGTCGCCCTTATTCTGAAGGTGGTGCAGGAACCAAAGTCCACAAGCGGTCGCGAGCTGCGAAACAGGCAGCTGTACCGTTGTTAATCCTGGCCCCCACCACCGATACCCGAGTTCATCTCCAAAGCCGACGACTGAAATATCTCGCGGTACGCTCAACGCCTGATCCTGTATCTCATCGATAACGCCTGATGTATTCTGCACGGCACCGATCACGAGGGCCGTGGGCCGCTCTTTCAGGGACAGCAGTCGTCGTACGGCTTCCCTGCCGAACTCTGGCGACGAGGGCGCGCCGAGTTCCTCGTAGGTGTCAATCTGATGAGAAGAGGTTTTGACCGCTTCCCGGAATCCTTGAACGCGGGCTGCACCTGTTGGCAAAGCTTCTGTACCGCCGATGTAAGCGATCCGTCGATGACCTTCGCTCAAGATGTGCATTGTGCTTTCGTAGAGCGCTCGCCTGTCATCGATGCCGAACCATTGCTCGCCAAGCAGCTGTTGCTTCCGTAGCAGTTGAATGTGAGGGGTCATCTTCAAAAACCGAGCGGAGTCGGGAAGAGGTTTCGCGCTCGGGACCAAGATTATCCCGGCTACGTTTACACTCGTCAGCTCCTTGATGTGACGGAGCTCAAGCAGACGATCGTCATCCGTTTCGCAAAGCGTCAGCTGGTAGTTCGCAGAGAGAAGGCAGCGGGAGAGGGCGTGAGCGATAGTCGAATAAAAGCTGTTCCGAATATCTGGTACGATCAGGCCAACCAAATTGCTCTCAACGCCGCGCATCATGCGGGCCGCCTGATTGGCGACATATCCCACTTGAGTTGCCGCTTCGTTCACCTTCCGCTTCATTTCAGCGCTGATGCGCCGATCATCAGCAAGAGCGCGTCCTACGGTCGATGGTGAAACTTGCAGTATTGCTGCGATGTCTTTGATTGTTACCATAGTTGCCTAGCCCGAACAGTTTTCTGCAGCCAACGATAGCATTGACTCGGCAGTTGTCAAAGCACTGAATTGCACGCAGTTCCCGAGATGTAGCAGAGAGGCTGATTGACGCCCGCTCCGGATTTTCGGCCATTGGTCAAGACTCGTATTTAAAAAAATCATTTGATATCAGATAGATAACTCTGAGGCTGGCGGTTTCCTTCATGGCGCAAAGCTCTGAAACAGTTGTTTAGCTGCGGACATGCGTCATGAGGAAATGGCTTGAATGTCCTTGACATCAAACCTCCATTGTGAAAGTTTGTGCGAACGTTAGCGCAATGGAGGAGGCATAGCGTATGAGTGTCGTATTCATGTCGGTGCCGGTGTCGGTCATCGTGTCCACCGAGAGACGCAAAATCCGATGACCGCCACTCTTTTCTTGCAGTCCGCGGTCGGCGGTATTTTGCTCGGGGGAATTTACGGCCTGCTAGCGATGGGGCTCAGCCTGAGCTGGGGTCTGCTAAAGCTCGTAAATCTCAGCCATTTTGCTCTGGCCTTTCTTGGTGCCTATCTAACCTATGAACTCGGAACCGTGCACGGTATTCCGGCATATCTCAGTGCGCTGTTGATAGCTCCGCTGTTCTTCCTATTCGGCATTGCCCTTCATAGCGTGTTTGTCCGCTTCAAGGTGAAGGAGTTCGCCTCGCTATTGGTTACCTTCGGTGTCACGATCCTGATCGAGTCGCTGATTCAGTGGATCTGGTCGGCGGACTTCCTCCGCTACGAAACGCCCTATGCACAGACCACTTTTCGCATTGGTTCGATCTTCGTCCCCGTGCTGGATTTGTCGGCGTTCGTTTGCGCGGTGCTGCTGGCGGGAGCCGCTTGGATCGCGTTGAACAAAACTATGCTCGGCAAAGCACTGCGTGCCGCCGCCCATGACCCCTCCGTCGCCTCCGCTTTCGGCATCAACTCTACCCGCGTGTCATACATCCTAGCAGGCCTTTGCTCGGCCATTGCCGGTATCGCGGGAGTATTCATTGCCTTGATCGGGACATTGGCGCCCTCACAAATCGAGTCCTGGATCGGAGTTGTCTTTGCTGTCGCTATTATTGGAGGATTGGGTAGCCCCGCGGGTGCATTGGCAGCCGGGATGCTGATCGGTCTGGCCGAGAGCCTCACGATGACTGTGGTGAATCCTGCTTGGGCGCCGCTCGTGGCATTCAGCGTGCTCATTGTCATCCTCCTGCGCAAACCGGTGATATGACTATGAAAAAGCTTCTGATCACGGCGCCGGTATTGGCGGTTTTGGCCTCGCTGCCTTATCTTGGATTGGCTGACTATTACCTTTCCTATCTCTATATCATCTTCTTCTGGGTCGTCCTGGCAACGAGCTGGGGCATCCTCAGTGGTTACACGGGTTATTGGAGCTTCGGACACGCCGCATTTTTCGGAATTGGCGTGTATACGACGGCCACTCTTGCTACCCAGTTTTCCTGGCCGTTCATCGCCACGATACCGGCTGCCGCACTTCTCGCTGCGGTCGTTGCGGTTCTCGTTGGCCTGGTGGTCTTTCGCTCCAGATCCCTGCGCGGAGAGTTCTTTGCTCTGCTGACGCTGTCGGTGACATTCGTTGTGGCGGCGATCGTTTCCAACACCTCGCTGGATTCAGGGACAGGAGTTTTCCTTTCGGGCATCGAGATTCCGATGATCGGGGTTACGGCGTCGGGCTCTCTATACCTGTTTGGGCTCATCGCGGCTTTGATCGCATTGGCGACGTCATACTTCATCTTTCACAGCAAATTTGGCCAAGGGCTGCTCGCAATCCACGACGATGAGGACGTTGCTGAAGTGAAGGGCGTACCAACGTTCCGCTACAAGCTGTTCTCCTTCGCGGTGTCGTCGGCGCTCGCAGGTGGAATGGGCGCGATCCACGCCGTCTATGTCGGCTATGTTACTGTCGGCGAGACCTTTGCGGTAACGGTCCCGCTGTATGTGGTCCTCATGAGCATTCTTGGCGGTGCTCGCCACTGGGCAGGCCCTGCGATCGGTGCGGCTATCATCACCGTGCTTCAAAGTGCCATCGTCAGCGGTGCTCATGCGGAATTTGGCCGTGCTGGCGTGGCTCTTGCGCTGATTATCGTGATCCTCGTGCTGCCGTCCGGTATCGTCCCGAGCATTCTCCGCAAGTTTGCCGACAAGCGTAGTGGACTGGGAGGCAGTGACAGGATCACTCAAGTAGCCGCCCACCTCTCGCCGGCCACCAATGGAAGTTCGAGCCCTGTCCTTTTGAAGTGCGAAGACGTCACCAAATCATTCGGCGGTCTTCGCGCCCTGAACGGGGTAACGCTGGACGTCCAGAGGGGGGAAATCCTTGCCCTGGTGGGCCCAAATGGTTCCGGCAAGTCGACGTTGATCAACATGATCAGCGGCCACTACGCCATGACTTCCGGTACCATTACGCTTGAAGGAGAACAGATCTCCGGCAAATCACCTCATCAGATCGCTCAGAGCGGCATTGCGCGTACGTATCAGATCCCCGTCTGTTCAATAATCTCACGGTCCTTGAGAACGTGCGGATCTGTGCGGAGTTCGGTAGCGTGAGCGGCATGGGCGTGGCTGGTGCCGATGAGGTTGCCAAGGCCGCTCTCGTCTACACTGGACTGGCGGAAAAGGCCAACGTGCTTCCCGAGGCCCTGAATCTCCACGACAGGAAGTTTGTCGAGTTCGCAAGAGCACTCGCCGCCAAACCTCGTCTTCTCTTACTCGACGAGGTGCTCTGTGGCCTGAATCCGGCTGAGATCGACCACGCTGTTGAAATGATCAAGCGAATTAAGGCCGGTGGCACGACGATTATCTTCGTTGAGCACCTAATGAGGGCCGTCGTCGCACTCGCAGACCGTGTCGCCGTGCTGGATCAGGGCAAGGTTCTTGCCCTCGGACAGCCGACCGAAACGATGCGAGATCCAGCGGTCATCAGTGTATATCTGGGGGGCGGTCATGCTGCTTGAAGTCGCAAATGTTGAAGTCGGTTACGGCGACGCCACCGCTCTCTGGGATGTTTCTATCAGCGTAAAGCCGGGTGAGATCGTTTCCGTCGTCGGTCCGAACGGAGCAGGGAAGAGCACTCTTGTAAACGCCATCGCCGGTATCTTACGTCCGCGCAAAGGGAAGATTGTTATAGAGGGGAATGATGTTTCCAAGGTTCCAAGTCATCGCGTTTGCGACTACGGCATCGCCATCGTCCCGGAAGGTCGTCGTCTTTTCACGGAAATGACCGTGTTGGATAACCTCCTGCTCGGCGCTTTCCGATCCGCAGCCCGAGCCGACCGAAATGCCACTCTTGCGGAAGTCTTCAAGCTGTTTCCGGTGTTGAGAGATCGCCAGGATTCGCTGGCGGGCTCATTGTCAGGGGGCCAGCAGCAGATGGTTGCCATTGGTCGGGGCCTCATGGCAAAGCCTCGCATCCTCCTCATGGATGAACCGTCGTTAGGCCTATCGCCGCTGATTGTCGGGGACATGTTCAAGATCATCCAGATGATCAATGAGCGGGGAGTGGCCGTGCTGCTCGTCGAGCAGAACGTAAACAAGGCCCTTGAGATCGCGCATCAAGCCTATGTGTTTGAACAGGGTCGCGTGACTGCGTCCGGGCTGCCTCAAGTTCTCATCAATGATCCAAGCATCAGGGAGGCATACCTTGGCATCTGACAACTCAAACGGCAAACTGCCGATCAACATTCGACGCGTGGTCACGGAACACGATATGAGGGGGCACGCCACCTTTTCTCAGGACGGCACTCCACCGAGGACAGACGTGTTCAAGTCCATCCCCGGTCTGGTCTCGCGAATGATTTGGGCGACACGGTCGTCGACCGCTATTCCGTTTGACGGAACCGATCCCACTCCATTGGTTACGGACTTCGTTCCCGAGCCCGGAGAAACACGGTTCTTAGTGCTAACGTTCCCACCAGATACCGTGTTCGCCTCGCCTGATTTTGACCCGCAAGCGGCAATGGCCGAAAATCTGGCCGTCAGTCCTGGGCTGGCTGAGCGCTTCGAGCCAGATGGCAAACATCGAACTCCGACGGTCGATTACGGAATCGTGCTCGACGGGGAGATCTGGATGGAACTCGACAACGGCAACGAGACCCGTCTGGGGCAATTCGACACGTTTGTGCAGAACGGAACGCGCCATGCCTGGCGCAACAAGAGCGACAAACCAGCGACCATAGCAGTGGTTCTGATTGGTGCACGAACGCCTGATGAGCAGGACTATGAAGACGGTCTTTGACCTATCGGAAACGCAAATTTCAATCTGACTATGTGGACCATTTGAACATGAGCAGCACCGAAATTCGAAAAGTACAGGGCCGTCGCGTCTGGGATTCCCGCGGCAGGCCTACAGTCGAAGTGGAGATCACACTTGCTTCTAACGTCACCGGCAGGGCCATTGCGCCCGCGGGGGCGTCGACCGGCACTGGCGAAGCCCTCGACCTTCGTGACGGCGGTAGTGCCCTTGGTGGCCTGGGCATCAACACGGCTTTGGCTGCCGTAAACGGCGAAATCGCCTCCTTGCTGATTGGTCGCGACGCTAAAGACCAAGCCGAACTCGACCATGCCCTGATCGAGCTGGACGGTACTCCGAACCGGAGCAGGCTGGGAGGAAATGCGACCGTTGCCACGTCGATGGCTCTGCTGCACGCCACTGCTGCTGCGTCGGGTCATCCCATCTGGCGGCATCTTGCCGGCCCCGACGGAAGGGTCATTATGCCACTGCCGGAAATCCAGATTTTCGGGGGTGGGGCACACGCGGCACGCCGCGTCGATGTGCAGGACTTCATGATCATGTGCCCCGCTGCCTCGTCTTTCTCGGAGGCGCTGGAGTGGACCGCTGAGGTATACCGTGCGGCCGGGGACATCATGAAACGCGCCGGGAAGCTCCAGGGTGTAGCGGACGAGGGAGGCTACTGGCCCGCCTTCGCAAACAACGAAGAGGCGCTGGATACCTTGGTGCGTTCGATCGAAGCCGCAGGTTTGAAGCCGGGCAGTCAGGTCGCAATTTCACTCGATATCGCGGCCTCTGAGTTCGGTCGTGGCGGCAAGTATTCGCTGGCGTTGGAAGACAGAAAGCTTGATACCGCCGACATGATTGAAATGCTCGGTGGGTGGCTGAAGGCCTATCCGATCGTATCGATTGAAGATCCACTCGCCGAGGATGATCCGGCGGGCTTCGAAGAATTTACCTCCCGGTACGGCTCCAGTTGCCAGATCATTGGCGATGATTTCCTCGTGACGAATGCCGCGCGAGTTACTGAGGCGATCAAGACGGGCAGCGTCAATGCGGTTCTGATTAAACCGAACCAGGCTGGAACGATTACGGAGACCTTCGAGGCGCTGTCTGTCGCCAAGAATGCCGGCTTCCGAACTATCGTTTCCGCTCGGTCTGGCGAGACCGAGGACGTTACAATTGCTCATTTGGCGGTGGGTTGGGGCGCGAAGCAACTCAAAGTCGGCTCGTTCTCTCGCTCCGAACGCATGGCCAAGTGGAATGAGGTTCTTCGCATCGAAGAAGTGCTCGGAAAGGAGGCCGTGTTTGCTGGCTGGTCGGCACTGAACCTGGCTGAAAACCCGGTCTCAGCGGCTGCGGTGGGATGACATTCCATGGGCCAAATGTGCATTTCACTCAAAAACAAGCGTTGACAAACAAACCGGCCTTTTTATGCTAACGTTCGCAAAGATGGATGAGGATGATATGCTTCCGGCTGTTAATTTGAAGCCGCCTTTCAACATCACACGCTTCAGCCACATTGTGCTTGAGGTGAATGATGTTGAACGTAGCCGCGATTTCTACGTGAACGTCGGAGGCTTGGTTGAAACCGAATTCGCGGATGGCGTTTCTTATCTTCGCGGATTGTCCGAGGCCTGCCATCACAGTCTCGTTCTTTCGCCGGCCAAGGGGAGGCCGACTTGCAAACGAATTGGTTATCGGGTGTTTCTGGAGGAGGACCTCGACAAAGCCAAAGTATTCTTTGACGAAAAGGGCCTCCCGGCGGAGTGGGTTGACGTTCCAAACCAAGGGCGGACCCTTCTGGTAAGTGATCCTGCAGGCGCTCGCATCGAACTTTGCGCCTCGATGACTGTCCATCCCCGTAAATTTTTGGAGGTGCATGAGCATCGCGGTGCACGGGCTCAAGGTCTGGATCACTGCCAGGTCATTGTCCCTGATCCGTTGTCCCTGAGCGCCTTCTACGGGGAACTGGGCTTCCGGACTTCAGAGTACATCGCGGCTGGCGATGACCTCCTTGCGAACTTCATGTATCGCAAGGGCGGATGTCTGGATCTGGCCCTGGTGCCGGGCGTCGGACCAAGAATGCATCACTTCGCTTATATTGTTTCGGAGAGCAGCGACATCTTCGCCGTGTGCGATTTTGCCAGCCGTTACGGATATGCCGAGAACGTAGAACGCGGACCGGGACGGCACGGTCCGTCAGGCGTCCTGTTTGTCTACCTGCGCGATCCGGATGGGCATCGAGTCGAGTTCTTCAACAATCATTACACCACTATTGACGTCGAGCTGGAACCGATCCGTTGGGACGCGGCATCACTGAGCACCAATGTGCATTGGGGCCTGCCTGCGGTTTCCAAATGGTACTTCGAGGCCAGCGATTTTACAGGGGTACGGCTGGAGCACCCCGAAAAGTTGCCGAACCCGATGACGCTGGAGCGTTACGCCGAAGGCCTCACAAAGGGCTGACAATACCGCCGTCGATGTGTCGGCGGACGACGTGGGGACTAATGCCAAGTCCGCTGTACTGCGATGTAGTTAACTGGATGCATCTGGGAGGATGAGATGAGTGTGAATTCCATTAAAATGAACAGAAGGTCGTTTCTGGGTTCTGCAGCAGCAGCGGCAGTTTTTAGCTCGATGCCAAGCGCGTTTGCACAGGAGACGCCCATCCGGGTAGGTGGCACGCTACCGTTGACAGGCCCGCTTGCTGGCGTGGGCGCAATCCATAAGCTCGCGGCGAATGTCTTTGTCGAGCAGATTAATGCCAAGGGTGGTATCCTGGGCCGCAAAGTAGAATTCGTTCTGCTCGACGACCAGTCGCTTCCTGCGAACGCTCGCACGCTCTACGAACGCCTGGTAACTGCCGACAAGGTTGATCTGCTGATGGGCCCTTATGGCACGTCCTCGATCATTGCGGCGATGGGTGTCGCTCAACGCTTCAAGAAACTCCTTATTCAGAGCAGCTTGGGTGACCCGAGTCTCGCGCCATATCCACTGCAATTCCCGTCCCTTCCGATCGGACCTGAACCCCATCTCACGGACTCGGAAGTGGTTTTGGATGCCTATACGAGCCTTCCGAACCCTCCGAAGACGATCGCATTTATCACCAGCAAGTTCCCCTCCGCGCTGACGATCGCAAAGGGCGGGCAAGAAGTTGCCGAGAGGCGCGGAATCGAGAATGTTCTCAGCCTTGAGTACGAGTTCGGCACGAAGGATTTCGGCGCAATCGCAAACCGCATCAAGGCAGCCGATTCGGATCTACTGTGGTCAGGTGCCATTGGTATGGAGGCCGTCCAGCTCCTCGATGCAATGAGCCGCATCGACTACCAGCCGAGGAACCAATTTTATCTCTTCCCGGCTCCAGGCCCGACTGCCGCCCATCCCAAGGCCAACGGTTTGACCTCGCTGACCTGGTTTGAAGCGCAGGAGCCCTTCCTTTCGTATCCGGGTGCCCAGGAGTTCGTGACCGCCTACAACAACAGTGCGAAGGCTGCAGGTTTCCCGTATCCGCGCACCGAATATCAGGCTGCTGTCGAATTCGCTGCATGGCAAATCCTTGCCGCGGCGGCAGAAGGCGCAGGAAAGTTCGACGATGCAGCAATGGCTGCCTGGCTGCGGTCCAATACGGTGGAAACCGTCGTAGGCCCGAGAACCTTCGAGGGCAAATTCAATGCCGGGAAGCAGTCGACGAAACTCAAGCAGGTCCAAGGAAATGATTGGGTCACCGTTTGGCCCACCGAATTCCGTCCGGCCGAGGCGAAGTTTCTCGCACCCTAACGAATATTGCTTCGGTGCTTTGCCGAGCAAACTTTTATGAAACAGCAAAGATGCAGTCGGTCGGGCGAGGCCCGGCCGGTGCGCCCTATGGAGGAGTTAATGGTTAAGACTATGATCGCAGCTCGGTTGCATGCACTGCATCAGCCGATGTCGTTGGACGAGATCCCGGTTCCGAAGCCCCGGCCCAGCGACGTCCTTGTACAGGTCAGGGCCTGCGGTATCGTTCCGAACATGGCAAATGTCATTAATAACTGGCCAACGTGGTTTCCGCACCAGCCGCTGCCGAAACTTCCGGCTGTTTTTGGCCTGGACCCTGCCGGTGTGGTTGCCGAAGTTGGTGAGGCGGTTACGAATGTCAGGGTCGGGGACCGGGTTTATGTGAGCCCACTCAGGTCCTGTGGTTCCTGCAAGGCGTGCCGGTCCGGCCATCGCAGCCAATGCCGTTACTATACCTTGAACGGCTACTTCAGTACCAGCCGCGATGGTCAGAGGATCTTCGACCTTTACCCATATGGCGGTTTCAGCCAGTACATGACCGCGCCGGAATATTCACTTGTCTGCCTGCCGGACAACCTTAGCTTTGAACAGGCGGGCCGCTTCGGCTATCTCGGTACTTCCTATGGCGCTCTGAAAAATGCGCAAGCTGGGCCTGGTCAGGTTGGCCTCATCGATGGGATCACTGGCACCCTTGGCCTCGCCGCAACGAAGCTCGGCCTCGCAATGGGTCTTTCCAAGATCCTTGGAACAGGCAGAAGCAAGGAACTGCTCGATCGCATAAAGGCTATCGCCCCTGATCGTATCGACACGATCGTGCTCGGGGAGGGCTCGACCGGAGAATGGGCGAAGGCCCAGACCGGCGGCGAAGGCGCCGACTTCGTTATCAGTGCTTTGGGTGCCAGGGCACCGGCATCTACCATGATCGACTCCATGCGCGGCGTTCGTCGGGGCGGTCGCGTGGTTGTCGTTGGCGGGGTCTCCGAGGATGTTCCGGTCGACGTGAAGTGGCTGATGGACGAGCAAGTCCAGCTCATCGGTTCCAATTGGTTCACCGCTGCGCAAGGGCAGGAAATGGCGGATATGGTGGCGACGGGTGCGCTGGACCTTTCGTACCTTGAGCACAAAATCTATCCTCTTGAGCGGGTGAATGAAGCGATTTCCGGCATCGGCGAACGCGATGGCGGCTTCAGCAATTACGTCATCATTCCTCCGGTTCCAACGTCGCATTGATAACAAGTGCTGGCGTCGGCTCCGGCCGACGCCCCCGACGCGAAAAGGGAAAACATGTCCAAGAAAGATGTTGCGGTCTTGGTCGGTAGTCTTCGACAGGCTTCGATCAACCTGAAATTGGCTCGTGCGATGCAGAGAGTGGCGCCGGACAATTTAAATCTGGAAATCGTGCCGATCGGCGATCTCCCGCTCTACAATCAAGACCTGGACGCCGAGACGTCTCCTGTGGCATGGACGTCTTTTCGCGAACGTATCAAAAGCTGCGACGGGGTGATTTTTGTGACCCCTGAATACAACAGGTCGGTACCTGCTGTTCTGAAGAACGCAATCGAGGTCGGGTCTCGGCCCTACGGAAAAAGCGTGTGGGACCATAAACCCGGCGCAATAACCAGCGCTTCTCCCGGTCTCATTGGTGGTGCCGTCGCGGCGCTTCAGCTCCGAGTTATTCTCACCAACATCAACGTTCCCACCTTGCCGCAGCCGGAAGTATATCTCAGCGGGGCGGACAAGCTGGTGGGCGATAATGGGGAGATTCTCAACGAAGGGACGCAGAAATTCATCGAAACCTTTCTGGCCGCGTTTGAGGTGTGGCTCGCTCGGTTCAAGTGAGCCAACAATACCGAAACCTCCGTGAATGGCTGGTCGACTGCCGTCGCTCTAAGAGGGCGACGGCCTCTCTTTGACGCTGGTGCTCTAACCGATCTTTTCGATCGATGAAGTCGATCTGCTTTGCGCCGGATCATTCCTGGAAGTAAATTCGTTTCTCGCCGCGGCGCGTCGCGGAGAGCCGAAGGCAAGCAGTTATTTCCTGCTGGCTTTTGCACAAATTCTGCCTCGGGCGTCGATGACATCTACCATTGTCTGTTGAGCTCGGCAGAGCAAGCAAGACGACCTGTCATCGCTCCGCGGAGTGGCGCCGCGCTGTTGGCGGAGCTTTTCCGTATTAGGAAAACCAGGCTTGCGCGATTTCAGCCAGTTTTGTGCGGGGTGACGCGATCAACGGGATAGCCGTTTTGCGAACAAGCATTCTTTGGCTTTCTTCCGTCACATACTCGACCGGCGATTTGCCATCGACGCGGGCTAGGAAGAGGGCGGGCAGGAGACTTGCTGCTCGAGCTTCGACAGCTTCACGATCTTCCCAATCGACCTCGTTGAGATACGCAGACGACAGCGCCGCAAAGGAGGCTGCGAGTTCAGGGGACGCCTTCTCAACAACGAGCTTTTTCAAAAGGAGATGGTTTAGGCAGAAGGCGAGATCGAAGGCGGGATCGCCAAACCATGCGCATTCCGCATCCAGGAAGACAGGCCCGCTCTTGCCCAGCAGAATGTTCTTCGGGCTAACATCACCATGAACGAGTGCCAGCTTCGTATCGGCAGTGCGGCCCACGAGGTCTGAAAGGCGGTCGCCGACGAAGGGGTGTTTGTCAGCGGTTGCGACCAGGTAGGGCTCAAGCCGCAGAGCATAGAAGTTGGTGCCGGAGTCGAATTTCGCCGGTAGCCCGGGTGTGCGGGCGCTCACAGAGTGAATCTGTCCGATCCGTCGCCCAATAATCTCTGCCGCTTTTGGATCAGCGTGGCCTTGGAGGAGATCGGCTTTCCAGAGCGGATACTCTTCGCCGGGAAGGAATTCCATCGCAAACACGCCAGACGATGCGTCATGGGCGAGAGGTTTCGGAACAGCGGAGGGGAAATGTTGAGCTACGAACGAGATCCAATTCCATTCGTACTCATTTCGAGACACCGGCGCGTGCCAATCGGCAGCCACTTTCAGCTTGGCGAGGGCACGCTTTACGCAAAGAATCCGCCCAGGAAGTTCGACCCGATAGATGTCCGAAGAAACACCACCCGTCAGAGGCTTGTATGCTGCTTTTTCCGAAGCACCTTTCAGCCCGCTTCTCAGCAAGAAGTCATCGAAAATCGTCGTCTCAGCTGCAGACATGAATTTGAAGATCCTATGAGGCACTAACGGCGGGGGCTGTTACGGGGCTGTTCAGGCATCTCTCCAGAGAGAACTCTGACAACTTCTTCCGCGGCACGTCGGCGCAGCTCGATAAGCGATGCGTCCGAAGAGAAAGCGACATGCGGAGTGATCATCGCGCCAGGGTGAGCAATCAATTCCGGCGGAATGCGCGGCTCATCCTCGAGGACGTCAAGGCCGACGCCGCTTAAAATGCCGGAGGCCAGTCCTTCGATGACGGCGGCAGTGTCGACGACGCCGCCTCGGCTGACGTTGATCAACAGGCTGCCCCGACGCATTTTTGAGATCGCGTCCCGATTGATCAGGTGGTGCGTTGAAGGCGACAGCGGTGTGTGGATCACGACGATGTCGCTGCTGGCAAGAAGGGTTTCGAAATCGACCAGTTCGATATTGTCGGGAGCATTGGACGTGTAGGGGTCGTGCGCCAATACCCGGCATCCTAGTGCCTGCATCTTTGCTGCGGTCGCACGACCGATACGACCGAAGCCAGCGATGCCGCAGGTGAGTTCCGACAGCCTACGGAGATTGGCGGAGGCAGGATCCCAACGCCCGGAACGCACTTCGCGGTCAAAATGGATGAGACCACGAGCCCAAGCGATGGCGAATCCGACGGCGTGATCCGAAACCTCTGCTACGCAATAATCGGGCACGTTGGTGACCCAGATGCCGCGCTCTGTGGCCGCATCGACAGCAATGTTGTCCAATCCGACACCCAGACGCGCGACGATTTTGAGGGCAGGTGACGCCGCTATTGCGGTGGCGCTGACCTCAGCCCAGCAGGTCAAAATCGCATCCGGCTGATGCTGAGCTGCCAATGCCTCGATTTCAGCAGCTGGAGCTGGCTTGGCGGGACCGCTGACCAGGCTGAAACCGGCGCCTTCGATTGTCTGCCGCTCCACCTTGTCATCCGGCCATGCATAGTCCGTCAACAGCACGGTGCGTGTCATGAAGAGTCCTCCTGTATCTGTGCGAACGTTAGCGCAATATGCCTGTTATGGTCAAGGAAAATAGGCGGATACAACGCGGCTCCACTGTTTGGTCACCCGCTGTTGCGAAGGGCGGCCGCAATGCCATTGATGGTTAGATGCAGTGCTTCTTCGGTGTCGTGATCGCGTTCTCCGGCGCGATGACGACGAAGGAGATCGACTTGCATGTAGTTCAGAGGATCAAGGCATGGAAAGCGGTGATAGATTGACTGTTTAAGCGCTGGATTATTCTCCAGGAGCGAAGTCTGTTCCGTGATGCCGAGAAGGGCGCCCACCGTATCGGCCCATTCGTCTTTTATGCGGGCAAAAATGGTTTCGTGGGACGGGCAATCGGCGACAAGATCGACGTAGCTGGTGGCGATGGCCAGGTTTGTCTTGGCCAGGACCATTTCCATGTTGGCGATCAATGTTCGGAAAAAAGGCCAATGGCGATACATCGCCTGAAGGGTCGTCAGACCGTCGGGATGTGACGAAAGCCATTGTTTGACAGCAGAGCCGAACCCAAACCAACCGGGCAACATAATCCGGCTCTGCGACCAGCCGAACACCCACGGTATTGCGCGAAGGTCTTCAATGCGACCTGACGAGCTGCGAGATGCCGGACGGCTGCCAATGTTCAGCTTTGCGATTTCTCCAATGATCGTGGCTTCCCAGAAGAACCGTTCAAAACCGTCGGTCTTGTAGACAAGGCAGCGATAGCTGTCGAACGCAAGTTCCGACAGTTCTTCCATGGCATCGAGGTAGCCCGGTTTGGGCTCTTGCGCGTCGGACGGCAGAAGAGAAGCCTCCAGTGTCGCTGCGATCAGAAGTTCAAGGTTTCGACGTCCAAGGTCCGGGTTGGAATATTTCGCCGCGATCACTTCACCTTGTTCGGTCACTCGAATCGAACCGGCTACTGCACCCGGGGGCAGGGCAGTGATCGCTTCATAGCTGGGACCGCCTCCACGGCCGACGGAGCCACCGCGACCATGGAATAAACTCAGGCGAATGCCTTCTTTCTCAAAAAGCAGAATGAAAGCAGTCTCCGCCTTGTAGAGTTCCCATCCGGAGGTAAGGTATCCTCCGTCCTTGTTGCTGTCGGAATACCCAAGCATGATCTCTTGTCTATTGCCGAGCGCTTTCACGTACGCTCGGTACCCGTCGACAGCCAGGGTGGTCTCCATCACATCTCGGGAGTTTCTGAGGTCCGAGATCGTCTCGAAAAGAGGTATGATGTTTACGGATGCTGCCTTTGGCTCATCGGGCCTATACAGTCCTACCTCTCGGAGGAGTACCATGACCTCGAGGATGTCCGATGGGCTTCCTGCTTTCGAAATGATGTAGTTCGGGATGCTGCCGCAGCCATAGCGCTTGTGAGCTTCTGCGGCTTCACGCAGGACAGATAGTTCGGACGTCGTCTCCGCAGAATAGGCCTTGAGCGGTGTGATCAACAGCTGAGACGATCTGAGCTCCTCTGTGAGCAATGTCATCCTCTTGGCATCGGAGAGCGATTCATAGTTGGTACCCGGCCTGACGGTTTCGAATAACTCATGCACAACGCGCTGATGAACCTCGGAATTTTGCCTCAGATCGAGGCTCACAAGGTGAAATCCGAACACGTCGATTGCGCGTTGCAGCTTTCGTAATCTGCCGGAGGCGATGGTTGCAGCCCCATTCGCCGTGAGGGATTTGCTGATCGTCGCCAAATCCTTGCTGAACTCATCGGGATTGACATAGCATGGGGCAGTGGCGACAGGCTTGCGAACCAGCTCTGTGCTTCCAAACTTGCGGGCCGTGGCCGCTAGCCGAGCGTACATGCCCGAGATGGCCAAGCGATAGGGTTCGTGTCGGCGCGGCTCCGATCGATCAGGCGAGTCGGTCGCGAGGCGACGAAGGTCCGTTGATACGTTTACATACCGATCATCCAGAGAGAGCTCAGCTCCAAGGCTGTGGAGTTCGCCAAGGTAGAACGAGAAGACTCTCTCGCTTTGAAGACGTAACGCTTCTCTCAAGGTCTCGCCATTAACGTAGGGATTGCCATCCCGGTCGCCGCCGATCCAGGAGCCCATACGCAGGAATGGCGGCAGCGCCTCCTGGCCGAAGTTCCAGGGAGCGGCTCGCAACTGGGTTTCCAGCGTTTCGTAAGCCTCTGGAAGCACCCTTAAGATCGTACTGTCGTAATAGGACAGGCCATTGAGGATCTCATCAACAACCCTTAGACTTTGCCCTCGCAAACTATTCGTTTGCCAAAGTGTCGTGGTCGCTCTTTCGAGATCCTTCTGATGGGAACCTATCTCTTGGTCTGTCAGGCCGACCTGGTCGAGCTGCGACAGGCACTTTGAAAGCTCTTGCTCGATGTCGATGACGCTCTTGCGTCGCACTTCCGTGGGATGCGCCGTGAACACCGGTGAGATGATCAACCCTGATATGAGTGTGCGTAGGTCCTGGGAAGTCACCCCGGCGGCCGCAAGGACGGAAAGCGATCGGGTGACCGTTCCGGGAATTTCAGAGGCTCCATCAACAATACCAAGCCGCTGTATTCTCGCTTGATGACAGTCTTCGGCAATATTGACGAGCTGCGAGAACTGACTGAATGCCCTGATGACGCGGTTCAGAGTCGGTAGTGTCATTTCTGCGCAGAATGGGGTCAGCTTGTCGTATAGGCGGGAGCATGCCTTCCTATGGTCATTCACAGAGATTGTTCGGACCTGTTCGACGACCTCTCGTACATCTTTGCCATCAGTTGCCTCGATGGCATTGCACAGAAGGCGGCCAAGTAACTGAACGTCCTTCACCAAAGCCCTACTGGCTGAGAGCCGCTTACCATGCATGTTTTTCTTCCTGAAACGACGTTCATACGAAACACATCGAATGCTAACGTTAGCATCAACTGACAGCATTTCCGGCTCGAGTCAAGGCCGACACACCGGGTTCCCGGCCGTAGCCTTGTGCTCCCCAGGATCGATTACCGCTCGACGACACCTTCCTTGTAGCGGCCGATTTCCTCCAGCAACCAGGCGCGAAACGCGGCGACTGGACGGAAATCCGTCTTGCTGAGCGGTGCGACCGCATAGTAGGCGCTGGGACTCTTAATCTGATGGGGAAAGGCTTCGACGAGCTGACCACTGGCGAGTTCCGAGTCGATCAGAAAGAGTGGCATTAGCGCCAGACCAAGTCCCGCGATGCAGGCTTGCGCCACGCTGCCGAACTGCTCGAACCGCATGGCTTGAGAGGGAGTTGCTGCAATTCGAAGGCTCTCGAACCAGTGGTTCCAGGCTCCGGGTCGAGATGCCATATGCAGCAGTGGCATGTGTAGCAGGTCTTCCGCCTTGCCGATCGGATGCGAGTTGAGGAAGCTGGGTGAAGCGACCGGCGCCACCATCTCATCCATGAGAAATGTGCAGTCTGCGCCCGGCCAATTGGGCTGGCCGATATGGATTGCCATGTCGATGCCGTCCCGGTCGAAATCGAAGACGCCGATACGCGTGGCGAAATTCAATGTGATCTCCGGATGGCGAGCGACGAATTGCGGCATGCGCGGCATCAACCAGCGGGTACCGAAAGTCGGCAGAATCGCGAGATTAAGCTGATCGTTATGTTGTTTAGTCATGGCTTGAAGCGATGCGTAACGTATCTGTGCCAAGGCGCCGGCGATCGTCTTCGAATATTCTGCGCCTACCTCAGTGAGATTTACGCCGCGACTGGTTCGGTCGAATAGTAAAATGCCCAACTGTTCCTCCAACCCAGATACCTGGCGGCTTATCGCTCCCTGCGTCAGCGAAAGTTCCTCCGCCGCAGCGGAAAAGCTGCCCAATCGCGCGACAGAATCGAAGGCCGCGAGAGCAGAAGTGGACGGAAGTAGTTTTCTAGAAAGGTTCACCATGACCTATTACTATAGCTCATAGCCCGATGAGTAAACGGTGCTTGTCCTTCGCGAGCCGCCAGCGATAATTCCGGAAACTTCGAACTGCCAAAACCTCAAACGGAGGACGACCCCCCTTGGCCTTTTCCTGGAACGACCCTTTTCTGCTCGATGATCAATTGACGGAAGATGAGCGGATGATCCGCGACTCAGCTGCGGCCTTTGCAAAATCCGAGCTTATGCCGCGCATCCAGGAAGCTTATCTCGATGAAACGACAGAGCCTGAGCTTTTCAAGCTGATGGGCCGGACAGGTCTGCTCGGAGTAACGCTTCCGGAAGAATATGGCGCCGCCAACGCATCTTACGTCGCCTACGGCCTGGTCGCTCGCGAAGTCGAGCGCGTCGATTCCGGCTATCGCTCGATGATGAGCGTACAGTCCTCGCTGGTCATCTACCCGATCTTTGCCTACGGCTCCGACGAACAGAAGAAGAAGTACCTGCCGGGCCTCGTTTCCGGCGATCTCATCGGCTGTTTCGGCCTCACTGAGCCCGACGCAGGCTCCGACCCGGGTGGTATGAAGACCCGCGCCGAGAAAATCGAAGGCGGCTACCGCCTGCGGGGCTCCAAAACCTGGATCTCCAACGCGCCCATAGCAGACGTCTTTGTCGTCTGGGCAAAGTCGGAAGCTCATAACAACGAAATCCGCGGCTTCGTGCTTGAAAAGGGCATGAAGGGCCTTTCTGCTCCGAAAATTGGTGGCAAGCTGTCGCTGCGTGCCTCGATTACCGGGGAAATTGTACTGGACAGCGTCGAAGTTACGGAAGACGCACTTCTTCCGGGCATCTCCGGCCTCAAAGGCCCGTTCGGCTGCCTCAACCGCGCTCGTTATGGCATTTCTTGGGGCGTCATGGGAGCCGCGGAGGACTGCTGGTTTCGCGCACGCCAGTATGGGCTGGACCGCAAGCAGTTCGGCAAGCCGCTCGCAGGCATGCAACTGTACCAGAAGAAGCTAGCCGACATGATGACCGAGATTACGCTTGGGCTTCAGGGTTCCCTGCGCGTCGGCCAGCTGATGGACCAACACAAGATGGCTCCCGAGATGATATCCATCGTGAAACGGAATAACTGCGGGAAGGCGTTGGACATTGCCCGGCAAGCCCGCGACATGCACGGCGGCAACGGCATCCAGATCGAATACCACGTCATGCGCCACGCGCAGAACCTGGAAACGACCAACACGTACGAGGGCACTCATGATGTCCATGCGCTGATCCTTGGTCGTGCGCAGACGGGTATCCAGGCTTTCTTCTAAGGAACAGGGCCTTAATTGCGGTCCGGCGGTGAAAGCGGTCGGGCCGGGGTGGCGAACCATCAATGCTGAGCATCGGTTCCGGCACAGGCCGCCCCTCACTTTCCCTCCGATCTACCGAAAGGCGACATGCCTATGGCTTCCAATATTTCAACCGTCGCAGTCATCGGTGCAGGACAGATGGGCAGCGGAATCGCACAGGCCGTGGCAAAACATGGATACCAGGTGTTGGTTTATGATGTGGCCGAAAATCGGGTCAGCGAGAGCGTCGAAGGTGGTGCCAGGTATTTCAGCCGCCAGGCGCAGACGGGAAAGATGTCAGAGAGTGAGGCTCAGGGCGCTGTCTCTCGCATCAGAGGAGCTTTTGCGCTTTCAGATTTGGCGGATGCGGACCTGGTCATTGAGGCTGTAAGCGAAAATGAAGCCCTCAAGACAACTGTCTTCAGGGACATTTCCAAAGTCTTGAAGCCTCAAGCAATCCTGGCAACCAATACATCTTCTCTTTCCATCACGCGCCTTGCTGCCTCCACGGACCGGCCAGATCGCTTTTTGGGAGTTCATTTCATGAATCCAGTACCGGTCATGAAGTTGGTTGAGCTTGTTCGCGGTATCGGAACCAGCCAAGAGACTTTTGCCGCAGCCAAGGACTTTGCCGTCTCAATTGGCAAAAGCGTGACAGTTTCCGAGGACTTCCCAGCTTTCATCGTGAATCGGATTCTTATCCCGATGATCAATGAGGCCATCTACACTTTGTATGAAGGGGTCGGCAACGTAGAGGCAATTGATACAGGGATGAAGCTCGGAGCCAATCATCCGATGGGGCCGCTTGAACTGGCCGATTTCATCGGGTTGGACACATGCCTTTCGATCATGCAGGTGCTCCATGAAGGATTGGCCGATAGCAAATATCGTCCTTGCCCCCTGCTGGTTAAATACGTGGAAGCTGGCTGGCTAGGGCGCAAGGCGGGCAGGGGATTTTACGATTACAGGTGCGATCCACCGCGACCCACGCGATAGGCGTTGTAGCGGCCACCGGCATCTCTAAAGCATGGACAATTTAGGCGGGGTATTATGAGTGAACGAAATGACACTCCTCGGGAAATGATGGAATTCGACGTTGTGATCGTCGGCGCTGGTCCTGCCGGTCTTGCGGCGGCGATCCGGCTGAAGCAGGTCAATCTGGAGCTGTCGATCGTTGTTCTCGAAAAGGGCGCGGAAGTCGGCGCGCATATTCTCTCTGGCGCCGTCGTCGATCCGATCGGCATCGACCGGCTGCTGCCCGGCTGGCGCGACGAGGCCGAGCATCCGTTCAAGACCAAGGTCACATCAGATCACTTCCTGCTGCTCGGTCCGGCCGGCTCTGTTCGCCTGCCGAATATGCTGATGCCGCCGCTGATGAACAATCACGGCAACTACATCGTCTCGCTTGGGCTCGTCTGTCGCTGGCTGGCGACCAAAGCCGAAGAACTCGGGGTCGAGATCTATCCGGGTTTTGCCGCAACCGAAGTGCTCTACAATGACGAAGGTGCCGTCATCGGGGTCGCCACCGGCGACATGGGCATCGAGAAGAACGGCGAGCCCGGCCCGAACTATACCCGCGGCATGGAACTGCTCGGCAAATACGTGCTGATCGGTGAGGGTGTGCGTGGCTCGCTCGCCAAGCAGCTGATTGCCAAGTTCGATCTTTCGAAGGACCGTGAACCGCAAAAGTTCGGCATCGGCATCAAGGAGCTCTGGCAGGTCAAGCCGGAAAACCATAGGCCGGGCCTGGTGCAGCACTCCTTCGGCTGGCCGCTCGGCATGAAGACCGGCGGCGGCTCCTTCCTCTATCACCTGGAAGACAATCTGGTCGCCGTCGGCTTCGTCGTCCACCTCAATTACAAGAACCCTTATCTCTATCCCTTCGAGGAATTCCAGCGCTTCAAGACCCATCCGGCGATCCGCACCACCTTCGAGGGCGGCAAGCGGCTGTCCTATGGCGCGCGTGCCATCACCGAGGGCGGTTACCAGTCGGTACCGAAGCTTTCCTTCCCCGGCGGGGCGCTGATCGGCTGTTCGGCCGGTCTGGTCAACGTGCCGCGCATCAAGGGCAGCCACAATGCGGTGCTGTCGGGCATGCTCGCGGCCGAGAAGATCGCCGCCGCGATTACCGCCGGTCGCAGCCATGACGAGATCGTCGAGATCGAGAATGAATGGCGCAAGGGTGACATCGGCAAGGATTTGAAGCGCGTCCGCAACGTCAAGCCGCTGTGGTCGAAGTTCGGCACGGCACTCGGCGTGGCGCTTGGCGGCTTCGACATGTGGACCAACACGCTGTTCGGCTTTTCCGTCTTCGGCACGCTGAAACATGGCAAGACCGATGCTGAGAGCCTGGAGCCGGCGTCACAGCACAAGCCGATCGCCTATCCGAAACCCGATGGCGTCTTGACCTTCGATCGCCTGTCCTCGGTGTTCCTGTCGAACACCAATCACGAGGAAGACCAGCCGGTGCATCTGCAGGTCAAGGACATGAACCTGCAGAAGAGTTCGGAACACGACATCTATGCCGGCCCGTCGACGCGTTACTGTCCGGCCGGCGTCTATGAATGGGTGGAGAAGGACGGCAAGGACGTCTTCGTCATCAACGCCCAGAACTGCGTGCACTGCAAGACCTGCGACATCAAGGATCCCAACCAGAACATCAACTGGGTGCCGCCGCAGGGCGGCGAGGGGCCGGTCTATCCGAATATGTAGCAGCCATTGCGGGCTGCTTTTGACTATGAGAGTTTAAGAGGAGTATCGATGCAATTTCCGCTTCAAGGCATCCGGGTTGTGGAACTCGCGCGAATTTTGGCTGGCCCTTGGGCAGGTCAGACCCTTGCGGATTTGGGAGCGACGGTCGTCAAGGTGGAAAGCCCAGAGGGCGACGATACACGTCGCTGGGGCCCTCCTTTTATCGAAGATGGAAATGATGTCGCCGCGGCCTACTTCCATAGTTGCAACCGAGGAAAGCTCAGCATCACCGCCGACTTCAAGTCTAAAGAAGACACCGCAAAAGTTCGCGAACTGATTGCCAATGCCGATGTCGTCATCGAGAACTTCAAGGTTGGTGGGCTTAAGAAGTTCGGCCTCGACTACGAGAGCCTCAAACGGATCAACCCGCGTCTAATTTATTGCTCGATCACCGGTTTTGGCCAGTCAGGCCCTTATGCCGAACGTGCCGGATACGATTTCATCGTTCAGGGCATGGCGGGGATCATGGATCTGACCGGCGAGCCCGGTCGGGAGCCTCAAAAAATAGGCGTGGCGTTCGGCGATATATTCACAGGCCTCTATTCGGTCATTGCTATTCAAGCAGCCTTGCTTCTTCGCAGTGCCACGGGAGAGGGCCAGCACATAGATATGGCTCTCCTGGACAGTGCCGTGGGAGTGCTCGCCAATCAGGCGATGAATTTCCTTGCGTCCGGGAAGTCACCGACACGGCTTGGCAATGCGCATCCTAACATTGCGCCCTACCAGGTATTTCCGGTCTCCGACGGTAGCGTCATCATCGCTTGTGGCAATGACGCTCAATTCTCTCGGGTTTGCGATGTTCTGCAGATAGCGAGCTTGGCTGACGACATCCGTTTCAAGACAAACGCAGACCGCGTACATCATCGAGCCGATTTGACATCCATTCTAGAGGCGCGGACGAAACATTTTAATCGCGCCGATCTGCTCGCCGAACTTGAACGTGTGGGCGTGCCCGCTGGGCCGATCAACACGGTGAAAGACGTTTTCGCGGATCCGCAAGTTGAGCACCGCGGAATGGCGATCATGAATGACGGAGTACCGGGCATCCGGACACCGATCATCTTTTCAGGAATCCCGATGACATCTCACAACAAGTCGCCCAAGCTGGGTGAGCACAATGGAAAGATTCAGTCGGACTGGTCGCCGATACCCGATGCTCGTCAGCCTGGCCGCGAAGGAGCATCTCTACCTCCAAGTTCTGTATGAAACCTGCTCCAGCGTCAGCAACGCCGTGCCGCATTTCGGCGTTCACAGTGCCGATGTCAGCCGGGTTCTACGCTTCGCCTATCTTCTGCGAAATTACCGAGGCGATGAGAACGGCGAAACCGTCGATGTGGCGACTGCAAGCGATGAGGTTGAAGGTAAGGCCCGGTGGAGCCGTCCGATGTGGACTATCTGCCTAATAGCGCGACAAGCGATATCGGCATTTCGACCGCGAAAAAATCCATTGCTGCACCGATAATCATCACCCACGCGACTATCAGGAAAATGAGCGCTGCAATCCTGATGTCTACAGGCTGCATTATTTGCGCCGTCCCAGCATATGCGTCCCCCCGAGACAAAACCCTGTTATCCCTCGTGCAAATTCCCTATGGCGAGGGATGATGCGCAACGGTCGAGAGCGTGGGCGCATGCGGCGCCGAACCCTTCGCTTTCTCGAAACTGATGTCGCTTTGACCGATCAAGTCGCCGGACGTAGCTCTGTCGCTGCGTTCGAGATGATGGCCATCAAGGAAGGAGCGATAGGCATCTGCGATACCCTCCTTCAGACCTATCTTAGGAGACCAGCCGAGAGTGCGAAGCTTGTCGACGCTCAGGAGTTTACGTGGCGTGCCATCTGGCTTGGTGAGGTCGCGCGTGATCTTGCCTTCGAAACCAACGATCTCGGAGACGAGGTATGCCAATTCGAGGATGGTAATGTCTTCGCCACAACCTACGTTCACATGACTTTCGGCGGAATAGGTCTTCATGAGCTGGACGCAGGCGTCGGCGCAATCGTCAACATGCAGGAATTCGCGCCGCGGCGTGCCGGTACCCCAGACGCATATCTCTTGTTGCTGGTTGACCTTGGCCTCATGTGTCTTGCGTATGAGCGCTGGCATGACATGGCTTGACCCGAGGTCAAAATTGTCGCCTGGACCGTAAAGATTGGTAGGCATGGCCGAGATGAAATCTCTACCGTACTGTTTGCGATAGGCTTGGCAGAGCTTTAATCCGGCAATTTTGGCGATCGCATACCATTCATTCGTGGGCTCAAGCGATCCGGTCAGAAGTGAGTCCTCAACGATCGGCTGATCGGCGAATTTCGGATAGATGCAGGACGAGCCCAGAAACATCAGTTTTTCGACTTGAGTTCTATGGGCGGCGTGGATGACGTTCGCCTGGAGAATCAAGTTGTCGTAAAGGAAGTCGGCCGGATAGGTAGCATTCGCGAGAATACCGCCGACCCTCGCAGCAGCCAGGAAGACAGCATCGGGACGATGCTTACTCATCCAGGCCTCCACCTGCTCCTGCCGTCTGAGATCGACCTCGGCGCGGGTGGCCGTCAAAATCTCGCAGCCCTCGGAAGCGAGACGCCGCACGATCGCAGAGCCCACCATTCCGCGGTGGCCGGCGACATAGACCCTCTTTCCGGCAAGGCTGTAAATCACCTCAGGCATAGGCAAAACCTTTAGTTACACCGACCGACGGAACATTTCGTGCCATGAGTTTCAGATCCTCGCGAACCATCTCCGCAACCAGCTGATCAAGATTGGTCTCATGTTTCCAGCCAAGCTTCGTGTGCGCCTTCGTCGGATCGCCAATCAGAAGATCAACTTCGGTCGGACGGAAGTAAGCTGGATCGATCTCCACCAAACACTTGCCGGATGTCTTATCGTATCCCTTTTCCTCAACCCCGTTCCCACGCCAATCAATCGGCATGCCCACCTGGGCAAAGGCCTTGTCGACAAAGGAACGAACCGAGTGCGTTTCGCCGGTCGCAAGGACATAGTCCTCCGGTTCATCCTGTTGCAGCATCAGCCACATGCCGCGGACATATTCTCGCGCATGTCCCCAGTCGCGCTTGGCGTCCAAGTTGCCGAGATAGAGCCTTTCCTGCAGCCCAAGATGGATCGCAGCCGCCGCCCGGGTGATTTTGCGCGTCACGAATGTTTCGCCGCGGATCGGGCTTTCATGATTGAACAAAATGCCGTTCGAGGCGTGCATGCCATATGCTTCGCGATAATTGACCACAATCCAATAGGCGTAGAGCTTGGCCGCGGCGTAGGGGGATCGAGGGTAGAAGGGCGTCGTTTCGCTCTGCGGGACTTCCTGAACTTTGCCGTAGAGCTCTGAGGTGGACGCTTGATAGAAGCGGGTCCTCTTGGTCAGTCCCAGGAGGCGAATTGCTTCAAGGAGCCGAAGGGTGCCGGTTCCATCGGCGTTAGCCGTATATTCCGGCGTCTCGAAAGAGACTTGAACGTGGCTCTGTGCGGCGAGATTGTAGATCTCGTCCGGCTGCGTTTCCTGAACGACGCGGATGAGGTTCGTTGAATCGGTCATGTCCCCGTAATGCAGAATAAAGCGAGGATTTTCGACATGGGGATCCTCGTATAGATGCTCGATGCGACTGGTGTTGAACGACGATGAGCGTCGCTTGAGGCCGTGAACATTATAGCCCTTCTCCAGGAGCAATTCGGCCAAATACGCACCGTCCTGGCCAGTTATACCCGTAACCAGCGCAACCTTATTTTCGTTTTTCAATGCGGTCTCCATAATTTATTTCGGAGAATCAGGCGAACATGCTGTTCGAACTCATGTGTACTCGTGGTACTTCCTCAGTGAGCTCACAAACAGTTCTGAATCGCTGAAGTTGTACATGGCGTGTTGTTTCGGATTGACGTTATTTATGGCAACGGCAATCTCTGCGTTGCGCGCGGTCTTCAGCTGATGTAGGCAAAACTCTACCGCGCGACGGCTCGTCTTTCCCCATTTTACGACCACCAGCGTTCGTTCTGCTAACGCTGTCAGATGCATCGTATCAGCCGAGGCGAGCACCGGCGCGCTGTCGAAGATGACGATTTGGCCGAGTGAGGCGGCCCTCGCGATGATGTCAGCCGCATCAGTCAAACGAACGCGCCGATGGAGACCGGCATTGCCAGCCGGGATGAAGTCGATGCCGCTTGGATGGTGATGGATGATGTCCCGCATTCCGGCCTGTCCACACAGGAATTCGTTCAACCCCTGCTTTAGCTCTGATTTGAAAAACGAGTCGAGATTTCCGAGTCTGAGGTCGCCATCGACAAGCAGCACCGGAATTCCGTTGGCGGCGAGATCGATTGCCAGGGATCTGGCGACAAGTGACTTGCCCTCTCCGCTGTGAGCCGACGTCACAACGATACTGTTGGGCAACTTTCCGCCGTTGGATTGTTTGAGCGAAGTCATGACGGAGCGAATTGCTTCGTCAAACATCCCGTCTTGGATGCTCCCGAAGAGCATCGACGGATCTCTCCGGTCTTTCCGTTTCAGGTGTGGGATGAATCCGGCGGGTACGATGCGCGACATTCCGGCCATCTGGTCGAAGCTGCGGACTGAATTGTCCAACATCTCGACCACGAAAGCGGCCGTCACCGCGATCGATATCGAAGCCAAAAGGGCGCCGATCAAATAGAAAAGCCGCCCGCGTCCCTGCGGCGCCAGCGGCACCGCGGCCGGTGACAAGACTTCCAGTTCCGCGCCCGGCAACATGGCTTGCGCAGCCAGGCCACGGCGCTGCTCCTCGAGCTTGTCCAGCGCCGTTTGCTCTTTGTCAGCCATGCGCTGGAGTCGGGCCAACTCGGTTTGCGCCAGGGCAGAGCGAGTGCGTTTCTCATGAGCAGTCGCCAATGCCGACCGGATTGTGTCGTCCTCATGATCGAGCGCCGCAAGCTTGGCGTGTATCGATTGGAGATATCGATCGGTTGCAAGGCTGAGATCGGTGCGAGTTTTGAGGATCTTGGCGCGCGCGTCGACCACGGCTTCGGCGGTGTTGCCATATGTCTCAAGAAGGCGCTCGAGATCTTGCTCCTTCGCACGAAGCTCGCGTTGCATTGCAACAATGCTGTCGGGAATGACCATATTCTGCAGGACGAGCGAGGGGTCGTCGGCCGCTTCGAGTGCGGATATCGTTGCTCTCGCTTCAGCGCGGCCTTGTTCGATTTTTGTCCGCCGCTCGCCCAGCTCCATGATCGACTTGATCTGTTCAACCTGATCGTCGTCATTTGAGGCAACGTCGGTAGTTTTCTGGTACACGTCGGCGGCATCGCGTGCTGCCTTGGCGCGCCCCATCTGTTCGTCGATGCGCAGCAGAAGCCATTCTTCTGCTGCGTCCACTCGACCACGCAGGCTGTCCTTGCGCTCTTCGAGGTAGATGCTGATGAGCCGGTTCGGGACAGAAGCGGCCCGTTCGGGGTCGCTCGCATCGAAACCGATCTGAATGACGTCACCCTGGCCATCGCGCCAAACGCGGAGGGCCTTGTAGTACTTCGGGATTATCGGCTCGATGCTGTCCCGTATCGGCAAGGACGGTTTTTCACTATCGACCCAACCGCGCAGCATTGATCGGATCTTGTCGATAGGCGAGATTTCTTGCAGCGCCGGATTGAATTCCGGCCATTCATTGAGCCGCAGGTCGCGGATTACCCGCTCTGCGATGCTTCTGGAAAGAAGCCGTTCGGTCTCAGATGTGGCGTCCAGCGGATCGTTGCGGCCGGACTCGTCGGTGCCGAGCTTTGTCGCCAGAGGCGTGTGGATGATCAGCCGGGACTCGGCATGATAAGTCGGCTTCAATCCAGAAATCACGGTTACGGCAACCGCCATAAATACCATGATGATGGCCATTATCATGACCATCCGTCGCCGGATAAGGCGCAGGCCTGAAGTCAGATCAATTTCGTCCGAACGAGTCTCTACCTGAAGCCGGGGATCGTAGCGCATCGACGAGAGCGAGGGGTTGCGGTCTGGCGGCACAGTCGAAATAGTCATCGTTCACCAGCCGTTGTTTGAGGTTGCGCGGAGATAGCGTCGTAGAGTTTGTCCAGCGATCGCATGTAAGCCTTCATACTGAAATTGTTGAGATAATGAGCACGGGCCTTGGCCGACAGATAGTTGCGGACTTTCGGGTCGGTGACGAGCTTAGCCAGCGCCGCAGCCAGGGCATCCTTGTCTCCGACAGGTACGAAGACGCCGGTTTCACCATCGGAGATGACTTCGCCATGCGCGCCGACGCGCGTGGTGACGACGGCGAGCCCATGGGCAAGCCCTTCGACCACAGCCATTGCCAAGCCCTCGGCATGCGAAGGTAAGACCAGGATATCTGCCCGTGTACACAGCGCTTGGGCCTCGTCGGCGCCAAGCCAGCCCGGCATTTTCACCAGATCTGAAAGCCCCATGGCGGCAGCCTGGCGCCGGTAGTCTTCCACAGGTCCATCGCCTGCCAGCACGGCTCGCCACCGGAGTTCTTTCATGATCGGATGACTTAAGGCAAGCAGAAGCTCCTGAACGCCTTTACGTTCGCTCAGCCGGCCGAGAAATATGATCAACGGCATCTCGCCGACATGAACATTGCGCGGCCCGGGGTCGGGAACACAATTGCCGATGACGACTACGCGGCGCTCTTCTACGCCGAGAAGCGTCGTTAGCGTGATGCGGTCGCGCTGGCCCAGTGCCACGACCTGGTCGGCATGTTGGAACATCCGGCGTACAAGCATTTGTTGACGTGGCGAGCGTGCGGCAAAGTCGGTCGCGTAGTCGTAGTCGTGCAGGTGCAATATGTGAGAGCATCCGAGGAGACGGGCAGCCTCGGTCAGGATCAGTTTTCTTGCGGTGCTGCCGCGACCCGCGACATGAATATGGTGAATGCGTGCCGGAGCAACTATCCGATCCTTTGCCATCATCAAGACGGCGCCGAGCAGGCGCATAGGCGACGCAACTGAGGACCACCGAGGCCCTCTGGTGTCGGTGACGAGGTGTGTTTCGCCGGCCTCCTTCGCCGTGTTCGATATGTATCCGACGAGCCTGCCAATTCCGCCACCGTTTTCGCAACCACCCGGGACGTAGTGGCGGACGGTTGCTGCTGCGTTGCGCGTCGCTACCCGATTCCCATCCGTGAGCGCGTTCATCAGCATGCCCCGATCACCTTACGATAAACGGCCGCAGCCTGTGCTCCGACCTGTTGAGGCGAATTCGGACCTGTAGCCCATGCGAGCGCGTTGATCCCGAAGCTGCTTCTGAGCTCGCTGTTTTCCGCCAGTGTCCGTATGGCTATCGCGAGCTGTTCCACATCCCCGGGTGGAACCACCATTCCCAGTCCGTTTGGCAGAACGGTGGCTCGCAATTCGCCGACATCAGTCACGATAACCGGTTTGCCAAATGCCGCGGCAAGATTGAGGACTCCGCTTTGAGAGGCTTCCGTATAGGGAAGGACAACGATGTCGGCATCCAGAAAGAGCTGGGCGACCTCCATATCCTCGATAAAGCGGTTGCGAATATCATAGCGGACGGCGTCCCCCATAAGGGGCTCGAAGATCCACGGATCATCGCCGCGGCCTGCCACCGTGATGCGTAGATTGGGGAGCAGGTCCTTGAGCATCGCCTCGGCACGGATCAGATGCTCCAATCCCTTGTAAGCAAAAATCCGTCCGAAAAGCAGAACGCGCAAAGTTCCATCTGCGCCGCGCCGCGCCATCTTGTGCCGCCGAGCGAGCTCCGCGTAGCGATGAATGGCGGGATGCGACAGGACATGGACACAATCAGGCGATTTTGAATATCGCTCGAGGACCATTTGTTTCAGCCCTTCGCCATGGACGACGACATGACCCGATTGCCGCACCATCAATTGGGGAGCCCAGGCGGGCAGCGTACGGGTGTCGGAATCGCCGGGATGCACTTCCACGTCATGGACGGTGGTCACGATCGGGATCGGACGCCAGAACGGCGCGGCGAAGTTCAACCAGAGCGTCGAGTTGCTCAGAAGGTGAATGACGTTCGGCCGCTCCTGCCGGATAAGACGCGTGAGTTGGTGCAGGAACCAGGGATTGGAGAGCGAGCGGTGCCTTGGCCAGTCCATGAGGTGCAGATCGACAGCCGGATCGATCCATGAAGCAAGGTGTGCGTAGCGCCTGCGCGGAACCGCTAGGACGACGTGCGCATGTCGCGCAACGCCGCTAGCGAAGGAGATGGTGTAGTCTTCCAGTTCGGAAACCAGCAGCAGTGCCTTCATCCCGCTGACTCCGACACGCCGACATCCTGACCAAGTCGAGGCAAGTCGTAGGCTGTGCGCAATGCATCACGCGTCCGCCTCAGCAAGTTTGGTTCTCCGGCGAAAAAGAGCCCTTCCACAGCAAGGCTGAACCGGGTGCGTGTATCGGCGCCCTGCAGCTTGGCTGAGGCGACCCGGTACGGATAGTGATCAGTCAGACGCAGCCTTCCCGCCAGATCGTGCGCGGAAAGAAACCGGTTCGTCGCTTCAACGGTAGCCTGCCAATGGGCCATCCGCTTTCGCAGCATGGCGGCGTCATCGACTGGCCGATACCAATTATTGTTGTGAATCCGATAGAAACCGAGTGAATCCGACAAGGCGACAACGCTCCCCAGAAATGGATAGATGCCTGTGAGCCAGGCATCGGCAGACATGCGGAACTGCTCGGGAATATCCCCTGCAGCATCCCACGCGCTACGTCTTACAGCGATGGCTGATGTCATCGGGAAGGGCCACCAACCAGCCGATCTGGCGAGCCGTGGCGACAAATTTCCTGAACACAGGGTCCGAGGGATCGGCCTGAAGGCTGGTGAGCCATCGTTCTGCGTTGGCTGAAGTCGGTGATAGACAAGCGATGCCTGAGGATTGGATTGGAAAGCAGCGGCGGTTGCCGACAGCTTGCCTGGCGCCCACCAGTCATCGGCATCGAGAAAACAGAGGATGTCGCCACTGCTTAACTTCACAGCAGCATTTATGGCGGCGGCCTGTCCCTGGTTCTCCTGGAAGAGCACCTTCACCCGCTTGTCATAGCCGTCGAGAACAGAGCGCGACTGGTCGCTCGAGCCGTCGTCGACGACGATTATCTCGACATTGGACGCCTGTTGGCTCAAGGCGCTGTCAATTGCCCGGGCAACGAAGCGACCGTAGTTGTAGTTATTGATAAGGACGCTGATTGTGGGCCGCTCCATGACACCCCTCAAGCGCGTCGCTGGGCGACACGTCGGTGCGCCGGAGTTGCGAACGCTCGCGCGTTTGGCAGCGCGAATTGATGGAAGGAGTTCTGCTCGATCAGGATTTCGCCTTGAGCCGGTAGGGTCACCGCCGAAAACGCCGCAACGCGTGACGCTCCCTTTATATAACGTACAAAACCAGGACCATGACGCAGAACCATTGCAATCCCAACCCTTCTAAGCGTCACCTGCCAACAGCCGGCTGCGCCAGAATTATTGCCTCACTTCACCGGAAACTGCGGCTCAGCGCGACGTGTTTCGCGGTATGCTTTCATCGTCAAGCTACCGGTGATTGGTCACAGGTGACATCTCCTCTTATGGGCAATGTCGTGGGCCCCAGCACCAACTTTTGGGGGAGGGGTAGACCGTAAGCTTAATCCAAACAACGTCCTTGGATGGTGGGTATGGACGTTAGGCTTAGCCCCGCCTTCGTTTGCGTTGGTTGACCGGGGACGTGGCGGGATGATTGTTCGTTGGTAAGCAGCGCAGCTATGAAAGGGGACCCATGTCTTTCCAAATTGCAGCGATCAACAACCTCTCATCTGTCCAAGCAAGTCGGGACGGGTAATGCGAGCGTATACGCTTAGGATAGCGAATGGGCCGACTGTCAGTTGGCGGGCAATAGAGTGCTGGGGCGCCGGCCTATGCCTTTTTCTTCAGACAGGCGCGCTTTTCCCGCTCATGCTGGCGGATGCCGACGGAGGCCTTAGCGATCATGCCAAGTCTATGTTGCGTCTGCTTTGTTTACCCGTATACGGGTTTACATTGCTGATGCTGGCACGAAATTTTCCGCAATTTCTCACCGCGCTCAAGCGAAATTGGCTTGTCCCGCTGATGGTCGCCATGCCCTTCGTGTCTGTCTTCTGGTCGGTTGGCCCGTCGACGACTCTCAGGCGTGCCATCGGCCTGCTCTTCACCGTACTTCTGGCTTATGTGTTGGCGATACGCTTTACACCAAGGCAGTTACTTCTCATTGCATTTGCGACCTTCGGAGCATGTATCGTCCTCAGCCTGTTGATTTTTCTAGTATCACCGGGGCTCGCTCGCATGCCCACGGACAGCGCGATGCGCGGCATATTCATCCACAAGAACAGCCTTGGTTGGTACGCCGGCATGATGATACTGGTGTCGACCGCCGTCGCAATGGACAGCAACCGAGGATTGCGGCGAACCGCTTTGATCTTGTTGGCGGCGGGCGGGGCTTGTCTCTTCCTTTCCGGATCGATGACCGCGACAATTGCGACGGTATCGGCATATTGCCTGATCGGGTTCTACTCCATGTTGCAGCGAATCCGTGGCATCGGTCGCATCGTCTTCATCCTGTTTTTCTTTCAAATGTTCGTCGGGATCCTCCTTTTGCTTCACGAATTCCTGGTCCCATTCCTTGAGGCGCTTGGCAAGGATGCCACTTTGACGGGCCGAGTGCCCTTGTGGGAGCTGGTCGATGGCCAGATCGCCGATCATCTGCTGCTCGGCTTCGGCTACCAAGCGTTTTGGACAGAAGCGAATCCCGAAGCCTGGATTATCTGGTCAAAGATCCAATGGATGGCTCCTCACGCTCATAATGGATTCCGCGATACGCTGCTGAGCTTCGGAATAAGCGGAATGACTTTGTTCGCTCTGATGCTTTTGCAGGCACTCCGCCAAGGGGCGGCCCTCCAATGCGGGGACCCGCATTATGGCTGGCTCTGGCTGAACGTCTTCATGGTTGTGATTTTGGTGATGAACCTGACCGAGACAATCTTCCTGATCCAGAATGACGCGATTTTCATTCTGTTCACAACAGCCATCATCATGTTCTCTCTATATGAGCCTGTTGTTACTTCGACGGCCCCCGGCCGGCAATTGCGAGTACGGGCCCGCAGCAGAACGGCGGAGCTGCAAATCTCATGAGGCAGCGCTTCGCACCGATCTTGAGCATTTTGCTTGCGATGCTCTTTCCGCAGCCGGGCAAGCTGGCCTCGGTGAGCCCGGACGCAGATGCGCCCGACAGGCTGCGGACGGCGGTCAGGGAGGCAACCTGCGCGGAAGCCTCGCCGGCGACCTTTTCGGACAAGCTGAAGGGGACTTCACTGAGCAACATATTGACCGGAGCACCCGCGGCCCGGGCAGTATTCTATGTCTCTCCCGATGGCAAAGACACCTGGAGCGGGCACCTTCCTAAAGCAAATTCTCGGCGTACAGACGGTCCTTTTGCCAGTATTGAAAGAGCGCGGGATGCTGCGCGCCAGAAGGGCGGCCAGAATACGATCGCAATGGGCAATGGGGATTACTATCTTGCTGAACCGATAGTCTTCGATGCTCGCGATGCGGGCCTGATCATCGCGGCGAGGTGCAACGAGGCGCCGGTTCTGCACGGCGGCCCGATTGTGCGCAATTGGACGGCGCAGGCCGATGGTCGCTGGAAGGCGTCACTGAAGCTGCCTGCGGGCCGGGATGTGGGCGATCTTTTCGTCAGCGGCGCGCGCCAGATGCAGGCTCGCTTTCCCAACGCTCCACTCGATGGAGACCCGCGCAAAGGGTGGCTTTTCGCGGCCAAGTGCACGCAGGACGACGATGAATGGCATGGTAACACGCGCTTTTGCTTCCATGCCGGCGATCTTCCGATCTCAAAAAATGCAGCAGGGCTTGTCGCCCACATCGTCGGTGGTTTTCACCCCGGCAGCCAGTGGGGCAGTGACACCCTCCCAGTGGTTTCAATCGACACCGCGAACCGGGCGATAAATACCCAAGGCACCAGCTATTTCTTCACCGCAGAAGGCAGCCGCTATTTCCTGACCGGGGCGGCGGCGCTGCTCGATGCGCCCGGGGAGTGGTGGTACGACCGAACCAAAGGTCAACTCGATTATATCCCGGCCGATGGACTACCAACAAGTTCTACGGCTGTGGCCGGCATCCTGCCGACCCTCTTCAGGCTGGATGGAGCCGACGGGATGGTTGTATCGGGGCTCCAGTTTCGGGATGGGGATCCGCGGGGCAGCGGCAAGTTCGGTACCGATACCAGAAGCTTTGGGGCCATACGGCTCGATCACTCGGACGGTGTTCGGCTGCTCGGCAACTCCATCGACAATGTCGGCGTCGGCATCCATGTTTCCGAGAGCAAAGATGTCTTGATTGCCGGCAACGTGATTGGAGATGTGGCTGGCAACGGGATTTACGTTGGCACGACCTATGGCAGCTTCGGCAAATCCGACGGTGCCATAATCCTGTCGAACCATATTCATGACATCGGAAGGGTTTACTTTGAAACCGCGGGGATATGGTTCCAGGCGACCGACAGTATCAGGATCGCTCATAACCTGGTCGAAAATACTGCGCAGTTCGGTATCGCCGGCGGCTCACTGTGGGGAGCACAAGACGCAGTCCACGACGCAGTCATCGAACATAACGAGATCCGCAATGCCAATCAGCAGACGGCAGATGGCGGTGCAATCAAGCTGATGGGCGAGCAGGCTGACCTCCTGAACAGCAGCATCCGCTACAATCTGGTCACCGGGACAGGTCAACTCATGAACAGGGCCGATGGGACGTTTTGGCCTCCCGGATATGAAAATATCAATGAATGGCCGACTCCCATTAGTTGGGCGATCTACACCGATGGCAAGGCCAGTGGTGTGCGCATCGAAGGAAATACGCTGTCGGACAATATATCGGCGATCGGCATCAACGGCGGCTGGAGCAACTTGGTGACCGGAAACGTTATCACGCACGGATCGGGCGCGGCTTTTCGCGTTGATGACGGTACGGGCAGGGGTTGGCGTCCGTCATGGGCACGTCCTAATCGTATCGAGAGCAATATCGTGTCGATCGACGGTAGCAACGGGCTTGCAGCCTATGTCTACGCTCCTGACCATGGGCCTGGATACGTGCAGTTCGCGAATAACCGCTACGCCGGCAATTTGAACGACAAGAGCTTCCGAATACATCCCGGGATCATGCCTTCGGGAGAATTTGGCAGTTTACAGGATCTTCAGAAGGCTGGGGCGGACACCGAAAGCGTAGTCGCGCGGCCCGAGTAACGAAAGGGCGATACGACGAGCGGTGTTCCCGGGGCGTTCCGGTAGTCACTGGCGAGATCTGCCCGAGCGGCTTGGGAAGGCGATGAGGAAATTCGCCCAGGCCCAGACGACATTCGCCGTCGGTGAGCCGAGCTTTGCCCCTTGCGCGAAGGGAATGCAGAACGGCCTGCCGCTGACCCCGTTGACGAAATGCGGGATGCCGTTGGTCAGAAATGCCGCGGCGATGAAATGGGCAATCTAGGCGATCCAGGGCAAAGGTTTCTCCGTTGCGGCCTGAGTGGCGTCAACGGAGAATGTGGCCGGGTTTTTTTCGTGCCGGCAAGCGGAGAGACACGACTACCCGTGACGCTGTAGGCCCGCCGCCTGAAAGGCGACGGGCCGACCTGGTTAGACAAGCAGGAAATCTTTGAAGTGAAGTGCTGCGGAATTATCGAGATCCGCGACATGGACGGCCGCGCCCGCTGCGCTTCCATCCGCGTCATAGGATAGAATGCCGCTCTTCTGATCGTAGATCAGCTTGTCATCAGCCTCCAGCGCTTTTGTTCCCAGAACGAAATTCTCGTCCGAAAATTGGGATAGGCTGAGCGCGGCGAAAATCGAATGATCGAGCATCAGCTTGTCGCCCGCCGCGGAGGAAAAATCCCGGATGTGGTCGACGCTGATATTGTCGGGCTTCACATTGAAGACGAAGGTATCGCCGCCGCCGCCGCCGGTCAGAATGTCTGCGCCGGCTTTTCCGAACAGCTTGTCGTTGCCGAGTCCGCCGTTCAGCTTGTCCGCGCCGGCCCCGCCATCGAGAATGTTGCTGCCGCTATTTCCGGTCAGCACGTCGTTGTAGCTGGAGCCAGTCAAGTTTTCGATGCTGACGAACTTGTCACCGGCGGCATGGCCGCCCGTTGCCGCCCCAGTCGCCAAGTTGACGTTGACCCCGCCGGAGCCCGCATAGCCGGCCGTGTCGTTGTCGGCACCACCATTGAGGACGTCCCCGCCGGCGCCGCCGCTGAGCTTGTCCGCGCCAGCCCCGCCATTGAGAACGTTGCTGCCGCCATTGCCGCCGGTCAGCACGTCGTTGTAGCTGGAGCCAGTCAAGTTTTCGACGCTGGCGATCTTGTCACCGGCGGCCTGCCCGCCCGATGCGGCCTTGGTCGCCAAATTGACGCTGACCGCGCCGGAGCCCGCATAGCTGGCCGTGTCGTTGCCGCTGCCGCCGTCGAGCACGTCCGCGCCGGCGCCGCCCTTCAACACGTCACTGCCGCCGAGACCCTTGAAGGTTTCGTTGCCGCCGTTGGACTGACCGGTGTGTGGCAGGATGTCGTTGCCGTTGGTGCCGGTGAATACCTTCGTCGGTGTGGTTGGCGTTCCCGGTTGCGTCGGCGTGGTTGGCGTTCCTGGGTTCGTCGGCGTAGTTGGCGTTCCCGGTGTCGAGCTGGAGCCAGATTCGTAGGCACCCATGTCGACAGTTCCAACGACGCGAGCGTGGCCGTCCAGATCGAGCGAGCCGACGCCGTACTTGCTGGTTCCGCTGTCGATCGCCGACGAGCCGGAGCCGAGGTGGAAGTTGTCGCTCGCTGCCCCCGCGAACTTCGGGTCGATGCCGAGCTTGTTGCCGTTCGCCGCGCTTGGCATCGCGTTGCCGCCGTCGGTCTTGACCGATGCCTGACCGGCCGTGCCGTTGTAGGTGATGTTGTTGGCCCAGACGACGTTAGTGTTCTTGTAGCTGTCGGTCGACGTGTTATCGATCGCGGTGTTGTTCTTGTTCAGCGATGGGTCCGCCACGGCGATGTTGTTGACCCAGGTGTTGTTGCTCGACGCCGAATTGCTGAGCTCGCCGCGCCAGGTGCCGCTGTTCGCCGGGTCCTGATTGTTGTGGTATGCGGTGTTGTTTTTCACCGTGACGGAGTCGCTCCAGGTAACCTGGATGCCTTTGCCGCCGTTCTCGTAGACGAGGTTATTGTCGACCAGGGTCTTGAACGTGTAGTTCGGATGACCGCTCGTCTGCGTGCTCTGGAAATCGTCGATGATGATGCCGTTGCCGTCGGTGTGCGCACCCGACTTCGTGACGTTGTCGTGCGAGATGTTGTCCCGAACGATCGTCCGGTAGCCGTCGGTCGAGGTATCGCCGGTGATGTTCCGGTTCTGGTAGATCGAGATGCCCGAGAACCAGCCCGTCGACGCGTTATTGTAGGTCTCGTTCCCTTCGATGCGAATGAAGTCCGACCAGTTGAACTGAATGCCCGACTCCCCGCTGCCGTGGACCTTGTTGTTGAGAACTGAGATGTGGTGGACATTGTTCGCTTCGATGCCGTCGCCTTTGGCGCCGCCGATGTCAAAGCCGTCGATTGTCACGTAGTTGGCGTTGACACTGATCGCGTTCCACGAGCCCGCGGGCGGCCGGATCAGCGCCCCGCCAGGCACTTCCGAGCGCAGTGTGATGTCGGCTGCCGCCGAGCCGTCTTTGTCGATGTTAATAGCCTCGTTGTAGGTCCCCGCCTTCACCACGACCTCGTCGCCGGGCTTAAGGTTCGACGCCATCGCGTCGCCGATCGTGCGGAAAGGAGAGGAGGTACTGCCGTTACCACCGTTGCTGCCAGTCGTTGCTACGTAGTATGTTGTCATGGTCTTGTTCCTCAACCCCCGCCCGTTAATATTTGCGGTTAATCCTGCGTTACGGCGGCAGGTTATAGGGCGACATTCTGGAGGGCGCAACAGCAACGCAACAGTAAGTGCTTGAGAAGCATAGCCTTATTGCTGCCACAATATCTTAATCGATCCAAAGTTACGTTTTGAAATATTTGGTGAATTTCGAGTCGCCCAAAATGTGGCAGCTTTAATATCTCGCTTGCCGCGAGTTATTCTTTCTACAACCATGGCGACATGCATCCATTGAAAACTTTAGAAAATCCTGATGGGCGTGGCTGGATTGTCCCCGCCAAATGCGGAATCGACATTTTTTTCAGAATTCGGCAATTTTGGGCAGTATCGCCTTACGATTGGTGCTGATCGAGATGGCAATGTGAGGTCGACCGTAGCGATTCGACCAACCCATTGCCCAGCATTTCAAGCGCCACCGCTTTCCCGCCGAGATCATCGGGCATGCGGTGTGACTACACTTTCCGTTTCCGCTGGGCCTGCCTTATGTCGACAATCTGCTTGCCGAGCGTGGAATCGATGTCTCGTTCCAGACCGTGTCTGAGTGGGCGATCAAGTTCGGCCGCTGGTGCGAGACCTCGGAACGGTGGCGCTTAGATCGGTGGCCTGGGAAGTCCCTCTCTATGGAATCCGGCTTGCTCCGTCGGCTGACCCGGCTTGGATCGATCCGGTGTGCAAGATGCATGCACCATATTCATCTCATAAGCGGGCCGCCCCGCAGGGTCCCTGGTTTTTCTCGCCGCGTTGTAAAGAAGCATATCGACGGTTGCCGCAGACCTATGAGTTGCCCCGGTCGCAGTAAACGGATGGGGACAACTGTTTAACTCGGATGGCAACGGTGATGGCCGCCGCTTCGATCTTGCTCTGCATCCGGCAGTCCCGGTAGAAGATCAATGGTAGCGGACGCTTTGCCTCCCTAGAGCGTGGCGACGATTTAACTATTTGAGCCACATTGCGATTGCGGCGAGCTTGGCCAATCCCATGACGTTCACGAGCAGTTTGTCGTATGGGGTTGCGGCGCGTCGAAACTGTTTGAGCTTGCTGAAGAAGCGCTCGATGCGATTGCGCTCCTTGTAGAGGTCTGCGTCGTGGGCGCGCTGCACATTTCGGTTGCGCTTTGGCGCGATGACGTGCTGCGTTCGGCTTTGCCGAGATCAAACCGCTCTTTCGGGACAGCGCTCATCAAAAAGAGCAGCCTGGCAAGCAGTGGGGGTACGTTGCCTTACTTCGAATATGTAACCGATCTCGGCGTAAGACGTAGAAACATGAAGTCTCTTCTACGTCCAATAGTTAGAGCCGCAAGTATGGAGGCAATCGTCTTGGCAGCATATTCTGATGACAGTTTAGATCGCGAAAGCGTAGGTCATGAGAAAGCAATCAGCAGACGGAAGCCAAGATTCAGTTCTCAATCAAACGAGTTCTTTGGAATGTATTAATGTCCTTGGTGTTCGCATTTCGGCAGTTAATCTCAAAAGCGCGACTGGATTTATTCAAAAAGCGATCGAAGACGGCAGGAAGGAATATGTGTGCGTTCGCGACGCGCACGGTGTGGTCCGGTGTCAAGATGATCCCGAGCTCCGGTCGATACATAACCGGGCTTTCCTCGTAACACCCGATGGCATGCCGTTGGTATGGGCATTGAAGCGTGCCGGTCATGCTGAAAGCGATAGGGTCTATGGACCTGACCTGATGTTATCCGTTTTCGATGCCGGCAGCTCCAAGGGCTTGCGCCACTTCCTTTATGGCGCAACGGCCGAAACGCTCGAACAGCTGCAGGCGCGCCTTCTCGCAAAATTTCCGCAAGCACGGATCGTCGGCTCCTATGCGCCACCTTTTCGCAAACTGTCGACGCGGGAGGAAACGGAGATTGCTGACCAGCTCAATCGATCGGGCGCCGATATCATCTGGGTCGGGCTGAGCAGTCCCAAGCAGGAACTCTGGATGGCGCACATGCGCGATCGTCTGGAAGCATCGATGCTCATCGGTGTCGGAGCCGCATTCGATTTCCACGCCGGCCTCAAGCGGCAGGCTCCAAGGTTCATTCAAAGAAGCGGCTTCGAATGGGCGTTTCGTCTTTTATGCGAGCCGCGACGGCTGTGGCGGCGCTATGCGGTCGTCGTGCCGACCTTCATCTCACTGACGGCATTCCAGAGACTGGGGCTTCGGAAGTTTCCGATCGAAGACGCGGTTTTTGGATCAAGCGCGCCAAAAGCAGCAGCTGTAAAGGTGTAAAGCCATCATGTCCTTATTTGCGTCGCCAGCAATGACACCGGGTCCGTCGAAGGCAGCCACATCAAATGACATGACCTCGCGGGCGATTGCGGCAGGTTCCGTGCCGCCCATAGCAGCTAAGACCGCCGATCCCTTTGACCGGGCAGGGCTGAATATGCCCGCCGCACTACAGCGCCGGCTTCCTCGGCTTGCAACTTCGTCCTTGCTGGTCGCCGGCGACATTGCAAGCTATTTGGTTGCTTATTTTGTTGTCCTGTCCTTTTTCCCCAGTGGTTTGGAGGGCACGCTGGCGGCGCGTACGTTCACGATCGCAGCACTCGCCGCGATTATTCTTTACGCATCGGCCGGCCTCTATCCTGGATATCGGTTGCATGATCACGAACATCTGCGGCGGCGCACTGTAGCTGCCGTCAAGGTGGCTGTCCTGGCGGCGTTTGGAGCAATTATCCTGCCGGAGGGGGAACGACTGCTGCTTGCCGTCATTGGGTTCCTCGCTCTCGGGCTGATTGTTCAGCCATTTGTGCATTGGCTTGCACAGGGCCTGTGCTGGAAACTTGGAGTCTGGGGGGAGCGCGCGGTTGTCATAGGGGGAGGCAACCTTACTCCCGCTCTCGTGGCCCATTTCAAGAACCACTGGCAGTATGGCATCAGGCCGGAGGCCATTTCCCCCGATAGTTTGGAGGCATTGCCCGACGGCGGGCCATCCATTGCCGTGATTGCGGGCGACAGAGGCGCGCTTGCACCCGATTTGGCGGCTATGCGTCGGAAGTTCGCCGAAGTCATTTTGCTGTCCGATACGCCGAGCCTCAAGGTAAGCGGATTGCGACCTGCGGATGTCGGCGGAGAAATCGGTATTCGCCTCACCAACAGTAGGAGTTCAGTGAACTCGGACCTGGTTCGCCGGATCCTCGATCTCGCAATCGCCATCCCTGCAACAATCGTGGTCGCGCCATTCATCGCGATTGCAGCGGCCGCAATCTATGCCATCGATCCAGGCCCCGTCTTCTTCCGGCATACCAGGGAAGGGCTGTCCGGTAAGCCGGTGCACGTCCTGAAATTGAGGACGATGTACCAGGATGCAGAACAGCGCCTTGAAGCACTATTCCGAGACGACCCTAACATGCGCGCCGAGTGGTTGAGTCACTTCAAGCTCAAGGACGATCCGCGCATCCTTCCGGTTATAGGACATATGCTGCGCGCTTCGAGCATCGACGAGCTCCCGCAACTGGTGAACATCATTGCAGGGGATATGGCCTTCGTCGGACCGCGTCCGTTTCCAGAATATCACCTCTCAGCGATGGATAGCGAATTTCGTGACAAGCGGCGTTCGGTAACGCCGGGGCTGACGGGCCTCTGGCAGATATCCGAACGAAGCAATGCGGATATCGAACTGCAGCAGCAACTCGACGAGTTCTACATCGACAACCGGTCTCTGTGGTTCGACTGCCAAATTATTCTCAGCACAATCCCTGCGGTCTTCAAACGCAGGGGAGCCTACTGACCATCCTCGCTTCCGCGAGGCAACCATCAACAACGGAGCATACCAATGCACGGACAAAAGCGAATTATGGTAACCGGCGGCACCGGGTTTTTGGGATCATTCCTGTGCGAAAGGCTTTTGCGAGAGGGCAATGACGTCCTCTGCGTGGACAATTACTACACCGGTTCGCGCGACAATGTGCTGCATCTTCTTGACGATCCTCGCTTCGAGGTGCTCCGCCATGACATTACCTTCCCGCTCTATGTGGAGGTCGACGAGATTTACAACCTCGCCTGTCCGGCATCTCCGGTCCACTATCAGCACGACCCCGTGCAGACCGTGAAGACCAATGTACACGGGGCCATCAATATGCTCGGCTTGGCAAAACGCACCAAGGCGAAGATCTTCCAGGCATCCACAAGCGAAGTTTATGGCGATCCGGCAGTCCACCCTCAACCCGAGGAGTATCGAGGCAGCGTCAATCCCATAGGACCGCGGGCATGCTATGACGAAGGCAAGCGGTGCGCCGAGACGCTGTTCTTCGACTATCATCGTCAATATGGCGTGGAAATCCGGGTGGCGCGGATCTTCAATACCTACGGTCCGCGCATGCAGACCAATGACGGCCGTGTCGTCTCCAATTTCATCGTTCAGGCGCTTCGAAACGAGCCGATCACCATCTTTGGCAACGGCAGGCAAACACGATCGTTCTGCTATGTAGACGACCTGATCGACGGCTTTATCCGTCTGATGGGCGCGCCCGCTGGGGTCACGGGGCCCATCAATCTCGGCAACCCCGGAGAATTCCAGGTCCGTGAATTGGCGGAAATGGTGGTCGAAATGACCGGATCGAAGTCCGGCATCGTCTTCAAGGATCTGCCAGTTGACGATCCGACACAGCGCAAGCCCGATATCAGCCGCGCAACGCAACAACTGGGCTGGCAGCCGAAGGTGAACCTTCGTGAGGGGCTTGAGAGAACGATCGCTTATTTCGAGTGGAAGCTTTCCGGCGGCGCAAGGAACTGGCCCAGCGCCAAGTCCTCGCAAGAGGCTTATCCGCATCTGGCGTCCGCGAACGTCGAACTCACTGCTCCTGAAGCCATTCGATAGGGACATGAATAGCAACGTTAATGATCGAAAACCGCGGCTCGTTTTTTTTCAATGGGACCATCAGCCCAATGCGACCGCGGCCGGTTACCTGCTGCTGCACATGCAGCAGCAGGTCAAATGCCTCGCAACACATTTCGATGTCGTCGTCATTAACCGCGACTGCGACTATGCAGAGATATGCGACAGGTACGAGCCGGATCTGACGCTGTTTGAAAGCGGTTATCGGTCGCATGGGTCGCGTCGGATAAAAATCACCAACACCAATACCCATATCGCCGTTCCGAAGCTTGGCCTTCATAACGCCGACGCATGGTGCGATCGACGCGCGGGCTTCCTTTCCGATATGGAGCAGTGGGGCATCGAGACGTATTTCGCGATCGCAACGATGACTCCGGAATATATGCCGGCGGTGAAGGAGAATCTGTTCGTCTGGCCAAATTTCATCGATCCCGAAGTCTACCACGACTATGGCCAGCAAAAGGTCATCCCGGCCATGCTCACAGGTCAGGCCTACGGCCTTTATCCCTGGCGACAGACGGTCTTTCCGATGATCCGCGACCGTTACCCCTGCCTGGTCTCGCCGCAACACGCCTATGAGAGCAAGCTAGCTTCCCAGCTCCTGTCTGGAGAGGCTTATGCGCGCGCGCTCAACGCGAGCCTCATCGTCCCCACATGCGGCACTATGGGCGGCGAGGTCGTACGCAAGCACTTCGAGATTCCCGGGGCAAATGCCTGTCTCGTGACCGAACGCACGGCAGCAGTGGAGGCAGCCGGCTTTGTCGACATGGAAAACTGTGTCTTTGTTGACGGCCACAACGTCGTCGAGCGACTAGATTACCTTTTTGCCCATCCCGACGAAATACGGCGTATCACGACAGCCGGTTACAGTTTGATCCATGCGTGTCATACACTGAGCCACAGGCCGCAAATATATCAGTGGTTCATGCTGAACAAAGGCCTGCAGTTCGGCGAAAAGATCATCCAGTCCGGCCCCTTCGGCGATCTTACAAAGGTCCAGCGGATCTCCAAGCAAGAGAGCGTCCATGTCGTGGGGGAAGCGAGCGATCGCGCTTTGCTGAAGCAGGGCGACCTGCTTCTCGAGCAGGGCAGGGTGGAGGAAGCCAAGCAGTGCTACGCGCGCTGCCTGGACTATGTATCCTACCTGCCCGAAGCCAAATTCCGCCTTGCCATCTGTGCATTGCAGGAGGGCGACGCCGATCGCGCCTATGACCTTCTGGTGGATCTGGTCAAGGTGACCATGACCGAATATGGGGCACTCACCCCGGATCCGGCCGAGTGGGCGTACTTCCTTCTCGCTTTGATCTGCAGAGGCCAGTTTGAGCGGGCGCGGAGGCTGCAAGATTTCTATCCATCTCTATCCCACGACGAATTCAGGCGCGCGCGCCTCGTCATCGCGCAACTCGGTGGCTCAGGCGATGGGGTCGTGTCGGGACGGTATGGCAGGGATCGAAAAAGCATTCATCAGATTCCCGATCGGAGCGATTCCGATTGGCTTGCATGGTTCTCCGATATTCTTGAGCGCTGTCAGCAGCCAGATCTTGCAAATGTTCTTCGTCGCGCTCCCGTCGGCGGAAGCAACGCTGGCGAGAAAGTAACATTTCTACACTTCAAACGTGATGCTGGTTGGCGTCTGCGACTATATTCAGGCGTCGATGGCCTGATGGTCAGACTGCGCCTGAATGGCCTGCGGCCGAATGTACCGCCGCTGCCTGAGTTCCGATATTTCTGGCATCTTGCGCGGGGTCTGGTCCCCCATTCGCAGAGAGGCCCGTTGCGCAGGATCCGAACAGCGCTTTCCAGGCTTCCTATGGGCACCGGCAATTAGCTGTGGGAAAATTGCACATGCAGACAGTCTCACCTGGAGAGGCGTGCATGACAAACTTTCCAGGTGAGGCTGAAGATGCAATCCCGGACTCGGTGGCGTATTTGCCGTGCAGCCACCGAGGATGTTTAGAGCGAGAATGCGCTCCTGATGCGATCCAAGATCTGATCGGCCGACCGCATCAGCACAGGCTGTTTGTCGCAGAGCCGCCCGAAAGAAAAAGATCGTTGAGCTTGAACACGACTTCCGTTCTGTTCGTCGCTTTGACCTTTTTCATAATATTGCGAACATGCACCTTTACAGTGCTTTCTCGCAGGTTGAGCTCATAAGCGATAATTTTGTTTGCCTTTCCGCGTCGGAGCGCCTCCACGACTTCGACCTGACGATCCGTGAATATGCCGGATAGCGGGCGTGCGGTCGAATTGCTCGAGTCCAGCAAGTGACGCATGGCAAACAGGGCGCTTGCAGGCACAAAAATTCCTCCTGCCACCGACAGCGCGATCAGCTCCATACAGACGCTGACGCTGACTGAGGCGGGTATGAACCCTTTGGCTCCGTACTCAAGTGCCCTAACGATTTGACCGAAATCGTCGCTATCGGCCAATACGATGAGTGGCGTCGATGCGAATTCCGACGAAAGCTTCCGGATTTGCTCCGAAACGGTCGGTTCATCGATCTTTTTGCCGCCGACGTTCAAGAGGATTGCCGAAAGCGGAGGATATTCGTCGCGCTTCTGCTTCCACTCCTCAATTGATCCAAAAGCCAGAATCTGCAAATCCGCTTTTTGGGCAGCCATGCATTGCGCCAGGCATTGACGATCGAGCTCACGATTATCGAGAATGACAAGAGAATGCGTGTGTCTTCCCGGCACGGCAGATGTGTTCGGATTATCTATCCTGAGGGGAAGAGCTACGTTCTCCTGCCTGAGGTCCAAATTCGATATAAGTGCTGAATTCACAGCTTCACCCTCCCCTAACACGTTACGCTCAACTACGACCCGAGTACCGACCCCTCTCAATACGGGGGTTTAGGAAACTCTAAAGTAGGAATCGAATACCACAATTCGCGGAGCGTTACAGTAGCTAATATAGGCTAAGTAGCGCGCAACTTCCATTGTAAGCCGGAAATAGAAAGATAAATCTGAAGTAGTCTTGAGTGTTACTAGATAGATTGCTGAATAAACTTCATCGTTACACCGTGCTTTGCGACGGGCCACTAAATGCATGGAAACAATCGCAGTCTCCGGCGTAGGACCGGCAACGGATGCGGTAGGTGAGCCCGCCACCAACGTTGGTCTATGTATGAACATGGGCGTAAGTCATCATAAGTAGATACGCCTTTAGGTGAATAACCTTAAACGTTTTGTTTCTTTACTCAGATGCAGAAAACAATTCTCTTTGGGATGTAGAAAAATATTAGTCCTGTCGGTGTGAAACCTTGGGTGCAATTAGGCGATTGTTGGTTTCAACTGAAAGTCTGGACCTGTTCAAGAGTTAGGGGTTTTGCAGGGATGATTGCATCAAACGTCAAGCTGGATGACGGCACCATTATCCACCATCCGGACCTCGTGAATCTTTACGGTTGTACGATCGGTGCCGGAACGCGCATCGGCACCTTCGTTGAGATTCAGAAAAACGTCCTAGTCGGAAAAAGCTGCAAGATCTCCAGCCATTCCTTCCTCTGTGAGGGCGTGACGCTGGAAGACGGCGTTTTCATAGGCCACGGGGTCATGTTTACGAATGACATATACCCGCGCGCCGTCAATCCGGATAGCAGCCTTCAGACGGAGGCCGACTGGATTGTCGTCCCGACCCTGGTCAAGCGCCATGCGTCGATCGGCAGCAACGCCACCATTCTGCCTGGCGTCACGATCGGAGAGGCTGCGCAGGTCGGCGCTGGAGCGGTTGTAACAAAGGATGTGCCCGATGGCGCCATTGTCGCTGGCGTTCCGGCCAGGATGATCGGTCGCGTTAATGACGGGCCAGTCGACATGCACGCGTTGGGAGGAATGAAATGATCGGCATCGCTGTTGTTGGGTATGGGTATTGGGGCCCGAATCTGGTTCGCAACATCTCGGAGGCGGCCGGAGCGCAGCTCATTTCTGTCTGTGATCTCAATGTCGAACGGTTGGCGGCTGTCAAAAGCCGGTATCCCGCGGTGACGATCACCGATGATTTCGAGGAAGTGCTGCGCGATCCAAGAGTGGATGCCATCGCTATCGCGACGCCAGTCTTCACCCATTTCAAGCTCGCAATGCAGGCTATGATGGCCGGAAAGCATGTCTTCGTCGAAAAGCCGATGGCATCGACGACGGAGGAAGCTTCGCGGATGGTCGAAGAGGCCACACGCCGACGCCTCGTGCTGGCAGTGGATCATACCTTCGTCCACACCGGCGCCGTCCGCAAGATGCGCGAACTGGTCGAGAACGGCTTAGGCGACATGTATTATTATGACTCGGTTCGGGTCAATTTGGGGCTCTTTCAGCATGATGTCAGCGTCATCTGGGACCTCGCGGTGCATGATCTCTCCATCCTGGACCATGTTGTGCAGGAAAGGCCGGTGGCTGTTTCAGCGACAGGCATGAGCCATGTACTCGGCGAGCCGGAAAACATCGCCTATCTGACGCTCTTCTTCGAAAGCAAGCTCATCGCACACATCCACGTCAATTGGCTGGCGCCGGTCAAGGTGCGCCGCACGCTGATCGGTGGCAGCAACAAGATGGTCGTCTACGACGATCTGGAGCCCAGCGAAAAAATCAAGGTCTACGACAAGGGCATCACGCTGAACCCCAATTCTCAGGCTTATGGCGAGAAAGTGCATCAGATGATGGTCGGCTACCGCAGCGGCGACATGTGGGCGCCCAAGCTCGATATGACCGAAGCACTGAAACGCGAACTGGATCAGTTCGTCGAGTGCATCGAGCAGAATTCGCGGCCCATTACGGACGGCCATGCCGGCCTGCGCGTCGTTCGCATTCTGGAAGCAGCAAGCCGGTCGTTAGCCCAGCGCGGCCGCATCATCGAGCTCGAAGAGGCAAGGCGCATCGCATGATCCCGTTCCTGGACATTAAGGCGCAATATCAATCAATCAAGGGTGAGATTGACGCCGCCGTGCTCGGCGTCCTCGCCTCGGGGCAGTACGTATTGGGCGACGAGGTCGCGCATTTCGAGCAGGAATTCGCCGACTATTGCAACGTCAAGCATGCGATAGCCGTCAACACCGGAACGAGTGCCTTGCATCTTGCCCTGCTTGCGGCGGGCGTTGGTCCCGGCGATGAGGTCATTACGGTGCCATTCACGTTCGTCGCAACCGTGTCGGCGATCTGCTACGCGGGCGCACGACCCGTGTTCGTCGATGTTGAGCCCGTGACACTCACGATGGATCCGGCGGAGGTCGAGGCAAACATTACTCCCCGCACCAAGGCCATTGTTCCCGTCCATCTCTACGGTCAAATGGCCGATATGGACGCGATCAAGGCAATTGCCGACCGCCACGGGATACCCGTCATCGAAGACGCCTGCCAGGCCCATGGCGCGCAATACAAAGACCACCGCGCCGGCAGTATCGGCCTATCCGGCTGTTTCAGCTTCTATCCGGGCAAAAACCTCGGCGCCTGCGGCGAGGGGGGTATGGTCGTTACCAATGACGATGATCAGGCCAAGACGATGCGCATGCTGCGAGACTGGGGCCAGGAGCAGCGCTATCACCATCTGCTGAAGGGCTTTAACTATCGCATGGACGCCATTCAAGGCGCGATCCTACGTGTCAAGCTCCGGCACCTTGAAGCCTGGACCGAGGCGCGTCGCAGTCATGCGCGCCGCTATTCTTCGCTGCTTGCCGGATCGACGGATTTGACAATCCCTGTCGAAGCAGCCGACCGGCGTCACGTCTATCATGTCTATGCCATAAGAAGCCGTGATCGCGATGGGCTTCAACGCCTGCTCAGCGCGGAAGGCATTCCGTCCGGGCTCCATTATCCCATCCCTGTTCATCTGCAGAAAGCCCATGCCGACCTTGGTTACCAGGCCGGGGATTTCCCGGTCTCGGAAGCCGCGGCACGGGAGGTCCTCTCGCTGCCGATCTATCCAGAGATGCCTTTACGACACGTCGACCAGGTGGCCGCCGCACTGGAGTATGCTTATGTCAGTTAACCGCGCCGGCGAGGCTCGACTGGTGCAGGCGGTCCATGGTCGCCATGAAAGGCCGGCAGATCCTGGCTACCAAACTGGGTTGGTCGAAGAGCTCAGGCAATCATACGGGCGCGCTGGTCTGATAGACCTTTACGGTCGTTTCGCCACAGGCGACGGTGTCGTCGATACACTGATGCGGAAAGCCATCTGGCAAGCGATCGCGCGGAGCTGCGGCGCGGGACTGCAGGTTGCGGGCGGCGCCGGTTTCAAACATCCTGAAACGTTTGAAATCGGCAATGGCGTGTTCATCGGCGCTCAGGCCTATATCCAGGGACGCTTCGACGGCACTTGCGTAATCGGCGACAATGTCTGGATCGGCCCGATGGCCTATTTCGACGCACGCGACCTGGTTATCGAGGATTGTGTCGGCTGGGGCCCTGGCGCCAAAGTGCTTGGGTCGACCCACACCGCACTGCCGGTGGATGTGCCGATCATTCGCACGGATCTCGAAATCAAGCCGGTTCGCATCGGCGCATGGGCCGATATTGGAACGAATGCAACTATTCTTCCCGGCGTGAGCATCGGAAAAGGGGCGATCGTCGGAGCAGGCGCAGTCGTTGTTTCCGATGTCGAACCGTTTTCAGTCGTGGCGGGTGTGCCGGCGAAGTTCATACGCTGGCGCACGGAAGCCGATCCTGTGCTGGATATATCGCATGGAGGAAGATCGTGAGAGATCAACGGGTACTCATTACCGGCGGGGCCGGCCTGATCGGGTCGCATATCGCCGATCTCGTCGCATTGGAGAAGCCGCGCGAGATTATCATCCTCGACAACTTCGTGCGTGGACGCCGGGACAATCTCAGTACGGCAATAGCTGGCGGGTCCGTCAACATCATCGAGGGAGATATTCGTGACAGAGCGTTGTTGGCGAAAACCTTCGAGGGCGTGGATATCGTCTTTCACCAGGCGGCCATCCGCATCACGCAATGCGCCGAAGACCCACGGCTTGCCTTCGATGTACTGGCCGAAGGCACGTTCAATGTTCTCGAAGCTGCCGTAAAGGCAGGTGTGTCGAAGGTCGTCGCTGCCTCTTCTGCCTCTGTGCTGGGTTTGGCCGAGAGCTTTCCGACCACCGAAGCGCATCATCCCTATAATAACAGGACGATCTACGGCGCGGCCAAGACGTTTAACGAGGGGCTGCTTCGCAGCTTTGCGGAGATGTACGGCCTGCGCTATGTGGCGCTGCGCTATTTCAACGTATACGGGCCGCGAATGGACGTTTACGGCGCCTATACCGAAGTGTTGATCCGCTGGATGGAGCGCCTGGCGACCGGAATGCCACCCCTTGTCTATGGAGATGGCAGCCAGACGATGGACTTCGTCGATGCACGTGACATCGCCCGGGCAAACCTGCTGGCTGCGAAGAGCGATGTCACGGATGAAGTGTTCAATGTCGCGAGCGGCGAGGAAATAAGCCTCCTGCAACTTGCGCAGATGTTGAGCAGCATCATGGGTGTCTCACTCGAACCGCAGCATAAGGAAGCCCGCACGGTCAACGGCGTGACCCGTCGTCTTGCCGATATCAGCAAGGCCGAGAAGCTTCTGGGCTTCAAGGCGGAAATATCGATGGAGCAAGGGCTTCGAGACCTTGTCGCATGGTGGCAGATGAAGACCGCTGCGGCAGGAGGGCAAGCTGCATGAGCTCGTCTCTATCAACGATTCCGGTCGCCAAGCCCGTCCTCGGAGAAGAGGAGGCTGAGGCCGCGCGCCGTGTAATTATGTCAGGATGGGTTACGCAGGGGCCGGAAGTCGCGGCCTTCGAGGGCGAATTCGCGGCCTTTGTCGGCGCTGCACATGCCTGCGCCGTTTCAAACTGCACGACCGCACTGCATCTCGCCTTGATGGCGGTCGATGTCGGCGCCGGCGATGAAGTCATCACGGTCAGCCATTCGTTCATCGCCACCGCGAATGCTGTTCGATACTGCAATGCGGTGCCTGTCTTCGTCGACATCGAAGCAGATGGTTACAATATCGACCCCAGCCTGATCGAAGCAGCCATCACGCCCCGCACCAAGGCAATCCTATGTGTGCATCAGCTTGGCATGCCTTGCGATCTCCGCTCCATCGTGGAGATCGGCAAGCGCCATCAGCTCCCGGTCATCGAAGATGCGGCATGCGCGACGGGAAGCGAAATCCTGTGGGACGGGCGTTGGGAAAAGATCGGCAAGCCGCATGGCGACATTGCCTGTTTCTCCTTCCATCCCCGAAAGGTCGTTACGACAGGTGATGGTGGCATGTTGACCACCGCCAATCCCGAATATGACCGGAAATTCCGGCTGTGGCGTCAGCATGGCATGAGCGTTACCGATGCTGTTCGCCATGGCTCGAAGCAGGTGATTTTCGAAGACTATGACGAATTGGGCTACAACTACCGTATGACGGACCTTCAGGCTGCCGTCGGAAGGGAACAGTTGCGGCGGTTGCCGGGGCTGATTGCACAACGGAGGCGGCTTGCTGAGCAATATTGTGAGCGCCTGTCTACGATCCCTGGGATCTCACCGGTCGAGCCGCATTGGGCTCGCAGCAACTGGCAGAGCTTTTGCGTGAGACTGCCTGATGCCGTCGACCAGCGGACGGTCATGCAGGCATTGCTCGATCAAGGGATCTCGACCCGGCGCGGTGTGATGAATATTCATCTGGAAGGTGCCTATTCCGACCAGAGTTCTCATCGCGCCGCCACAAGTCTGAAGCGAGGCGTGGCAGCGCAACGGCAAACGATAGTTCTGCCGCTTTATGCTCAGATGACGGATCTCGACATCATCAGGGTTGTTGAAGCACTTCGAAGTTCATTGGCTGAGGGGGCCAGCATACCCGCCGCCGTACAGCACGATCGGGACATCGCGCTTGTATGATTTCCTGATTGCGTGATGCAATCTTCGTTGTGCCGAAGGGCCTGATGCGCATCGCCTTGATGCGCATTTTTTGTTAGAGCCTTTCCTGATCAGATTGCAGCATTCTGTTGGCTCAAACGGAGTCGGATGGTCGACCGGCCGGCGCGCGTCGTAGCCCAGTTCTAGGGCCAAGCCGGCCGGTCGATCAGGCGGCCCGTTTCAGCCAACCCGAAGGGCCGGGCATCTTTCCGCCAGGATCAAAGAGCCCCACGCCTTCTGGCCCAAGCAGAACGGCCAGGGCCTTGTTGCGAATGATGCTCAAAGCGACGTTCACGAGCGAGGAACCGCCCATCAGCATCGTCGACTTGAGGTTCTGGGTATAAGTCTGCCCACTGGCTGGGATCATGCGCAAAGTCATCAATTATCCTTAGCCGCTATGCTGTGGGACGGGATCTCCGGCGCGCTGTCGCCGACATGTTGCCCAACGCCACTTCGAAGATACGCGGCACAGGCATTGCTGTTGGGGCAGGAAGCGAATTCAAGACCTGGTCGGGTCTATGCCAGCTTGTATCAAGAGCGATTTCTCTCGCGCTGGTGGTCTGAGCGCCTCTCGATCGCCCATTGGGGGTTCGTTTGCAATACGTGCTTTTCGCGGGTCACTGGCTTGCCTGACTGGCGTGTGTCTCAGTTTCACGCGGCAGGTCGGCAGGGGCGGCCCGAGACACGCCATCCGCAATGCGGGTTCGGACGATCCTCACCACATCACCCGGTATCAGCGCCGTTGTTTCGGAGGCCTGGAACTGCTTGATTTGCCCTTCGTTTCGCCGGCTCACCGTAAAGGTCAGCGGGAGCTCCTCGCCGCTGGTATTCGAGCTTCCCCCTGCCGCGAGCTCATCGAGAAGCAGTTTTTGCGTTATCTCGCGCTTCAATTTGAACTGATCGAGACTTGCCTGTTCCGACTGCAATTCGGAAGCGACTTCGCTTCGCCGCGTGTCATAAAGCCCCTCGAGATTTCGCGTTGTCTCACTGATCGCCTGACGGCCCCGCATGATGGCGGTGACAAGGTCGAGCCGATTGGAGCGGTAGGTGGTGAGCAACCGTTCCAGATCCAATTGACGCGACGAAACGGTGAGGCCTTTCGTGACCAGCGTTTTGACGCTGGTCAGCTGGTCCTCGATCGATTTGATATTGTCTTCCGAGCCTTGCACCTTCTCGCCTAGCATGCCGACTTCACTGTTCAAAAGATCACGCAATTCCGTGAGCGCCTTCGACTGCCTGTCCAGCGCATTTGCACGAGCCTGAAAAATGACCCGTTCCTCGTTGTATATTCCCGCAGCGTATTGCTGATCGACGCCGAGCGTCTGATCGAACGTTATCTCCTTCGCCCCGGTCATCTCTGCTTGGAGCCGTGCTAATTTGGCAGTGCTGCGCAGCAGCGAGTGGTCGACGTCTCGCAATTCGCCTGCGAGTTTGATCGTCTGCGATTGCTGCAGACTTGGGGCGCGCAACGGGCCGCCGCTCAGTGCCAGTGATTGCAGGACGGTCAGTCCAGGGCGGAATTTGTATTCCCCGGGCTTGGTTACGTCTCCGACGACGTAGATTGGTGGGTATTCGAGAATTTCGATGGTGACCGCAGGTGCCTGAACCAATCCGATTTTTTCCTGCAGGCGCTTGGCAATCTCATTGGTGAGGCTGGTGTTATCGCGATTGCCGACGGAAAGGGATCCAAGAAAGGGCAAAAAGACAGCGCCTTCATCCGAGACGGTGTATTCGCCGCCAAGCGCATCCCAGCGTTCATATTGGCCTTTGGACTGCATCCATTGGACGATCGTCAGGCGGATTTTCGTTTGCGGAGTCAAGGGGGCGCTATCGGCGAGAGCTGGCGACACAGCTCCGGCAAGAAAGGCGAGTGCACCGATGACAAACGTCGCGCGAAAGAACACGTGGGGGGCGCGGTGCGATGAATTCATATATATATCTCGCCTGCAAAACATCCTTAAAGGGATGCTGGTCCAACTGCCTTGATTCTGTTCGCACGCCGGACGACAAGTCCGAAGCCGCGTCCCTAGTGTGCAGTCTGGCGACGCCTTGAGGAAGGTGGAGATCGTTTATTTTGCCTCATCACTATTGATGAGGTGGGGCGGGTACTTCAGCCTAAATCCAGCAGAAACACATATCTTCGGCGCGACACCGAGGCATCGCCCGGGAAAATCAACAGGTGATGAGATCTCAGCGGCTTATGCCATTGCACGAACGGTCCAGTGCGTGGCTTCCTGTTTGGGGGCCAGCATTGGCACCACCATGCGGCGATGTCGAAAAAAAGCCACCGCTTGCGGCTTCGAGCCTTGTACAGGATGCGGCGCATCTTGCCGACCTCGCGCATCTCAGCCATCACCTGGGCCATGCAACACGCCCGTTTACCCAAAGGATGCCGCCCTGCAGAGCGAAATTCGTAGGATATACTCTCCCATTTTCGACTATACTTCACAGTTGCGTATCGCATGATCCTCATACATTCGACCCTGACAATCTCGCGAGAGAGGTGCCTGCCATGTATCGCAACGCTCGTCGGTGGACTTCGCGCTCACTCCTGGTGGATTCCTTGGTTCCCCGATGGTTGACCGTCGGCGGAAAGGGAAGGCAATCGAGTGCGGCGGCTGGCGGCAATGGTGTCTATGCGTATGGCGGGTCCGCCACCACAGGTCTCTTCCCGACCAGCACCTATGATCCAGCGAACTGCTATGCCGATGTGGTCTTCCGGCCGCAGCTCGTCGCGTGAAGTGTCTTCATCGGGAACCTCCTTGGGCAACAAGAGTGGCCGCGATATCTGTTTTGTTGTCTGGGCTTTGGAAATCCTCGCGGAAGATCTCGGCCTCCAGCGTCTTGCGGCCGAGCATGCGTTCCAGCTCACGCACCCGCTCTTCGAGCGTCTTGACCTCGGAATTGCCGACGACAGGTTCGTTGGACATAAGCCTGTCCTCAAGCCTGTGCTTGAGCCTTTCTGCTTATGCCGACTGTCTGGTCGAAATGGGGGCAGTTCACAGGAAGAGCGAATTAGCAGACCCCCAATTGGAGGATGAATGGCCGCGCCGATGCAATCAAACGGGCAGTGATAGCCCCCGCTACGTAGCCGTAAAGCGGTCTAAGTCGGGCCAATGGGCCGTTGAGGGAAACCTACTAAGGGTCTATAAAGCTTCGCGATAGGTCGTTGCAGAACGCTGGTTTCGTACTGTCATCGGAAGGCTCTGAAATTATAGGCTCCCGAAACGCGGCCACGCCCAGCGAATAAATAATCACTACGTACCAATGTGGGATAACGGTCAGGGGGACCCATGCAAGGCAGTGTCAGCAGTGTCAAGAGTGGCGCGCAAAAGATACCCACTTCGTCGAACGAGGAACACACCTATTATGTTCTCCTTAGAGGGAGCGCCACTGTTGGAAATACGCTGACCGCAAATGTTTTCAATGAATGCGGCCAAAGTCCTGAGAAGGAGGCGGCTTACGGTTGGCAGCAAAAAGTTGACGGGGCATGGACGAATATTGCCGGAGAGACGAGTGCTCGCATCAGAATACCGTCGGGTCTTCTTGGCAGCCAAATCCGAGCTCTAGCAGTCGTATCCACGACCGAGGGCCTTAACAACTTCACCAGTCAGGGCATCAGAGTGGACGCTCAAAACTCAATTGTAATCGAAAATCTAAATGCCGGAACAACTGATTGGAAGATTACAAATTTGGCGACGAACCACGAGATCGAGGCTTATGCGGATGCAACAAGTATAAATGCAGGAGACCCCTTGAACCTAAAGGTTTCTTTGTCTTCCGCTGGACAATATAATCTTGAGGTCTATCGCCTTGGCTACTACGGCGGTGCAGGCGGTCGACTTATAGCCAGCGCGCTCGGTCTAGACGGATTAACTCAATCAAGCCCCACCATGACCAATCCTGGCACGCGTTTGATCGAATGTGTATGGGACGTATCGTATGAACTGAAAACATCTGCAGCTTGGACAAGCGGGCTTTATGTTATCAAGTTAACTGATTGCAGAAGCGGCAAGCAGTCGCTTGTCCCGTTTGTTCTGCGCAAAGACAATCACCCCAGCGACATAGGCTTTCAGGATGCAGTAACGACTGCTCAAGCGTATAATATATTCGGCGGATTCAGTGTATATGATGCTAATAGCACCAGTAACACAAGAGCATATCAGGTAAGCTTTGATCGCCCCTATGATGCCACCCATCTCGGATTCAGCAATACTGATGGTTTCAATTGTAATAATATGCTCACTTGGGAGTACAACATGGTACGCTGGTTGGAGTCGCAGGGTTACGACATATCCTATTACACCAATGTGGATGTTCACAGCAACCCTTTACAAATTCTTTCGCACAGAATATTTCTTTCGGTAGGTCATGATGAGTATTGGTCGATGGAACAGCGTAATAGAGTTGAGTCGGCACGCGATAATGGTATTCATCTCGCCTTTTACTCTGCTAATACTGCTTATTGGCAGGTTCGGTTCGACTGCTCAAGCCGGGGGCAGTCGAACCGCGTTGTTACCATATACAAGGATTCATCGGGTATTGGCGCCGGCCTATCTCTCGATCCGGTGGCTCAGCTAGATCCTCCTGCGTCAACTTCAGTGTTTCGCTCTAAGGAGGTCAATAGACCGGAGAATGCACTGATGGGGGTGGGCTATGTATCCGATCAAGGTAACATCTATGAGGGGTTTGATTTCATCGTTTCTAATGCTGCTGACCCTATCTACGCGCACACAGGTTTAAGAAACGGCGATAGGCTGAAGGGACTGGTCGGGTACGAATGGGATGCGGTTCTAGACAACGAAGAATCTCCCGACGGGCTCGTCATTATTTCGAAATCCTCTACACGTGCCAACGAAATTCTCCCACCACTGCCGGGTGGCACACGTCCAAATATCTCTCATGCTATCTGTTACAGAGCAGTGAGTGGAGCGCGAGTGTTTTCGACTGGATCAATTCAATGGGTATGGGGCTTAGACAACAGCTGGGCTTTCCAACCGCCTCAGCTCACGAGAAGTTGGCGGAGAAGAATAAAGAACTGGATAAAGGGTTTGGTGTCTCTAGTCGTTACTGTTCCGATAAGGAATATGCCATGCGTAGATAGCCGCGCGCAGCAGATGACGGTCAATCTTTTTTCCGAAATGGATGTAAGACCGCAGACCCCCTCCTCTTGGCTTACTTTGTCGTGATGAACCGCCGAGTTATCCGCCAACGCTTTGAAGGTATGCGAGTGAGGACCAGAGATGATCGTATCATGAAAACAGATCAGCTTTGCCAACGACGAGTACGTCGATGAGAAGGGCAAGACACGACGCTAGCGGGTTTCCCCCGCCAAGGGAGTCGTAGGGAGTTCAGTAAGGCTTCGCCGAGGCGGACGCTGTTGCGGGGAGATGGAGGCGTTATGAAAGCAGTAGATAGAGTTGCGCGTGGGGCGCGTTGGCGCCTCAACGCGCTTTTGGAACGCGCCCGTCGGACCGCCTACCCAGGGACCGTTCGGCAGGCTTGGTCAAGGGTGCGCGCCGAACACCTTTCTTACACGACTGATCGTCAACTTAATCAATTGCTTGAGGTAGTGCGTCGTACCGCCCCGAGCGGAGCGTTGATCATTGAGGCAGGTTGCGCGCGCGGCGGTTCAGCAATTCTCATGTGTTCCGCCAAGTCGCCTCAGCGCGCTATACGCGTGTACGACCTGTTCGAGATGCTCCCTCCGCCTTCGGAGCACGATGGCGACGACATGAAAGCTCGGTACGCTGAAATCACTGCCGGCGAAGCCGTCGGCCTTGGAGGCCAGCAATACTATCTCTATGATGATGACCTGATGGCGACGGTGACGAACAACTTCGCTAGGTTTGGTTATCCCGTCGAGTCCAACAACGTCCAACTGATAAAGGGTAAGGTGCAAGACACGCTTACAGTCGCCGAGCCGGTCGCTTTGGCCCATATCGATGTTGATTGGTACGAGCCTGTCAGCGCCTGTCTAGAGCGGGTTATGCCTCATCTCATCGTCGGCGGCGCTGTCGCACTTCACGCCTATTCGGATTGGTCTGGGTGCCGAAAGGCGGCAGACGATTACTTCTCTCGCGCAGGACGGGAGGGACTGGACTTTGACCTCTCGGCTGGACACATGCTTGTGACCCGAACGCACTGAACCTTCTCCGTCCAAGAAGACATTTTTGGGACGGCACCTCCTGCACTAGACACAGCAAGGACTTCGAGAATCGATGCCTACCGCGGCGCCAAAGATCCAAGACGCAAGACCAGCAATCATTGGCTTCACTTCGCTCGGGGGCCTGTAAGGGCTCCTCCAGCGCGGTGCGGATGACAGTGTCCAAGGGCGTGCGCCGGTTTGTCACCTGGTAGGCCGCTAGCAAAGACAGGCTCCAGCATTCGCCAATCGCGGCAGTGCATGATCGAGGGTAGGCGCACATGACCGGTACAGCACTTTCGCCTGAAGACGCGGCGCAAAAGGCGCAGCAGGCGCGAGCGATTCGCGAGTGTCTCGACCGATACATCCCCGAAGGCCAGCCTGTAGCGCTTCTGCAGTTCCCGTTCGACTTCAATGTCGGCAACCACATGATGTGGGTGGCCGCCATGGACTATTTGAAGCAACGTAATGCGCCCATCGCCTATACGGCGCATGGGCATAACCTCGATCTTCAGCAAATGATTCGCGCTGTCGGGGACGGCACGATACTCTTCTCGGGCGGGGTCACGGTCTCGCGCCTATGGCCGCGCCACGCAGAGGTCAAGCGCATCGTCGCCGAGGCGTGCCCCCGTAATCGCCTCGTGTCGCTGCCGTCGACCATGCTGTTCGTCGACGACGAGGACCGCCGCGAGGCGAGCACGCTCTTCGGAAATCATCGCAATGCTGTACTTTTGGCCAGGGACCCGGTCAGCGCTGAGTCAGCGCGCAACGTATTCCCCGGCAACGTCCATGTGGAGACGGTCCACGATTCCGCGCTGCTGCTCCCGCCGCAGCCAAGGCACGCTGCGCCTGATCACGATGTCATCTGGCTCGCCCGCGACGATATCGAGGGCGTCGGATCCCTCGCGCCAAGTGACGTCGAAGTGTTCGACTGGACGCACTATGATTCCGCGGGCATGCGGATCCTGTTTCCAGGGCGCTTTTTCTCCCGCGTCCGCCAACTGGCGCCAACGCTCCGTTCGATCGTCAATAGGCAGATTGCCGGCAGCTACGATCGCTTTGCGCGCTACGTGCTCGCGAGCGGCAACCGCAGGCTGGATACCGGTAAGGTGCTGGTTACTGACCGCATGCACCCACACATTCTCTGCGCCCTGCGTTCGCAGCACAGCGTGCTGCTGCCCGACCGCTTCGGCAAGAACCGCGCTGTGTACGAGTACACAGGTCGGAACTACAGCACCGTCCACTGGGCCGACACATATGAGGAAGCCCTTGAGATTGCGCGTACCGTCGCCCGGAGCACCCCGGTCTAGCAGGCTGTTGAAGAAAGCGACTGACATGCTCTTGCGATGAATCAGATCAACATTTTTCCGCTCTTCAGTGAGGCTGCGACCGATCCAATGAGTACTTGCCTAGCCCTGGGATTTTGGCTTCGCTGTTTCTTCTGCCTCAGCCGTCAGCGTTGCGATGTACCTGACCTTTCGTTCGTCTTATACCTCCAGCAAGACATAGCTGGACACCATGGCCCGATGAATATTTCTCCCGAGAACTGCACCGCATTAGCACTGTAAGCGTAAGCGAGGAAACAACGTTGGAAGGTGTACGCAAACAACTGAGTGTCGGGGCAATGTGGTCCGCCGGCGGACGTGTCGTCTCAAATCTTCTGGGCGTGGTTAGCATGCTGGCACTGGCTCGACTGCTGTCACCTGCCGATTTCGGCCTAGTGAGCCTCGCGACTATCGTCCTTTCGATCATCGCGGCCATAACCGAACTTTCGCTCAGTTCGGCCCTCATCCAGCACAAGAGCCCGCAGCGAGAACATTATAATACGGCCTGGACACTGAACATGCTGCGCGCGGCGGCGATCGCCGTCCTGCTGGTTAGCGCAGGTTATCCCGTCGCATGGGCCTATCAGGACGACCGTCTGATCGGCATATTCTTCGCGCTTGGAGGCGGCGCACTGATCAGCGGCCTCGTGAACCCCCGGCTTGTGGACTTCCGGCGGCGCCTTTCCTTTCACCAAGAGATATTCATCGACCTGATCAACAGGGTGGTTGGCGTGGTCGTCGCCGTCGTCATCGCCCTAATTCTTCGCAGCTACTGGGCGCTCGTGATCGGCACGCTCGCCTCGCAGGTGGCGGGTGTGATCATGTCGTACGTCCTGCTTCCTTATTTGCCGCGCATTTCGTTTGCTCACTGGAGAAATCTGTTCTCGTTCTCCGGGTGGGTGGCGCTCAGCTCCGGCCTCAATGAGGTCAATTGGCGCGCCGACCAGCTTGCGCTTGGCGCCATGTTGGGCGCCGGCCCTCTCGGCCAGTACACCGTAGGCGACAGGCTTGCCTCGCTGCCAGTGCGTGAAACGACGGCGCCGATCGCAGGCTTGCTCTTCCCAGTCTTTGCACGGCTTCAGGACGATCCTGAACGCCTGCGGCATGCATTCCTTCGATCCCAAGGCCTGCTTGTTGCGGCGGCGCTGCCGGTAGGCATTGGGTTCGCGCTGGTTGCCGAGCCCTTCGTCAGCATGGTCCTTGGCCCGGCGTGGTCCTCGGCCGCACTGGTGGCTCAGGTGTTGGGCGCGGTCTTCGCCATCACCGCCTTTAAAATGCCGGTGACTCCCTTGGCAATGGGCCTCGGCTGCACGCGGTCGCTGTTTCAGCTTGACCTCGCTTTCATCTTCGTCCGCTTTCCCCTGATTTTCGCCGGCCTGGTCTGGGGTGGTCTGGTTGGTCTTCTGTTCGCGCGATGCATCAGCGCCGCGATCGGCATCCTGATGTATGTCTTCCTGGCGAGGCGTCTCACCGGCGTGTCAGTGAGGGCTCAGCTTCTTGTCTGCTGGCGTTCGATCGCCGCCGCGCTGGTTATGGCTGGCTGTGTCTGGGGCGTCGGCCTCATGATCACCGACAGGTCAGAGTCCCTGCAACTGGCGATCATGATACCGATCGGCGGGATCGGCTACTTCGGGGCAAGCTTCGTACTTTGGCTGGCAAGCGGCAAGCCTGCAGGCCCCGAACGCGAAGCGTTGGATTTGCTCCAGTTCGTTCGCCGCGGAGAATTTCGAACGCCCGCGTAATCCAGCTACCCTGAGTCGGCACGTAGCGACCCAAGAGACACACCGCCGAAGCCGCGTGTACGCGCGTTGGACGGTGAAGTATTCCAAGGCGAAGCAGCCCATGGAAACTCCGACACCAGCCGCGACCAGGCACATGACATTGCTATTCCGATGTTCGGATACAAAAACCATGCCGGCATCGACCGAGCGCACGGCTTCATCCGGGGATGGACGGTGACGAGTGCGAGCGCCCATGACGGCGCCCAACTCAGGAATGTCGTCGCCAAGGACAATACGGCATCGACGGTGTGGGCCCACAGCGCCTATCGCTCGAAGACCAACATCGCTCCTCCACAGGCGAAATCAGTGAAGATAAAACGAATATAAATCTACTAAGAATCGCCAAATGATAGGGCGTTTCGATGCCTGTCTCGACAGAAACTCAAGCCCCCAGGACGGCCTTCTCGATGTCTTCGACGGAGTGGCCGGTGAGCTCCTTGGGGATTTCAAGCAGGAGTTTTGCAGCAAGAAACTTGTGGTAGTGCTTGCGCAGTTCGCCCAGCGAACGCGGCGCGGAAATGATAGCCAGATGTTCGATCTCGCCTACGAGCACTTGCTTGTTGAGGTACTGCGCGATGCCTGCGGAGAACCCGTCTTCGGCGAGCTGGCTTTCATCCGGATTTGCCGACGTGCTTCCGTGACGTCCACCGGAGCCTTTGGCTTCATCCACAATCGATACGCCATGTATGAGGGACAGACTTAGCTCCGTACCCGACCCGTTATTGCGATAGAGGTCTAGCTTCTCGCCGTCAGTGACGGCGACGACTGTGCCTTGCGGTAATATCATTAGGGATTCCTGTGAAGATGGCGCTACTCACGAGGGATTTCGCGAGCGGCTACTCCAGCTAAGCAAACTCGGATGAAGACGCATTGTTCCGGAAGCGACGTTTCGCTCTTCCTGCCGACACCATCGTCATCCGGCCGGCGATCACTTTCGATAGAATCTCGATCCGTTGCAGGTCGCGCTCGCTCATCGCTATCAATCCCATCCGCAATCTCCACCGTCATCAAACCCGGGGAGTGTGACATTCCAACTTTGCAGAAACAGGACACTTCAACTTTGCGGCTACACATAAATTTGCGGCGTAACGGATATTATGGAACTTGCGAATGCTCCTGTCTCGAAGCGAGACTTCGTTGATTGAACCAACTGACGACGCTGGTCGAACGGCGTAGCAAACCTGAAATGAAGGATTGGCCTGGCGTGGGTGAATTCGCGGTCTACATCTCCACACAGCCGGTGTTGTCACATTTTGTTGCATTGCAAGATGCGCTCGGCGGGACTACCAAAAAGGCTCAATGATTGCGAAGAATTCGCCGATTTGACTAGCAAGTCATTGAAATTGCATGAATAAGATTAGCGAAGAAGCCTTCCTGCATTACTAAAACTTAATTTGCCCTGTGCAGCTCGATGGCCTTTCCTGTGCTATTTGTTAGCGGCTGCAGCATTTAAGGAAAAGCGCCCCGTGAGTACTATTCCGACAGAGAAAACCGTGCTGGTGTTTCAGGGCGGTGGTGCTTTGGGTGCCTACCAGGCCGGCGCTTACGAAGCTTTGCATGAGGCTGGCATCCGCCCCGACTGGCTGGCCGGGATATCTATCGGTTCGATCAACTCAGCCATCATTGCCGGAAGCCCCGTCGATCAGCGTGTCGATAACCTAAGGACCTTCTGGCATCGGGTCTCGTCCGGACTGCCCGGCCATTTTCTCGGCAATGGCAATGCGATGCGCAAATGGTTCAACGAATCCTCCGCTTTTCTGGGGTCTTTGACCGGCGTTCCCGGCTTTTTCACGCCGCGCGTCTTTGCGCCATGGAACATCCCGGGCGATCCGATGGCCGCGATCAGCCTTTACGACACCGCGCCGCTGCAGGAGACCCTCGCCGGTCTGGTCGATTTCGACCTGATCAATTCAGGTGCCATCCGTCTGAGCCTCGGGGCAGTCGATGTTGTTAGCGGTAACTTCAATTATTTCGACAACCGCGATTGCGCGTTTTCGCCCAAACACGTGGCCGCCTCCGGGGCGTTGCCGCCGGGTTTTGCGCCCGTCGAGATCGACGGCCGCTATTATTGGGATGGAGGTATCGTTTCCAACACGCCGCTGCAGCGCATTCTCGGTGGTAGCGAGTTGGAGACAGATCTTTGCATCTTCCAGGTCGATTTGTTCAGCGCCAAGGGCGTGCTGCCGAAGGATGTCTTTGACGTCGATGCCCGCGAGAAGGAAATCCGTTTTTCCAGCCGCACGCGGCTCAACACCGACCAGTTCCGCAAGCTTCAGTCGGTGCGCATGGCGGCCAAGAGGCTGACTGAAAAGCTGCCGCCTGAGCTGAAGGACGATCCTGATGCGAGGCTCCTTGAAAAGATCGGCAATGATTGCGCCGTCACCATGGTGCACCTGATCTATCGGCATGCCGCGTATGAAACCGGATCTAAGGACTATGAGTTTTCGCGGCTCTCCGTGGAGGAACACTGGAAGGCCGGCCATGACGATGTGGTCGAGACGCTGAACCATCCAGATTGGCTCGACCGAACGCGTCCGACCAATGGGATACGGATTTTCGACCTTGCCGAGCAACGCCTGCGTGGGAAAAAACCATGAAAATTGAAGATGTCGTTCGCAATGCCTTTGCCATGCCGCTGACCAGTCCATCCTATCCGCCAGGGCCTTACCGGTTCGTCAATCGCGAATATATGATCATCACCTATCGCACCGATCCGGAGGCCCTGCGCCGGGTCGTGCCCGAACCGCTGCAGTACGATGAGCCGCTGGTGAAATACGAATTCATCCGCATGCCGGACTCGACCGGCTTTGGCGACTATACCGAATCCGGCCAGGTCATCCCGGTGTCCTATCAAGGGGTCCATGGCGGTTACGTGCATTCCATGTATCTCAACGACGACGCGCCGATCGCCGGCGGACGCGAAATCTGGGGCTTTCCGAAGAAACTGGCCGAGCCATCGCTGACATCCGTCAAGGATGCGCTGGTCGGCACGCTCGACTATGGCGGTCAGCGCGTCGCCACCGCAACGATGGGCTTCAAGCATCGGTCACTCGACGAGGCGAAAATCCTCGAAAGCCTGAAGCAGCCGAATTTCATGCTGAAGATTATTCCACATGTCGATTGCACACCGCGCATCTGCGAACTGGTGCGCTACTATCTGGAGGATCTGACGGTGAAGGGCGCGTGGGAAGGACCGGGCGCCCTGGCGCTGTTTCCGCACGCGCTGGCGCCGGTCGCCGATCTGCCGGTGCTTGAGGTCAAATCCGCCGTCCATATTCTCTCGGACCTGACGCTGGGCCTCGGCGAAGTGGTCCATGATTATCTTGCAAAATAAGGAGTCGAACCATGAAGCTCAGGGACAAGGTCTGCATCGTCACCGGCTCGGCCAGCGGTATCGGACTGGCGATCGCCAAAAAATACGTTTCAGAAGGTGCCAAGGTCGTCATCGCCGACCTGAAGCTCGAGGCGGCGGAAGCGGCGGCCAAGGACTTGACGGCTGCGGGCCCGGGCGAGGCGATCGGTCTTGCGATGGACGTGACGAGCGAGGAAGCCGTGAATGCCGGCGTCGCCGCCGTCGTAACCAAGTGGGGCCGGGTGGACGTGCTCGTCTCCAATGCCGGCATCCAGATCGTCAACAAGATCGAGGACTACGCCTTTTCCGACTGGAAGAAGATGCTCGCCATCCATCTCGATGGCGCGTTCCTCACCACCAAGGCTTGCGTTCCACATATGAAGGCGCAGAAGGGCGGCGCGATCATCTATATGGGCTCGGTGCATTCGCATGAGGCTTCGCCGCTGAAATCGGCCTACGTCACCGCCAAGCACGGCTTGCTCGGCCTTGCTCGCGTGGTCGCCAAGGAAGGCGGACCGGATGGCGTGCGCGCCAACGTCATCTGTCCCGGCTTCGTCCGGACGCCGCTCGTCGACAAGCAAATTCCGGAACAGGCAAAGGAACTCGGAATTTCCGAAGACGAGGTCATCAAGAAGGTAATGCTCGGCGGCACGGTGGATGCACAGTTTACCACGGTCGACGATGTCGCCGAAGTGGCGCTGCTGTTTGCCGATTTCGAGACCAATGCTCTCACCGGCCAGTCACTGGTCGTCAGCCATGGCTGGTACATGCAGTAACGGTCTCGCTGAGGCATCGCATCTGGGTCCGTCAAGGCTCAACGCTGTTGAATGTGCCGTCGATGCCGCGTTGCCTGCATATGGGAAGACCTTCGGCTTCGGTCCATGTCGCGCCGGGAGCCGGGGCCGCAACTAGATCGGTTCCGTTTTTCTCCGAGTCACGGAATGCTCTAAGGTGCGACCATCGTCTTCAGACTAGCCGTCATGGGGGATCCGGATGAGATAGCCGGCCGGCTCGGTCAGAAAAAGAGCGGCGCACACCGGGCATGACCGCGGCTTACTCCGCCGCCGGCCCGTAGAGACCAAGCTGTTCGAGAAGCGCCCGCTGCCGGCCGGCATTTTCGGCCAGCAGACCGGTATAGCGATCGACGATCCGGTCGCGGTGGCTCGGGTCGGAGACAACGGAGAGCGCGCCGACGATCGCCGCGACCTTTTCCGAGGTCCGCCGCAATTCGTCCAGCAGTTCCGAATTGCCGCTGATCTCGCTGACCACCCGCTTCGTCACCCTGCCGATTCCGGCCGGTGTGCGGCCGCCTGCCGAGACGTACCCGTCCGGCAGATCACCCTTCAGATTGGTGACCGACTTGAAGCGGATGACATCGAAGATCTGATCGACCGCCTGCTTGGCGCCGGTCACCCGAGAAGGATGGTCGGTATCGGCGGCGGCGTGCGGCAGCAGTTCCAGCTTGCCCTTATGGCGCTCTTCGAGCGGCAGATAGGGAACCATCGGTCCGCTGAGCTTGCCGGTCTCTGCATCCTTGAAGAGATCCGCGTCGATTGCCGCATGGGCAATCTTTCCTGATGACAGCGCCCGGTCGAGCGCCGCTGCATCGACGACCTCGCCCCGGTCGTAGTTGACCAGCACCGCACCATCGTTCATCGTGCCGAGAACCTGTGTGTCGACCACCCCTGCGTTGGAGTAAACGCCTGTCGCAGCATCCAGCCGGCCGAGACCGATATGGACGGAGAGCACGTCGGCGGCGGTTGCCGCTTCAACCGGACTTGCGGCGTAATCGAAGCCTTCCGACTCGATCCAGCGCTGGTGATGCTGGCGCGCGTAGATCACCACCTTCATGCCGAAAGCCTTGGCGAGCTTGGCGACTTCGCGACCGATATTGCCGTAGCCGAGAATGGCGATTTTCCGGCCCTCCAGCTTGGCGGTCGGGAAGTCCTTGAGCTGGCGCCCGGTATCAAAGTCGCCGTTGGCGACCATCCGGTGCAGCCTGTCGACGGGCAGGTCGGGAACAACCTTGAGGATCGCCTTCATCGCCATCTGGGCGGTCGCCCGGCTGTTGATGCCGGGCGTGTTCATCAATGGCGCCTCGCCGCCCTCGCCGTTGCCGCCGCCCCAGGAGGCCGAGCCCATATTGCCGGTACCCGCGCCGATGCGCACGCCGCCGAACGAGAAGACGGAGGCCTTCGGGATGAAGGTCGCCGCCGCGATCAGCGCGTCATACTGGCCCTTGTCCGTCTGCGGCAGGATTTCGGCCTCGGTGCTGAGATTTGGCTGGTAGAAGAAATGGATGCGGCCCTTTTCCAGCGCCGCCCTGTCGTCGATCGGGCCGGTATGGAAGACGCCGCCCTTTTCCTCGACATAGGTCCTGATCTCGCTGTCGTCGGGCTCCCCATCGGCGCCGAGGCGCAGGCCGACCAGATCGGCGATCAGCACCGTATAGGCGTGTTCGGGATCGTCCTTGCGGACCATCGCGCCGGCCTTCACAGGCGCCGCGAACGTGACGCCCTGCTTTGCCAGTTCCTCCTCGATCACGACGATCTTGGCGCGCAGATAGGCATATTGCAGGTTCTCCAGCAGCGCGACGATATCGGCCGGCTCGCGGATGCCGCCGACCCAGGCGCGGTAGTCGCCGGGCGTTCCCGGGAATGCGTTGACGTAACGCGCGGCGTCGAGGCCGGGCTCGAACGCGCCGTTCGGATGGGTAAAGCCCTCATAGCCGAGCAGTTGCTTCGAACGTGCGATAATGCGGGCATGGATCGCAGGATCGGTAATGCCGGCGTCCTCAACCTTTAGCAGCGTCACTGCCGCACCGCGCCGCTCGGCATCGGTGACGGTGAGCGAAAACAGCGGCTGCGACTCGACCCAGCCGTCGATCACCGCCCGATTGGCCGCAGACCGCTTGTTGAGCTCGACCACCGAGCCGACCCGCGCCTCGGACTGCAGGAGGCCGAAGGTGGTTTCGGCAAAGGCAAGCGCGCTGTAGGTATTGATGACGCCGCCGAGCATGCGGTCTTCCGCTGCATCGTAAAACGGTCCGGCATCCACGGATCGCTTGGCTGAAAGCGGCTGCCGGGCATCGATCGGCGGCGCGATCTTGAGCTGGCGCGGGATCGCCCATGACGGATCCTGCTGGTTTTTCTCAACGAGCGCCAAAGCATGCGGTGTGAAGGAGGCGACGAAATACCCCGACACCCCGCCGATCGCCTTCTGGAACGGCATGAACAAGCAGCATTTCGCCATCACGGCATCGACCAGCTCGGGCTCCCAAGGCATGGCGCCCAGCATCGACGTCGCGTCGAACACTGCATGACGATTTGCCGGATCGCCATCGATCCAGTTCAGCAGCTCGTGGATCTCACGGCTGGTATAGGCATTGGCGCCGGTCGTCTCGTGGCCGACGCCGACGAAGATCGACACGCCGAGAGCGGAAAGCTCGGCGGCCGTCGGAATCACACCCTCGGAGGCGGCAAAATGAATGCGGCTTTCGCAGCCCTTTTCGGCGAAGCGCTGCATCTCGATCAGCTGTGTGGCCCAGGACTGACGGAAGAAGCCTGCCGCGCGGGCCGGATCGCTTTCCGGGCGCGGCGTATCGACGTAGACGCGCTGCGAGGCGTCGTTGGCGTTCATCAGGTGCTGGACGCAGACGGTATAGCCACTGTGACCGCCGCCGAGTCCCACAGCCATCCGGTTCGCCTTCGGGAAGTGGAAATAGCGGTGGATCGCCCGCATCATGTCGGTCAGAATTTTATCCGCCGGGTAGCCGCGGTGCATGCTGCGGGTAATTTCGGCGGTGGTGAAGCCGCCGATATCGTTGCCCTTGTCGTCGAACTTGCGATAGGTCTTCTCGATCCATGTATCGAAAGCGATGCGCCGCAGGCGGCTATCCACTTCGTCGGTGGTCGCATCCGTGATCGGACCGACGCCGAAAAACGGATTGGACGGCAGCTTCGGTGATCCCGACTTCGTCAGTCGGAGCGCTTCAAGTCGCTGTTCCTGCATCTGCTCGATATTTGTCATGATCTGCCTATCGGATTGAAAGGAAGGTGGGCAAGGCATTGTAGGAGCGGCCTTGCCCGGAAGAAGAACTCAAAGCGCCCCGTCCGGCGCCATTCGCGACGTTTGGATAGCGCGACCGATCAGCGCTTTGGGTACGGCAGATCCGGGCCAGCCTGCATCACCGATTATGCCACCCGATACTTGCGTCCAATCAAACTATCTGGAAACCGTGCGCCAGCGGATCGCGGTCATCGACGAATATCGTGTTGTGGCCGATGATCCGTGCCCAACCGCCGACGCTTGGCTTGATGCCCTTGAACGGACCGACCATGATCTCTGCCTCGACGCGGCCTTCAACCACAGTGCCAATCAGGCTCTGCTGGCGGAACGTGTCTCCGGGACGCAGCCGCCCTTTGCCGTGTAGCTGCGCCATGCGCGCCGATGTTCCGGTGCCGCCCGGCGAGCGGTCGATCGCCTTGTCGCCGTAGAAGACCGCGCCGCGTCCGTCGGCATCCGGCCCACTCACATTGTCGCACCAAAGAGCATGATGGAGCCCGCGTATTCTCTCGTCTTCGGGGTGCACCGGATCGCAGATCGTGGCCAGCGCGTCGCGCAGCTTGCGGCTGAGATCGACGATATCTGCAGCCGTCATGCCATCAAGGCCCGGCCAGGCGTCCTGCGGCTCGACGACCGCATAAAAATTGCCGCCATAGGCAATGTCGACCACCAGCTTTCCCAGACCCGCGACATCGACTTCGACATCCGCCGCATGGAGATAGCTCGCGACGTTGAACATACGGACGGATTCGACAAATTCGCCAGGCTTGTCGTAGGAAATATCGACCCTTCCCGCCGGCGTCTCGATGGACAGCCGACCTGGGATGCGAGGCGTCACCAGCCCCTCCTCGATTGCGGCGGTGACAAGTCCGATAGTGCCCGCCCCGCACATTGGTAAGCAACCGCTGACCTCGATGAAGATCACCGCGAAATCACAATCCTCGCGGTAGGCGGGATAGATGATCGCGCCCGACATGATGTCATGGCCGCGGGGCTCGAACATCAAGGCTTGGCGAACCCAATCATGGTCGCGGACGAAAAGCTCGCGGCGCTCGGCGATCGGGAGATGCGGCAGCATCGGGCCGCCGCCTGCGACCAGCCGCACGGGATTGCCGCAAGTATGGGAGTCGATACAAAAGAAGCTGCGACGCATGAGTTTTCCTTTCGATCAGGCCTTACACGCCAAGATTGCGGCAGCCCTGCAAGGCGCCCTTCGACAGGCGGTCGAGAAGGATAGCGACCGCGACGATGGCCAGTCCTGCCCTCAGACCCAACCCCATTTCCATGCGCGTCAGCCCGCGGGTGACTTCGGCACCGAGGCCCCCTGCTCCGACAAGTCCGGCCAGCACGACCATTGCAAGGGAGAGGAGGATGCACTGGTTGAGGCCGACCAGAAGCGTCGGTGTGGCGGAAGGGATTTCGATCTTGAACAGGATCGCCCGGGGCGGAGCACCAGTGGCCTGGCCGAGTTCCAGAAGATCCTTGGGAACCTGTTTGAACGCCAGCGTCGTCAGACGCAGCATTGGCGGAACACCATAGACGATGGTGGCGATGATCGCCGGGACACGGCCCAGACTGAAGATCATGACGGCGGGGATGAGATAGACCCATGGCGGCACGGTTTGCATGATATCGAGCACCGGCCGGATGGCGGCTTCGAATTTTCTATAACGCGACGCGATCACGCCGAGCGGAAAGGCGATTGCCACCGAAATGATGACCGCGACGGTAACCAGAGCCAGCGTCTGCATCGACGCAATCCAGAGCCCCGTCAAGAAGCAGAAGATGAGTGCGACAGCCGCCACGATCGAAACCCTGAGGTTGATGAGGAATGCTGCAAGAAGCACGACCACGAGGATCACCGCGTAAGCCGGCGGATAAAGCAGGACAGCTTCAATTCCGCCGAGCACAGCCTCGATGAACTTCGTCACGGCATCAAAGAAGGGGTGAAAATTGGTGTTGAGCCAATCGACCACCGGAGCGAGGTAGGCGCCGGGCGAGAACCGGAAAAGATCAGCGTTCATCTTACACCTGCCTTCGCATGACGCGCAGCGCTTTGCGTGAGTCTGTCGAGAACCATGGTCAGGATGACGATGGCAATCGCAGCGTTTATAGAGGTAGCGATATCAAGCGTGCGAACCGCCCCGTAGATCGTCTCGCCCAAGCCGCCGGAGCCGACGATGCCGGCGATCACGACCATGCCGAAGGCCATCATCAGGCTCTGGTTTATGCCGGCCATCACACTCGGGATGGCGAATGGCAGTCTGATCTTGGTAAACATCTGCCACGGTGTCAGGCCACTCGCCTGTCCAAGCTCGATGAACTCGCGCGGCGTCATGCGGATACCAAGCGACGTAAGGCGGATCGCCGGCGGCATCGCAACGATGACGGTGGCCACAAGTGCCGTCGCAGGGCCATAACCCAGCAGCGCGATTGCGGGAAGCAGATAGATATAGGGCGGCAGCGTCTGGATCAGGTCGAGCATCGGCTCGAGGAACCTGTCGAAGGATTTGACGAAGCCCGCGACGATGCCGATGGGGATGCCGACGGCAAGGGCGAGGATGGTCGCTGTTGCCACGAGCGCCAGGGTGCTCATGGTTTCGGTCCACAGCCCCATGATCGCGCAGACCATGATCGCGATGCCAGCGAGAATGCCGGATGTCAAATTTATCAGCCGCCAGCTCAGTAGCGCCACGATGATCGCGACAACGTAGAAAGGCGGCAGTTGAAGCAGCCAGAGAATGCCTGCATAGGTGCCTTCGAGGACCGACCGCAGGAACTCGAACAGCCACTCGCCGTTGTCGCTGATCCAGCTGAGAGCATCATCCGTCCAGGTATCGAAAGTATCCGTTATGACCGAGGTGTCCATTCGCCTTCTCCCTTAAGCTGGCATCTCTCCGAGAGGCGCTCCGGCTACGCCGCGGAGCAAGCCGCGGGTGGTGACGACACCGATAACGGTTCCGTTCTCGACGACTGCCACGGCGTCACGGTCGGACTGCATGGTGAGATCGATGAGTTCGCCGATATCGGCCTCGGGTGAGGTCCTGAGAAGCGTTTCGACGTCGCAGTGCGGCTGCGCGGCTTTGAACTCGGCGACGGGAAACATCACCGAATGCGCCTTTACCAGGTGGATCCGGGAAATGCCCGCGACGAAATCGGAAACGTAATCGTCCGCCGGTTTCGTGACGATTTCCTCGGCCGTGCCGACCTGCACGATCACGCCGTCCTTCATGATTGCAATCCGGTCACCGATGCGAATGGCTTCTTCGAGGTCGTGGGTGATGAAGACTGCCGACTTGCCGAGCGACTTCGTCAGCTGTCTGAATTCATCCTGGAGCTGCCGGCGGATGAGCGGGTCGAGAGCGCTGAAGGGTTCGTCCATCAAGATGATTTCAGGATCGGCAGCAAGCGCGCGCGCAAGACCGACACGTTGCTGCATGCCGCCTGACAGCTCGGATGGATACCGAGAAGTCCAGTCAGAGAGACCTACCTTGTCGAGTGCGGCCCGTGCCGTCTTCTCACGTTCAACTTTGGGAACTCCGCGAACCTCAAGACCGAATGCTGCATTCTCGACGACCGTTCTGTTGGGAAGGAGCGCTACGCTCTGGAAGACCATGCCGATGTTACGTGCTCGCATGTCACGGAGTTCGGCGGGATTGAGCTTGGCGATCTCCTTGCCTTTCACCGTGATCTTGCCGAGACTCGGCTCGATAAGGCGGTTGAGAAGGCGAATAAGCGTCGACTTGCCGCTGCCCGAAAGCCCCATGATGCAGAAGATTTCGCCACGTCGGACCTGCAAACTGGCACCGGACACCCCGACCACGCAGTCGAACTCTTGCAGGATTTGGGTCTTGGACAATCCTCGATCGGAGACGGCCTTGACGGCCGCCGACGCCCGGCCGCCGAAGATTTTCCAGACGTTCTGGCAGTCGACCAATACTTCGTTGGAGTCATTCATCGCAGTGTTCATTTCGTTCCCCGCGGGCCGGTCTGATGCTGGCCTGTTGCTCGTCCATGGTAGAGGATGCGGGCCGCCGACCGTGGCGACCCGCGGTTGGCGTCACTCGCTCTTGATGTTTTCCCAGCGCTTGATGAGATCGGCGTGGCTTTCGGTCCACGCTGCAATGGCCTCATCCATGGTCTTGCCGTCGTTGACTGCGCTGTTCATGGCAGTGATATCGGCAAGCGGAACGTAAATGCTGGCGATGACTTCACGCGCATGCGGATAGTCGGCAGAGAAGCCTTTCTTGCCGATCCAGTAGTAGCTCTGCGGCGGCGGGAAGACACCCTTGGGGTCCTGGAGGAACTTGACGTCGTATTTCTGCATCATCCAGGACGGTTCCCAGATGGTGACGGCGATCCATTCCTTGCGGTCGACCGCCGACTTGAGTGCGGCAGTCATGGCAGCTGTGCTGCCTTCGACCAGCTGGAGCTTGAGGTCATATTCCTTGACCGAGTTGCTGGTGTCGCGCATTAGACCGGAACCGGGCTCGATGCCGACGATCTTGCCGCCAAATTTGTCGGCGTTTTCGTTGAGTTGCTCCATGGAGTCGATCGGCACGTATTTCGGCACGGCGACGCCCTGGAACAAGCCATGCGAAACCGGGGAGATTTTCTCGAGGCGGTTCTTGTTCTTGTCCCAGTAATCCTGGGCGACGTAGTCCGTCTGCGAGGCGAGCATCTGGATGTCGCCCTTGGTCAGAGCAGCATAGGCGATGCCCCACTCGGAGAACGGCACGACCTTGACGGTGTAGCCCTTGTCTTCCAGAACCTTCTTGGTAATGCCGGTGATCGGCGTGAGATCCTCCCACGACATCGTTCCGATCGTGATGCTTTTTTCCTCCGCCTGAGCGGACGTCATGGTCATCCCGACCATTGCCGCAGCGCAGAGCGCTTTCCACAAAGCCTTCATTGTTGTTTTCCTCTTCTTACGTTCCCATTCTCGTTGAAAACCGGCGGGTCGCCTCAGTCTTCAGATTGCGCGGCAAGGGATCATCCCTCGCGGCCTGCACGCAATTCCTGCAAACGGATCACCGAATTGATGCCCAGCCATGCGATGGGCTCGGGTGGAAGCCGGGACGGCTCGGGGTGATCCATGTATTGTTCGAGATGCCGGGACGTGGTCCCGGTCGCCAGTTCCGCCGCCATCATGCCGGCGAGCGTGCTCTTCACGGTACCCAGCCCGTTTTCGCAGCAGGCGGAGTAAAGCCCTTCTTCGATCTCGCCGAAGGCGGGCACGTGGTTCAGGCTCAGGCAAAGGCGCCCGGCCCAGCTATGTTCGAACGGTATGCCCTCGAGGGCGGGAAAGCGCGCATCGAGCGAAGCCCGATGGGCCTTGGCCATCTTCGCCATCCGCCGTTCGGTCACGGCCACCTTCGTTTCGTAAGTATACTTGGTCCGGATCACGATCCGGGACTGGCCTGAAGAGGAGATCTTACGGACCGTAGCTCCCATCGCATCCGCCGGAAGCAATGCCCATCTCTCCCGTCCCGACGCCTTGCGGCCGATGTCGTCGTCGGAGAAAGGGGCAGTCATCGAGGCATAGGCGAAGATATGCATCAGACGACCGCGATAATGGCCGAAGTCGTCGATATGTCCGTTGACGCCCAGGATAACCTTCGGGGCGACGACCTTGCCGCAAGGGGACGTTGCAATCCAGGTCCCGTTTTCCCGCTTCAACGACGTGACGGGAGAGCGCTCGAAGATATCCACCCTGCCGGAGAGCCCTTGGGCGAAGCTCCGGATGTAATCGGCGGGCTGGATCAGCACCGCCCCCGGCGTATAGATTCCACCGCGATAGAATTCCGTTCCGGTGATCTCGCGCATATCCGCGGCGTCGAGATAGCTGTGCTTTTCGCCTGCACCGGTCAGCGATTCTCCGAAGCTCTGGTTCAGCTTCAGGCCCCTCGCCGTGGCCGCAGCGTTGATCTTTCCGGCCGGATCAAACGTCTCGCGAGACATTCCGTATTCTTCCGCCGCCTGTTTGGCGAAGGCTATCGCGGAACGGTTCTGCTCCATCTCCAAACGAGTGGCGTTCAAGCCGCCGCTCGAATATTCACTGGATGAAAGGGTGTGCGGGACGTCGATCATGAAGCCGGAATTGCGACCCGACGTCCCCTTCCCCAATTCGCTCGCGTCCAAAATGACAATCTTGTCGTCCGGACGCAGTTCGAGCAGACGACGGGCGGCGGAAAGGCCCGCAAAGCCCGCGCCGACGATCAGCCAGTCCGCGGTCACGTTGCCATCGAGGCTTCGGATCGGAAACGAACGTCGACTGATCGCCTCCCAACCCGAGATGCCGTTTTCGACCGGCAAGCGTTTGACGGACTTGGTGATCATCGGATCGTCTCGTCCACCGAGCGTTCCGAGATGTCGATCCAGATCGTCTTCAGTTCGCAATAGTTGTCGTGGGCAAAGATCGACTTGTCGCGTCCGCCGAAACCCGACTCCTTGTAACCGCCGAACGGGGTGGTCGCGTCACCCTCGCCGAAGCAATTGACGGTGACCAGTCCAGCGCGGATTTCGCGCGAGAGCCTGATCGCCTTGCGCAGGCTGCCGGTGTAGACCGATGCCGTCAGGCCATAATTCGTGTCGTTGGCGAGCGCCACGGCCTCGTCGAGGGAATTGAAGGTGGTGACCGACAGGATGGGTCCGAAAATCTCTTCCCTGAAAAGCCGGCTCTGCGGCGTGATGCCATCAACCACCGTCGGCTCGATGAAGATGCCCTTCTGCGTTTCTCCCCCATGAGCGATCTCCAGCTTTTCCGCCTTTGCGTCGTCGAGGAACGACTTCACCTTCTCGAAGTGATTTTTGCTGACCAGTGCGCCGATGCGGTTGTCAGGGTCGAGCGGGTCGCCCGTCCTCCATTCGCGCATATAGGCACCGATGCGCTCGAGCAGTTCGTCCTTGATCTTGGAGTGGACGATAAGCCGCGATGTCGCCGAGCAATTCTCGCCCATGTTCCAGAAGGCACCGTTGACCACCTGTTCGGCAACGAGATCCAGGTCTTCGGCGTCGTCCAGCACGACCGCCGGGTTTTTACCGCCGCATTCGAGGACGACTTTCTTAAGATTGCTGTCTGCTGCATATCGCAGGAAACGCCGGCCGGTCGGCGTCGATCCGGTGAAGGCCACCATATCGACGTCCATGTGCATGCCGAGCGGTTCGCCGACATCCTTGCCGCTTCCCGTGACGACGTTGAGAACGCCAGCCGGAATACCCGCCTCATGGGCAAGCTCGGCGACACGAAGCGTCGTCAGCGTGGTTTCCTGGGCTGGCTTGATGATCACCGAGCAGCCCGCTGCAAGCGCCGGACCGATCTTCCAGGCCAGCATCAGCAGGGGAAAGTTCCAGGGTAGAACGCAGCCGACGACGCCGATGGGCTCGCGCACCACCATGGTCAACGCATTTGGTCCCACAGGATTGGTGTTGTCGTAGAGCTTGTCGATCAGTTCGGCGTGCCAACGAATGGTGTGGATGGTATCCGGAATATCGACGGTCTGGCATTCGCGAACCGGCTTACCGCTGTCGATGCTCTCCATGACGGCGAGCTCATGGCGATTTTCTTCAAGGAGCTTGGCGAATCTGAGGAGAACGGCTTTCCTCTCGCCGGGAGACTGAAGGTGCCAGCGGCCATCGTCGAAGGACTGCCTGGCTTTGGCGACAGCATCATCCACATCGCTTGCGTCACAGGCTGCGATTTCGGCCAGGAGGTCGCCGGTCGCAGGATTGGTTGTTTTGAACGTCTTTCCCGAATTCGCCGGACGGAAGGCGCCATCGATGAAGGCGTTGGTGGCCAGTTGGAGGCTTGCGGCAATTGCCCTGTATTCGGCGGCTGTCAAAGGTTCATGCATGATTTGCTCCCGACGTGATCTGGGCGACCGTGCGCTTCAAGGTGGTAACGACAGTCTGGAGGGTTCTTTTTTCTTCCGAATTGAGCGGGCGAAGCGGCGCGCGAACCGGCCCCGTGCTGAGACCGATCAGTTCGCAACCGTGCTTGATCGACTGGACGAACTTCCCGCATTCGAGGAAATCCATCAGCGGCAGCATCGCGGTCATGATGGCGCGGCCCTTGTCGAAATTCTTCTCGTTCACGCAGGCTTCGTAGAGAGCCACGTGTTCACGCGGAAGGAAGTTCGAGCCGGCGCAGACCCAGCTCTTTGCCCCCCAGGCGAAGAATTCGAGCGCCTGGTCGTCCCAGCCGCAGGACAGCGAGATGTGCGGGAACTTGCGGGCCAGCAAATGGAGATTGGCCATGTCGCCGGAGCTTTCCTTAATGGCGACGACGTTCTTCGATTTGCCCACACGGGCGAAATATTCTTCGCCCATCACGACGCCCATGCGGGCCGGATAGTTGTAGAGCATGATCGGCATGTTGGCTGCACGGTCGATGGTGAGCGCGTGAACGGCATTCTCGCGCTCTGTGGGCAGCGCATACGGAGGGGAGGACACCAGGATAGCATCGGCGCCGATTTCCTTCGCGGCCTTGGCGTATTCGGCGGAGTCCTCCGTCCGCGTCGCACCCGTTCCGATGATGAGCGGCAGGCGTGAGCCGATGACATCCTTGGCATAGGCGGCCAGCTCAAAACGCTCCTGGGCGCTCTGCGCATAATATTCGCCGGTCGAACCGCCAACGATGATGCCATGGACCTTCGCTTCGATCAGCGATTCCAGTACAGCGGCGAATGCTGGCCTGTCTATTTGCCCACCAGGATTTAGCGGGGTCACCGCCGGAGTGTAGATACCTTCGAATTTCAAGACGATTTCTCCATCGCTGCGGCGGGCACTTCGACGAGTGCGTCAGCCTTCATTCCCTGTGGCGCAATGAACATCTCCATGTTCTCCCGCGACAATTCCCAATGTTCGAACACCAGGTCGACGACCGCGTCCTCATCGTGGGCACCGATGGCGGAGATGAAGCCGTCGTGATGTTCGACCGCCAATTGCAGCCGCTGGCGCATGTCGTCGTTGCGCGGCCGGAAGAAGGTGTGGCCGATCCGCGCGTGGTCGATGAGCAGGCGGCCGAGGCTCGGCTGCAGATAGGCGTTGGCCGACATCTCGCCGATGATCTCGTGGAACCGGTTGTTCTCCAGCACCATCGCGAGAGCGTCGCCGGACACACTTGCCGTGCGGAAGCGTTCCTGCGTGTCCTTAAGGTTTCCGAGCTGCTTCGGCTTGAAGTTCTGGACGGCGAGGCGACCGATCGCTGCGTAGATCATCGGCGCGACCAGAAAGAAGTGCCTGAGCGTCTGGTGGTTCATCGGGATGACGCGCGCGCCGCGGTTCGCCCGGATGTCGACGTAGCCCTCGCCTTCGAGACGTCGGAAGATTTCCCGAACCGGCGTGCGCGAAAGCCCGTACTGCTCGCTCAAGCCTACCTCGTCCAGATCCTGATCGGGGTCGAGCTCCATCGTCAGTATCTGCCGCTTGAGATCGTCGTATAGATCGTTTTTGCCGCTTCTCACGTAAACCTCCTGCACATCGCCGTGTCGGGCAGATCACATGATCTGCGCCAGTAAAGTCAGGTTTGCATGGGCCGAGACATGAGTCAATAAAAATGTATAAACTGAGTATACAGTGATTGTTATAAGAAAATACACTCCTTTCTCGCCGCGTTAGAGCGACCGAAATGCCCTACGGACGTCGGTTTTTGCGCGCGAATGTGGTGATGTGCATCGACGCGTTCATGCCGTTTTCGCCAGCGACCGATTGGAACGGCATAGCTGGCTTTGGCTTTCCCATGGTCGGGAGCGAAGTCTCTGGATCAGGATTTCGGGAGAAGAACGCCGACGGCGAATTCCTCGGCGCTGGTCGAGCGCCCGCCTTGCGCCTTGCGATATTCCCCCGGCGTGAACCCATGCTCAGCACTCAGGGCCCGGGACAGGTGTGGCGCGTCACAGAACCCTGTGGCCATGGCAATCTGCGTGATCGTCCAGTCCGTGGTGCGCAAAAGCGAAAGCACTCGATCCAGCCGGAGTTCGAGATAGACCTTGGCCGGACTGATCTTCAGATCCGTCAGGAACCGCCGCTCGAGCCCCCGTCGTCCGACGCCAAGCTCGTCCGCCAGGTCGATGACCGTCTTCGGTACTTCGATATTTTGCTGCATGCGCAGGATTGTTTTCTTCACCAGCGGATCGCTCGCTATGCGCCTTGTTTGTTGACCCGGCTGCGGCTTTTCTCCGCTTAACGCGTTGTCGATCATCATGATGTTCAGGCTTTTAATGGCGGCAGACTGGCCCACGTGCCGCTCAACCAGGAAAGCCGCCAGATGGGCTGCCCCGTGACCTCCAGAACATGTGAGCCGATCGCGGTCGATGACGAAAATCTGGTCGGCGACCAATTGCTCTGCGCTGAATCGGTCAAGAAAATCCTGATGATGAAACCAGCTGACGCAGCATCGATAACCGTCGAGCAATCCTGCCTCATGCAGGATGAAGACGCCTGTGCACAACCCAATGATCGGGACGCCGATTTCGGCGGAGCTCTTCAGAAAACGGATTGCCTCGGCTGTGAGCGCGCTCTTGTCGCCGATCAGCCCGCCAACGACCACGATGTAATCATATCGTTCCGCATGTTTAAGACGCGTATCCGGTTGCACCTTGACGCCGCAACTCGACTGCACGCTGTTCATGTCGTCCGACAGAACGGTCCATTCGCATAGAATAGGCCGGGAGCGGTCAGCCTCGTCGGCGGCGAGGCGAAGCACATCGACAAAATTCGCGAAGGCCGAGAGCGTGAACCGGTCGGCAAGAAGAAAAGCGACACTCAGGCGCTTTTTGGTGCGAGGCGCGATCATGCGCAAATATTCAATCAAAGCGACGCAATTGTCCAGACGTGCGTCGTGAAATCTCTCTACGTTCCAGGCCACCATATCTCCAACAAGCAGGCACGCCATGACGCGCTTCAACGCACTCAATCTCTTGCGGCATGCACTGACCGGGCATAAGCACTGGGATGAGCAATGGCCGCAGAAAGAGCCAAAAGCCGAATATGACGTTGTCATCGTCGGCGCCGGCGGCCACGGCCTGGGGGCCGCTTATTACCTTGCCAGCCAGCACGGCATTACCAACGTCGCCGTCATCGACAAGGGCTGGCTTGGCGGTGGTAACACCGGTCGCAATACGACGATCATCCGTTCCAACTATCTTTATGACGAGAGTGCGCGCCTTTACGATCACGCGGTTGATCTTTGGGAAGGGCTGAGCCAGGAGCTCAACTACAACGTCATGTATTCGCGTCGAGGCTGCCTCATGCTGGCTCATACCGTGCATGACGTTCAGAGCTTCAAGCGGCATATTCATGCAAATCGGCTGAACGGTGTCGACAACCGATGGCTGACCAAGGAAGAGGCCAAGGAATATTGCCCTCCCCTGGATCTGTCACCCAACGCCCGCTACCCGGTGATGGGCGCCGCCCTTCAAGAGAGGGCTGGCACAGCCCGTCACGACGCCGTCGCCTGGGGATATGCGCGCGGTGCAGCGGCGAGAGGCGTTGATATCATCGAGAACTGCCCGGTCACCGGGATCCGCCGCAACGCCGACGGTTCGGTCGCCGGCGTCGAAACGGCCAAGGGATTTATCAAGGCAAAAAAGGTTGCGGTCTCGGCGGCCGGCCATACCTCGGTCGTCATGGAAACCGCTGGGGTGCGGTTGCCGCTGGAGAGCTATCCGCTGCAGGCATTGGTTTCCGAGCCGATCAAGCCAATTTTCCCGTGCGTGGTGATGTCGAATGCGGTCCATGCCTATATCAGCCAGTCAGACAAAGGCGAACTGGTCATTGGATCGGGGACCGATCAGTACATGTCCTACTCGCAACGTGGAGGACTGCCGCTGATCGAGCATACGATCGCCGCCATCGTCGAGATCTTTCCCATCTTCAACCGCATGCGGATGCTGCGAAAATGGGGCGGCATCGTCGATGTCACACCCGATCGCTCGGCTATTCTCGGTAAGACACCGGTTCCCGGGCTGTACGTCAATTGCGGCTGGGGCACCGGCGGTTTCAAGGCCACGCCGGGAGCGGCGCACACCTTCGCCTGGACCATCGCGAAAAACGAACCGCATCCGATCAATGCGCCCTTCACGCTTGAACGCTTCCGTTCCGGCCGCCTGATCGACGAAGCCGCCGCCGCCGCCGTAGCACATTGAGGACATAACTGATGCTGCTGATCCGTTGCCCTTACTGCAATGAAACCCTGCCCGAGGCGGAGTTCACCTACGCCGGCCAGGCCCACATCGTTCGCGCGTCCGATCCTTCGTCACAGTCCGACGAGCAGTGGGAGGAGTTTCTGTTTATCCGCGCCAACGTCAAAGGCCCGCACTACGAACGCTGGCGGCACCTGCATGGTTGCGGCCGGTTTTTCAACGCGGTGCGCGACACGGTCAGCGATCGGTTCCTGACAACCTATGCAGCGGGCGAGCTGCGCCCCGATCTTGCTACATTGCCCGGCCTGCCAGCCGGTTCGGAGGTGCTGAAATGAACCAGTATCGCGTTTCGGGTCGCGGCCGAGTAGACACCGGACGTCCTGTTGTCTTCATCTTCGACGGCAAGGCTTATCACGGCGCAAAGGGCGACACGGTAGCCTCCGCGCTGCTGGCGAACGGCGTTCATCTGATGGGGCGGTCGTTCAAATATCACCGTCCACGCGGCCCTATTGCCGCGGGTTCGGAGGAGCCCAATGCGCTGATCGGCACGCGGCGCGGCCCCGGCCGCTTCGAGCCGAATACCCGCGCTACCGTTCAGGAAATCTGGAACGGGCTCGAAACCAACTCACAGAACAAGTATCCCAGCTTGAAATTCGACGTGGGGGCGGTCAACGACGCCGCCTACATGCTGTTTTCGGCAGGCTTCTACTACAAGACGTTCATGTGGCCCAAGAGTTTCTGGAACAAGGTCTATGAGCCCTTCATCCGTGCGGCCGCCGGTTTGGGCGTGTCTCCCAAGGAGACGGATCCGGACACCTATGCGTCTCGCAACATGCATTGCGACGTCTTGATCGTCGGCGCCGGACCGGCGGGGCTGGCGGCAGCGCGCGCGGCGGCGGTCGATGGCCTGAAGGTCGTCGTCGTGGACGAAAACGGTGAAGCCGGCGGTACGCTTCTGTCCGAGCCGCAGGCCCATATCGACGGACGCCCGGCATGGGACTGGCTGGCTGCCGAGTTGAAAGCTCTCGATGATCTGGGCGTCAAAATCATGACCCGGACCACAGCAATCGCCTATTACCACCAGAACATGATCGGCTTGTGCCAACGTTTGACCGATCACCTCGGGGCCCTGCCCAAAGATACGCCACGCGAACGCCTGTGGCGGGTGCGGGCGCGCCAGGTCGTGCTGGCGCAGGGTGCGCTTGAAAAGCCGCTGGTCTTCCATGGCAACGACCGTCCGGGTGTGATGCTGGCCGGTGCGGCCCAAACCTATCTGAACCGCTATGGCGTCAGGGTCGGCAATATGCCTGTCGTCGTCACCAGCCATGACAGCGCGTGGTACGCAGCCTTCGATCTTCACGGCGCGGGCGCCCGCGTCCAGGCGATCGTAGATACCCGTAACAACGTACGGGAGGAGCTGGTGAATGAAGCCCGCGCCTTGGGAATTCCGGTCAAGCTGTCTCATACGGTAACGTCGACTTCGGGGCGTCTGCGCGTCAACTCGGTCGGCGTGAGCCGGGTCGATGGCAAGACGGTCCACTCGGGGCACAGGATCAAATGCGATGCCGTACTGATGTCGGGCGGCTGGACGCCCTCCTTGCATCTTTTTCGCATACCCAGGGCAAGATCGCATGGGACGACGAACGCACGACCTTCCTGCCGGCGCTCACCCGCGAGGATTGCGTGATCGCTGGAGCCGGACGAGGGCTCTGGGGCATCGAAGCGGCATTGAAAGATGGCGCCGAGCGCGGTCGCGAGATCGCTGCCGCCCTCGGCAAAACCGGTGCGTCGATCGGCTATGCCGTAGATCATGACCGGACCGGCACTGGCGTGTCACACACGGAGCTGCCGACCGATCGCAATCCGGGCAAGGCCAAGGCTTTCGTCGACTACCAGAACGACGTGACCGCCAAGGACCTGCGTCTGGCCGTCCGCGAGGGCATGCGATCCATCGAGCATGTCAAGCGCTACACGACCAACGGCATGGCGACCGATCAGGGAAAAATGTCGAATATCAACGGTCTGAACATCGCTGCCGATGCGCTCGGCAGACGCCAGCCCGAGGTCGGTCTGACCACCTTCCGTCCGCCCTATACGCCGACGACCTTCGGAGCTTTTGCAGGTTATCATCGCGGCGTTCATTTCGAGGTCACCCGCAAAACGCAGATCGACTCGTGGGCCGAAGCGAATGGCGCGGTTTACGAGCCGGTCGGACAGTGGCGCCGCGCTTGGTATTTTCCGAAGCCGGGCGAGGATATGGACGCTGCCGTGAGCCGTGAATGCCGGGCCGTGCGCAAAAGCCTCGGCATCTTCGATGCATCGACTCTCGGCAAGATCGAGGTCGCAGGTCCCGATGCGGTCGAATTCATGAACCGTATGTACACCAACCCCTGGTCGAAGCTTGCGCCGGGGCGATGCCGCTACGGTCTGCTTTTGGGCGATGACGGTTTTATCCGTGACGATGGTGTCATCGGCCGCATGACCGAGGATCGCTTCCACGTCACAACCACCACCGGCGGCGCGGCGCGTGTGATGAATATGATGGAAGACTACCTCCAAACCGAATGGCCCGACCTCAACGTCTGGCTGACCTCGACCACCGAACAATGGTCGACCGTTGCGCTGAATGGTCCGAATGCGGCCAAACTGCTGGCGCCGCTGGTCGAGGGGATCGAACTGACGGAGGAAGCCTTCCCGCATATGTCCTGCGTCGAATGCACCGTCGCCGGGATGCCTGCACGACTGTTCCGTGTCAGCTTTACCGGCGAGATCGGCTTCGAGGTCAACGTGCCCGCGCCTCTCGGGCGCAGGCTATGGGAGACGCTCTGGGAAGCAGGCCAGTCATATGGCATCACCGCCTATGGCACCGAAACGATGCACGTTCTGCGAGCCGAAAAGGGCTACATCATCGTTGGTCAGGATACTGACGGCACCGTCACGCCCTATGATGCGGGTATGGGCTGGGCCGTGGGCAAGAACAAGCCGGATTTTGTCGGCAAGCGTGGCTTAGCGCGCCCGGATTTGGTGGCCAAAGGCCGCAGGCAGCTTGTCGGCCTTCTCACCGAGGATCGCTCGAAGCTGGAAGAAGGAGCGCAGATCGTCTTCGACCCGAAGCAGGCAATTCCGATGACGATGGTGGGGCATGTGACCTCTTCCTATCATTCGGACGCAGCCGGCCAGCCGATCGCGCTGGCGCTTGTCGAGGGAGGCCACGACCGGATTGGAGAGACGGTCTACATCCCGATGCCCGACCGCACCATTGCCGCGAAAATTGCCGGGACCGTGTTTGTCGATCCCGAAAACACCCGCCTGAAAATCTGACCCGGAGATGAAGATGAGCACGCAGATTTCTTCTCTGACACCCGGCGTCCTGGTCGAAACCGGAGCCGTACGGGTCGCAGTCTTGCCGGAGCGGGGACGGTTGTCGCTGCGCTCCCGCGGCGACCCTGCGGCGCTGAACAAGGCTCTCGGTCTGACGCTTCCTGATCGGATCGGCCGGCGCGTCATCGCCGGCGAAACCGAAGTCATCCGGCTAGGTCCCGACGAATGGACGATCCTCGTCCCCGTCGGTGAGGTGACTGGGCTTATTGCCGCCTGTGACGCAATCCATGTCGAGCATCCCCACAGCCTTGTCGATATTTCAGGGCGTGAGATCACGCTTGAGATCGAGGGCCCGAAAGCGGTGGAGCTGCTGGCGCTCGGCTGCGCCCGCGACATCGAGATCATCCCGGTCGGTGAGGGTCGCAGGACGGTTTGCGACGGAACGACGGTGATCTTGTGGCGCGATTCCGGGGACCGCTTCCGTATGGACATCTGGAATAGTTTCGCACCGCACCTCGGCCATCTGTTTGAAATCGGCAGCAAGGAACTTGCTGCAGAAATCGCCTTATCCTGAAAGGAAAATCCAATGTTTGACCGTTTGTCACAAACCACCGTTTCCGACGTGGCGGTTGCCAGCGCCATCGCCGAAGAACTTGAGCGGCAGAAGACCCAGATCGAGCTGATCGCTTCGGAGAACATCGTTTCTCGGGACGTTCTGGCGGCGCAAGGATCGGTGCTGACAAACAAATATGCCGAGGGCTACCCAGGGAAACGCTACTACGGCGGCTGCGAATTCGTCGACAAGGTCGAGCAGGTGGCCATCGACCGGCTGAAGCAGCTCTTCGGAGCAGAATTCGCGAATGTGCAGCCGCATTCCGGCGCGCAGGCCAATCAAGCGGTCTTCCTTGCGCTTCTGCAGCCCGGAGATCGGATCATGGGTCTGTCGCTCGCCCATGGCGGGCACCTCACCCACGGATCGCCGGTGACCATGTCGGGTAAATGGTTCGATGTGGTCTCGTATGAAGTCGATGCCGACACACATCTCATCGACATGGAAAAGGTCCGCGAAAAGGCTCTGGAGACGAAGCCAAAGTTGATCGTCGCAGGTGCCTCGGCCTATCCTCGCCAGATCGACTTTGCCGGGTTCCGCAAGATCGCCGACGAGGTCGGGGCCTATTTGATGGTCGACATGGCCCACTACGCCGGTCTGATCGCAGGCGGCAAATACCCAAACCCGGTACCCCACGCCCATATCGTCACCTCGACGACCCATAAGACCCTGCGCGGGCCGCGCGGGGGTGTCATCCTGACCAATGATGCCGAACTGGCGAAGAAACTGAACTCCGCTGTGTTCCCCGGCAATCAGGGCGGCCCTCTGATGCGTGTCATTGCTGCCAAGGCCGTGGCATTTGGTGAAGCGCTGCGGCCTGAGTTTGCCGATTACGCCGGCCAGGTCATCTCCAATGCCCAAGCCCTGGCAAGAGTTCTGAAGGACGGTGGCCTCGGGATCGTTTCGGGTGGTACGGACAGTCACATGGTCCTGGTTGATCTGCGCCCGAAAGGCGTAACCGGCAAGGTGGCTGAAATTGCGCTGGAACGCGCGGGCCTGACCTGCAACAAGAATGCAATCCCGAACGATCCGGAAAAGCCCTTCGTTACCTCAGGTATTCGTTTGGGGAGTTCGGCCGGAACCACGCGCGGCTTCCGTGAAGCCGAGTTCGAAAAGATCGGCGTGCTGATCCTGACTGTTATCGATGCGCTGTCGCAGAACCCGGAGGGCATCGCCGAGTCCGAGGCGGAGGTGCGCACACAAGTCTGCGCTTTGTGCGAGGCGTTTCCGATCTATGGTTCATAAATGATCCCTTCGGTCCTCGCGATCGGGATTGCGTGGTGCCGCGGGTATTGGCATTGCCGGCAATCTCCGATCTACCGCGCCGCGCGTCTGAAAAGACGCGCAAAGGACGCTGTAGCACTTTGAATTGCTGCATAATTTTATCCGCAAATCGATTCCGATTTACGGAATTATGCAGTAGTCTCGCACTCTCTCCGCCGGGCAGTTCAGCCGCAGGCTCATGACATTCGAAACGAGCGAGAGCTGTATTTTCATGACCACTCACCGCTTCATTCCGACGAGCTTTCACAATGTCATCGGCTCTGTTTCGCCGGCCCTGCACATCGCCGACGGCGATACCGTCGTCACCGAGACGCTCGATGCTGCCGGGCATGGGAAGGACGGCGTCAAGCAGGCATCCGGCCCCAATCCGATGAACGGCCCGATCTTCGTGGAAGGTGCCGAGCCCGGGGATGCGCTGAAGGTCGAGATCATCAGCATGATCCCGACCAGGGACACGGGTTTTACCCGCAGCGTCGTCGCCGCCAATGTGGTCGATCCCGAGGCGGTTCGCGACCTGCCGCCGCGCGATATCGCCATGTGGGCGATCGACCGCGAAGCCCTGACCGTCAGGCTTTCCGAGCCGGTCGGCGGCCTCGAAAATTTCGTTCTGCCTCTCGCCCCGATGATCGGCTGCTTCGGCGTGGCGCCCAGCCTCGGCCAGGCGATATCGACCGCAACCAGCGGCGAATATGGCGGCAACATGGATTATCGGTTGTTCGGCCCCGGCACCACGGTCCGCTTGCCCGTAGCGGCCCCCGGCGCCTTGTTCTTTCTCGGCGACTGCCATGCCGTGCAAGGGGATGGCGAAATCGTCGGAACCGGCGTCGAGACGACATTCGAGGTCACGGTACGGCTGACGGTGGAAAAGAAGGCCGGACTGGTCTGGCCGCGCGGAGAAACGGCCGAAGACATCTTCACCATCGGCAACGCCCGGCCCCTCGATCAGGCGCTCCAGCACGCCACCAGCGAAATGTTGAATTGGCTGGCAGCGGATTACGGCCTGGACAGAACGGCGGCCAGCCATCTGCTCGGCCAGGTGGTGCGCTATGATGTCGGCAATGTCTTCGACCCGGCCTATACGATGGCTTGCCGTGTTGCCAAGAAATGGCTGGTTCGCCGATAGAGGGTCCCCGGCAGGACTCCTCCCCATGCGTGATTGAGGCTATCGCGACACAGCCTGCCGGATGTCGGGACGAAATGGTTCAAGGGCAGCGGAAAGCCCCGTGCGGCCACGGCGGATTTCACCGACGCCGGCTTCCGCTCCGATCAGACCTTGGTTGTGCGCATCGCCGAGCCTGACGATCAGATCGGCGTAACTTTCCGAAAGTCCTGCGCGGATCAACGTTGCCGGCCAATCGGCACGCGGCAGTTCGTGTGCGACGACGCGCCGAGTCGATAACCGCCCCACGGCCGCAGCGATCTCAAGCGCCGTGTATTCGCGCGGCCCCTCGCCATGGACGATCCGCGGCGAAGGGCCATGATCCTGGTCAGCCAGCAGAAGGTCGGCGGCCATATCACCGATATCGGCGGCGGAGACGGTCGGGAAGGGTCGTGCCAGCGGCTGGTGCATGCTCGGCATCACGCCGGTCTCGCCGGCGATCTTCAGGTAGCGTGCCCAGTTTTCCATATGTTCGGCCGAACGCAGGAAGCTCACCCTGGTGCTGCAGCGCCGGAACCGCTCCTCCATCGCGCGAAACAAGCTGGTAATGCCGGTATCGATCGTCAGATGCGCGCCGTAATCCGAGATCTCCAAGATGCGCGGCGGCCGGGCGGCATCGATCGCCTCCGCCATCCGCTCGATCGACTGCAGCATCTGGCGGCTGGCATCGGCGGCGCGCGGATCGATCGGGCAGATGAGCTGTACAGCCGTCGCATCTTTCATCGCGGCGGCCATGGCTTCGACATCGCCGACCTCGGCCATGGCGATCTCGCATCCGAGTGCCGCAAGGGGCGCAGCCTTGGCGGGATCACGGAGCACCGCCCTGACGGGTGCGCCCTCGGCCCGAAGCCTTGTTATCGTTGCCTTGCCGACCTTGCCGGTGGCGCCGAAGATGACAAACATGATCATTCCTTCCTCTGTTCGCTGTCGAAGGAAGATGTACTGCCGCCAGGGGCATTGCCTGCGCATTCAGCCGATCCGTTGCAGGATCGGCCTTTTTTCGTCAATTACGCAGGCGGGCGATGGTGCCGGGGCTGACGCCAAGCGGCCGCTTCATGCTGTTTGCCATATGGCTTTGATGCGCGAAGCCTGCTTCCAGCGCGATTTGGTTCAGCGGCAGGCTGGAGCTCCGGATCAGTGCCTCGGCACGCGAGATCCGGCGATGCATCACATACTGATGCGGCGGCATGCCGAAACTGTTTCGAAACTGCGTCTTCAGGTGCGAGAGGCTCAGTCCGGCAAGACCTGCCAGTTCTGCAAGGGAAAGCGACGTGTCGAGATTATCCTCGATGTAGTCGGTGAGCATCCGCTTCTGACGGGGCGAGAGCGCTCTGCCGTTATCCACCGGACGGGAGGTATCGCCGCCGGCCTCGACCAGACGGAGCGCCAAGGCTGTCGCCAGCGTATCAGCATAGAGATTGTCGGACGGCACATCCGCCTCGATTTCCGCCTTCAAGGCCCAGACGATTGCCTCGAGCCGCGGATCGCGGAGTTGAAATTGCGGCACGATCGTCTCCGCGGGATCGCGGCCGAGGTCGATGGCAGCCCGATGGAAAAGATCCTTGCTGATCTTCAGCCGCAGGATCATGCATTCGCGGTCGTCCTCCCAGACGCCATCGAGGCCGGCTGGCACCACGTCGATATCGCCATGCTTCTGCAGTCGGCGATGCTCCCGCCCGTCACAGCGGCATTGCGCCCGCACCGGTCGGCCGACATGGATTCCGAGGCGATGATAGGGCGTGCCTGAAATATGCGTGCGGCCGGGCGGAATGCGCAAAAGCTCGGCCTCCAGACCGCGCCAGGCACGGCCCTTGCTGGTTGCGAGGATTGTCGCGCTTTCTGTTTGCGGATGATCGTTCATCGGTCCGTTCCATTCGCTCTTGAATGGGACGGAGACTATCGCAAGCGCCACTGCCGCGGCAAGAAACGGTGTAGCCGGCGCGGGCGAGTTTTCTCAATCGTGCCGCGACAGGAAACCAGAAACGGTCGCCAGGCAAAGCTGCTTTTCCTCGACATGCGGCATGTGGCTGGAATTTTCGAAGAGCACCCATTCGCAGCCCGGAACGCGTTCGAGATAAGGCCTTACCACCAAGGGTGTCGCCTCGTCGTATTTTCCCGAGATCAGCAGCGTCGGGGCTTCGATGCGGTCGAGCCTGTTCTCGATCGTCCAGTCCTTCATGGTGCCGATGACGTGAAATTCGGTCGGGCCGTTCATGTTACGGTAGACCGTGTTGTCCTCGTCCATGATCGCGAAGGTCCGCGCCACTTCAGGCGGCCACGGCACCACCCGGCAGACATGGCGGTCATAGAAGACACGCGAGGCGGCGATATATTCCGGATCGGTGAGGCTTCCCGCCAGTTCATGCTTCAGCAGCGTGTCCTGCACCTCTTTCGGCAGTTCCTGCCTCAGCCGGTTCGCCTCCGAAACCCAGGTGTGCATGTTGGCCGGCGAGTTGGCGATAACAAGTGCCTTCAGGCCTTGCGGCCGGCGCACCGCATGTTCGGCACCAAGCATGCCGCCCCAGGACTGGCCGAGGAAGGCGTAACGATGCTGAATGCCGAGATGGGAAAGCAGCGCGTCCAGCTCCTCGAGAAACAGGCCGACCGTCCAGAAATCCGGGCCCTTTTCCGGAAGGCGGGTGGAGTTGCCGTTGCCGAGCTGGTCGTAATGGATGACCGGACGACCGTCGAGGGCGGCTATATCCTTGAAGGAATCGACATAATCATGCGTGCAGCCCGGTCCGCCATGGGCGACGACGAGAGGCAGCTTGCCGCTCTCCAGCGAACCCGTGACGCGATACCAGGTGCGATAGTCGCGAAAGGGCAGATAGGCTTCGTTGGTCGTGACTTCGCCCACGGGCGTCTCCATCTCTTAGCGGTATGAAAAAAGCATAACGCGGCGGCAACGGGGAAGGCAGCTATCACAAGTTATAGGGTGGCCAATTATGGGTCGGCCGGTCTTCGAGCAGACGGTAATGGGTGGCGCGCACCACGGCCTGGGTGCGGTTGCGCGCGCCGAGTTTCTTTGTCGCGGCGTTCAGATGCATCACGACAGTCGGTACGGAACGGTCGATGATGCGGGAAATTTCCTTGGCGGAGTAGCCTTCCGCCGAATGGCGCAGGCATTCCCGTTCCCGCTCGGTCAGGCGGATCGTGCCGACGCTCTTCGCCCGCGTATCGAAAAGCGAATAGGCGGTCTCATGGAAAACATGGGCAAGCAGGTTGAAGTCGGCGATATAGCGCAGTGCGTGCCGTTCGAAATCTTTGTTCCGGCCGAAGCGGATACCGGTGACGGTCGCATAGTCGCCGCGTGGCATATGAACCGGGACGGTGACACCGGTAGACATATCGCGTTCGCTTAAATAGCGGGTCACCGGCACGGTGTCGTCGTTCATGAAACGGTTGATCAGCGTGTCGGCGTCCGGGTCATAGTTCCAGAAGAAGGGTGCGGAGGTGCGCAGCGCCACCTGCTGCACCGGATCGATACGGAAATAGCCGCGATTGAACCAGTAGTCGTGCATGTCGTCTGAAATATTCCGCAGCTTCAGCAGCGATGGTATCATGATCGCGCCGTCGAGATCGTAGGGAACGGGTGTATAGTCGTAGATCAGCGCCTCGAAGCCGATCTGCTTCATCGCCTCGAAGGCTTGGTCGATTCGGCCGTCCAGCGTTTCGTGCGCTGTAAACTGCCGTCGGATCGTTCCAATGTCGTCAAGAATGGGGTCGTCAAGCATGGGCTGCTCCCAGGTTCGGCATGGTGCCCACCCTATCACTTCTTATAGCTGGCACAGAATGGGATTTAAGGTAAAAATTTAGCCATGCCCAAATATTGAGCAAGCGAAATCTTCTGCCGGAGCGATCAATGTGGCGTGAAATACAGCCGGACGAACGATTCGAGATCGATGTCGATGGCTATCGCGTCGTTGCCTATAGTTTCGGGACCGGCACAGAGACGGTTTTCTGCCTGAACGGCGGGCCGGGTCTGCCCTGCGATTACCTGCGCGAAGCGCATTCCTGCCTCATCGACAAGGGCTATCGCGTCGTCGCCTTCGACCAGCTCGGCACCGGCGCCTCCGACCGGCCGGACGATCTCTCGCTCTGGACGATCGGTCGTTATGTCGAGGAGACGGAGACGGTGCGCAAGGCGCTGGGGCTCGGCAAGGTCCACATGCTCGGCCATTCCTGGGGCGGGTGGCTGGCGATCGACTATGCGCTGACCTATCCCGAAAACCTCAAGACGCTGATCCTCGAAGATACCGTCGCCGACATGCCGCATCTGATCTCGGAACTGGAACGGCTGCGCGCAGCGCTCGGTCCCGAAACCGTGTCGATGATGCAGAAGCACGAGGCGCAGGGCACCTACAATCATCCGGAATATCTCGCCGCCGTCACCATCCTCAACTATCGCCATGTCTGCCGTCTGCCGGAATGGCCGGCGCCGGTGCGCCGCTCGCTCGACGATTGGAACATGGTGCCCTATGAGACGATGCAGGGACCGAACGAGTTTCTCTATATCGGCAATCTCAAGGACTGGAACCGCATCCCCGATCTGCCGCGACTGACGCTGCCGGTGTTCATCACGACGGGAGAGCATGACGAGCTGACGCCAGCCTGTGCGCTCAGGATGAAGCTTGCGCTGCCGAATGCCGAGCTGAAGGTATTTGCCAATGCCAGCCATATGCCGTTCTATGAGAACCCGCAGGATTATTATCCGGCGCTTCTCGATTTTCTCGCCCGGCACGAGGCAGGCTGATGCAACAGGAAGCGGACCGAACCCGACGAAGACAAAGGGGCGATCGCCGTCATGCATCGCTATAAATTCGTTCTGACGCGACCGCTGCAGTTCCTGCCCGTGATCTTCGGCATCAGCGTCATCACGTTCATTCTGGTCAGGCTGATCCCCGGTGATCCGGCGCGCAACATCCTCGGCACGCGCGCGACGCCGGCGGCTCTCGCCAGCATTCGCGCCCAGTACGGCCTCGACCAGCCGATGTGGCTGCAATATGTCTATTTCCTCAAGAACCTCGCCAATGGCGAGATGGGCAAGTCGATCCTCTACAAGATCGACGTGCTGAAGCTGATCGTCACCCGCATCGAGCCGACGCTCGCCCTCGTCGTCTCCAGCGTCGTGCTGTCGGTCCTGATCGCGGTGCCGATGGCGGCGATCGCCGCGCGCAATGCCGGCCGGGCGCCGGATCATGCGGTGCGCATCGTCTCGACCTTCGGCATCGGTTTTCCGCCCTTCTGGCTGGGACTGATGCTGATCATCCTCTTCAGCGTCGAACTCGGCGTGCTGCCGGTCTCGGGTTATGGTGCGACGATCGGCGAAAAGCTGCCGCATCTCGTACTACCGAGCCTGACGGTCGCGCTGTCGCTCTCGACCGTGCTGACGCGCAGCCTGCGGGCGGCGATGATCGAGCAGTTGAAATCGGATGTCGCGACGGCGGCGCGCGCCCGCGGCATGCCGGAGGGGATCGTCTTCTGGCGGCATGTCCTGCCGAATTCGCTGGTGCCCACCATCAACCTGCTTGCCGTCAATATTGGCTGGCTGATCGGCGGCACGGTGGTGGTCGAGAGCGTCTTTGCGCTGCCCGGCATGGGACAGCTGCTCGTCAGGGCGATCTTCTCACGCGACTATATGGTGGTTCAAGGCGTCGCCATGGTCTTTGCCTGCGCCACCGTGCTCATCAACTTCATCGCCGACATCGTCACTGTCGCCGTCGATCCGAGGGTGAAGCTATGAGCATCGAGGCGATCGCCCCCGCCTCCCCCGGCTGGCGCCGGTTCTTCGGCCGGCGGCCGATGCTTGTGCTCAGTGCCGGCCTGCTGCTGTTCTTCGTCCTGCTGGCGATCGGCGCGCCCATTGTCGCGCCTTACGACCCGATCATGCAGAATGCCGAGGTGCGCCTGCAGGCGCCGTCATTGTTGCATCCCTTCGGCACCGACAATTTCGGCCGAGACATCCTTTCCCGCGTCATCTGGGGCGCCCGCCTCGACCTGCAGATGGCGCTGATCGGCGTCATCTTCCCCTTCGTGATCGGCACGACGGTCGGCACGATCGCCGGCTTTTTCGGCGGCATCGTCGATGCGCTGTTCATGCGCCTCGTCGATATCATCCTCGCCTTCCCCTTCCTCGTGCTGATGCTGTCGATCATCGCGATCCTCGGGCCCGGCCTCGGCAGTTTCTACATCGCCATGGCGCTGGTCGGCTGGGTCTCCTATGCGCGGCTGATCCGGGCGCAGATGCTGGTGCTGAAAGGCAGCGACTACGCCGTTGCCGCCGTCAGCCTCGGCTTCAGCCGCCCGCGCATCATGTTCCGCCACCTGCTGCCGAACGCGATCGCCGGCTCGATCGTCTTTTCGATGTCCGATGCGACGCTGGTGCTGCTCAGCGGCGCTGCCGTCAGCTATCTCGGCCTCGGCGTCCAGCCGCCGATCGCCGAATGGGGCGTTATGGTCGCAGAAGGACAGAGCTTCATCACCACCGCATGGTGGATCACTTTGTTTCCCGGCCTCTCCATCGTCTGCCTCGCCTTCGGTTTCAGCATGCTGGGCGATGCGCTCGGCGAACTGCTGGGGGTGCACGAATGAGCGGCTCCGTGCTGTCCGTCCGTGATCTCACCGTCAGGGCACATGTCGATCCCGGCCCACGCACGCTGCTCGATGCGGTCTCGCTCGACCTCGGCAAGGGCGAGATCCTCGGTCTCGTCGGCGAGAGCGGCTCGGGCAAGAGCCTGTTCTGCCGTTCCCTGGTGCGCCTGCTGCCCTCCTCGCTGCTGAAGATCGAAAGCGGTAGCGTGCTGCTCGAAGGGCGCGATCTCATGCGGATCGACGATGGCGAGATGCTGAAAGTGCGCGGTGGCGAGATCGGCATGATCTTCCAGAACCCGACCAGCCATCTTGACCCTGTCATGCGGATCGGCGACCAGATTGCCGAGGGCATCCGCTACCATCAGGGCCTCGGCGCCCGCGAGGCCCGCACCGCGGCGACGGAAATCCTGGCGCAGGTCGGCTTCCCCGATCCGAAGCGCCAGTACGACAGTTATCCGCACGAATTTTCCGGCGGTATGCGGCAGCGGGCGATGATCGGAGTGGCGCTGTCCTGCAATCCGAAGATCCTGATCGCCGACGAGCCGACGACGGCGCTCGACGTGACCATCCAGGCGCAGATCCTGCGGCTGTTGATTGACATTCGCGACCGGCGCGGCCTGTCGATCATTCTGATCACCCACGATCTCGGTATCGTCGCCCAGACTTGCGACCGTATTGCCGTGCTGCGCGGCGGCAAACTGCTCGAAGAGGGGCCGAAGCGGACGATCCTGGCGCGGCCGCAGCATCCCTATACGATCAACTTGATCAACAGCCACCCTTCCCTGCCGGGCGCGATATCAGCGCCGTTGCCCGAGCTTGCCGAAGCCAGCCAACCGGCCAGGCCGTTACTCGAAATCGATGATCTCCATGTGCGCTTCAGAGCGGGCGGCGCCCTGCTCAGGGGCGGTGCGAAGACGGTCAGCGCCGTTGCCGGCGTCAGCCTGCAGATCATGCCGGGCGAGACGGTCGGCATCGTCGGCGAATCTGGCAGCGGCAAGAGCACGCTTGCCCGCGCCGTGCTCGGCCTCACCCCGCTTTCCTCGGGTCACGTCACTTTCGACGGCGTCGATCTGGCGCTGCAGAAAAGCGCTGGCCTGGCAAAGCTCAGGCGCGAGACGGCGATGGTCTTCCAAGACCCCTATAATGCGCTCAATCCGCGGCTGACGATCGGGCAGATGCTGGCCGAGGTGCTGAAGGTGCAGGGCAAGGTCGCCAAGGCCGATATCCCTGTTCGAATCGGCGAACTGCTCGATCTCGTCGGCCTCGAACGCGAATTCGCCGGCCGCAAACCGCGCAGCATGAGCGGCGGCCAGTGCCAGCGCGCCGGCATCGCCCGAGCCCTCGCCGTCGATCCCAAGCTGATCATCGCTGACGAATGTGTGGCCGCTCTCGACGTCACCATCCAGGCGCAGATCATCGAGCTCTTCCGTGATCTCACGGCGAAGATGAACCTCACGCTGATCTTCATCGCCCATGATCTCGCAATCGTCCGCAATCTCTGCGAACGCGTCGTCGTGATGTATCGCGGCGAGATCGTCGAGGAAGGTCGCTCCGAAGAAGTCTTCGCGCGGCCGAAGCATCCTTATACGGCGGCGCTGATCGCCGCCATTCCCGACATCGATCCTGACAAGCGGCTGCTGCAAGGCGCCGACGGCAAGGACGATCCGCATTCGATGCCGATTCAATCAATCAAACGCATGCCATAACAACGAAGGGAACGAACTCATGACAAACAGGTGGAAATCAATCGGGCTTGCAGCCCTGCTCGCCGGTCTGACGCTCAGCGCAAGCTATGCCGAGGCCGCCGGCGTGCTCACCATCGGCCGCCGCGAGGATTCGACGACATTCGATCCGATCAAGACCGCGCAGAACATCGACAACTGGGTGTTCTCCAACGTCTACGACGTGCTGATCCGCGTCGACAAGACAGGCACGAAACTGGAGCCGGGCCTTGCCGAAAGCTGGACCACCTCGGATGACGGGCTGACCTACACGTTCAAGATCCGCGATGCAAAATTCTCCGACAGTTCGCCGCTGACGGCGGAAGACGCGGCCTACAGCCTGCTGCGCATCCGCGATGACGCCGCCTCGCTCTGGAGCGATTCCTATAAGGTGATCGACACGGCCGTGGCGACCGACGCGCACACGCTGACGATCAAGCTCAAGAACCAGTCCGCGCCGTTCCTGTCGACGCTGGCGCTGCCGAATGCCTCGGTCATCTCCAAGAAGGGCATGGAATCGCTTGGTCCCGACGCCTATGGCGAAAAGCCGATCGCATCCGGCGCCTTCGTGGTCGAGGAATGGCGGCGCGGCGACCGCGTCATTCTCAAGAAGAACCCGAACTTCTGGCAGGCCGACCGCGTCAAGCTCGACGGCGTCGAGTGGATCTCGGTGCCTGACGACAACACCCGCATGCTGAACGTTCAGGCGGGCGAACTGGATACGGCGATCTTCGTTCCTTTTTCTCGTGTCGAGGAGCTGAAAAAGGACCCGAACCTCAACGTCGATATCGACGCTTCGACCCGTGAGGACCATCTTCTGATCAACCATGCGCATGGCGCGCTCGGCAAGAAGGAAGTCCGCCAGGCGCTTGATCTCGCGATCGACAAGAAGGCGATCGTCGATACCGTCACCTTCGGCCAGGGCAGCGTCGCCAACTCCTATATTCCGAAGGGCGCACTCTATTATTATGCCGATAATCTGCAGCGGCCTTATGATCCCGAAAAGGCAAAGGAGTTGCTGGCGGCCGCCGGCGCTTCCGACCTGACGCTGAATTATCTGGTCCGCGCCGGCGACGAAGTCGACGAACAGACGGCCGTGCTCGTCCAGCAGCAGCTGCAGAAGGCCGGCATCACCGCCAATCTGCAGAAAGTCGATCCGAGCCAGGAATGGGACATGATCGTTGCCGGCGACTACGACGTCTCGGTCAATTACTGGACCAACGACATTCTCGATCCGGACCAGAAGACCACCTTCGTCCTCGGCCACGATTCCAACAACAACTACTCGACCAATTACAAGAACGAGGCGGTGAAGGAACTGGTCGCCAAGGCGCGTCTCGAGCTCGACCCGAAGAAGCGCGAACAGATGTATGTCGATCTGCAGAAGATGGCCAAGGACGACGTCAACTGGATCGACCTCTATTACAGCCCCTATATCAACGTCTCGCGCAAGAATATCGAGAACTTCTACCAGAACCCGCTCGGCCGCTTCTTCCTGGAAGACACGGTCAAGAACTGAGTTCGGGCAGTATGCAGATGCTCCGTCGCCGTAAAGGCGGCGGAGCATCATTTGTTGCTGCGACACGTGGCTGGGGCCGCTTGCTTACTCGGCGGCCGCGAGCTTGTCCTGCGTCCTGGTGTCGAAGTCGCTGGCGTCGTGGCGCTCGTGCAACTGGCTCGATGGCTCGCCGGAAAGGCGGTTGACCATCCGGCCGCGTTGCACGGCTGGCCTGTCGTAGATGGTGTCGGCCCAGCGCAGCACGTTCTTATAGTCCTCGACCTGCAGAAACTCGGCAGCCCCGTAGGTCCAGCCCTTCACCAACCCGCCATACCAGGGCCAGACGGCAATATCGGCGATCGTATATTCGCTGCCTGCCAGATACTCGCTTTCGGCAAGGCGACGATCGAGCACGTCGAGCTGACGCTTCACTTCCATGGCGAAGCGGTCGATCGCATATTCGATCTTCGTCGGCGCATAGGCGTAGAAATGGCCGAAGCCGCCGCCGAGATAGGGCGCGCTTCCCATCTGCCAGAACAGCCAGGACAGGCATTCGGCTCGGCCGGCCGGCTCGCTCGGCAGGAAGGCGCCGAACTTCTCGGCAAGATAGGTCAGGATGGCACCGGATTCGAAGACACGGATCGGCTTAGGCCCGCTGCGGTCCATCAGCGCCGGTATCTTGGAATTGGGATTGACCGCGACGAAGCCGCTGCCGAACTGGTCGCCATCGCCGATCTTGATCAGCCATGCATCGTATTCGGCACCGCTATGGCCAAGGGCCAGCAGTTCCTCGAGCATGATGGTGACCTTCTGGCCGTTCGGCGTTCCGAGCGAATAGAGCTGCAGCGGATGGCGGCCGATCGGAAGCTCCTTGTCATGCGTCGGTCCCGCGATCGGGCGATTGATGCTGGCGAACTGGCCGCCATTCGCCTTGTTCCAGGTCCAGACCTTCGGGGGTGTATAATCGGGAGAACCGCTCATCTTTCAAACTCCTGGCATTGATAGGACAGAGCGCGACGCCAGTTGGGCTGCCGCATTTTTCCTGACATAGCAGAGGCGACGAGGTTTTGTCAGAGGTGTCGAAGCGCTTCACACAATCGTCAGAGCGCCGGCCATATATCAATTTACGCTGTGAACACTAGGGTTTTGTAAGTACCAAAAATTGGTATATTGGGCTCAAAGGAGATTTCAGGATGGCTAGAAATACGTCCATATCGCTCGGCGACCATTTCACCAGCTTCATCGATACGCAAGTTCAGGCTGGCCGCTATGGTTCAGCCAGCGACGTCGTCCGGGCAGGCCTCCGCCTACTTGAAGAACACGAAGCCAAAGTGAAGGCATTACAGGACGCCTTGATTGAAGGCGAGGAATCCGGCCCTGCCACGCCCTTCGATTTCGATGCGTTCAACGCTCGCAAACGGGCGGCGTTCAATGCGAAATGACCGGCATCATATTTTCTCCCGCCGCGCAAACCGATATTGACAAGATTTGGGATTACACAGCGACGAGTTGGAATGTCGATCAGGCAGAGCGTTATATTCAGGACATAAGAGACGCCTGTCAGGAACTGGCGGAGGGAACACGGGTGAGCCGCCCCTCAGATATTCGGAAAGGGTACAGAAAGGTCTCCGCTGGCGCTCATTTTCTGTATTTCAAAAGCAATGATGCGGGCCAGATCATCATCGTGCGCGTCCTTCATCAAAGAATGGATGTAGCCAAGCATCTGTAAGGCTGTTGCGGGGATTCCTTGACTATTGCGGTCAGCTACCGGGGCGACCGATGATCTCGTCCAGCTGCTCGACGAGCACGCGGCTGCCCTCCACGTCGTTCGCCATCCTGGAGAAGACGTCCGCCATGCCGCGGAAGATGGTCGCTGCCGGATCATTCTCGCCGAGGAAATCGGCAATCTCCTGCATTTCGGCAACCCACCGATAGGCTTTCGGATACATGTCGGGTATGGATCCCGACAGCCTGCGATCGATGTCGGGAAGGCTTTCGGAGAGCTCGGCTTTCAGGCTTTCGGCCGCACCGGAACGCGATGCGGCAAGCAGCATGGCGGTGCCAAGGCCGACAAATCCCTTGTTGATGCCGGCATAACACATCTTCAGTGCCGAGGCGGCGCCGAGCGGTCCGTCGAGCCTGCGGATCCGCAGGCCGCAATCCTCGAGCGGCCGGCTTCGCTCGGCAATATCGCCGCTGATATAAATGGTCGGACCTGATTTGCCGGTGACCGGCGGCCCGCCGATGATCGCACCGTCAAGCACCTCGACGCTGCTGCCTTCGAACCGTGCCGCCAAAGCCTGCATGGTTTTCGGCGCAATCGCGTTGAGGTCGATGAAGGGCGGTGGCGCCGACATCGCCGACGATATGTCCGCGACGAGTTCGGCGACCTTGATCGCCTCCGCCGGCGGAACGATCGACAGAATCAGCTCGGCCTTCGTCAGTTCCTGGCGGCCGACCGGCACCATGCCGGCTGCCTTTGCCCGCGCGATCGTCTGCTCGCTCCTGCCCTCGAGATAGGTCAGCACCGTAGCGCCGTGGTCGATCAGCCGTTTGGCGACAGCACTTCCCATCGCGCCCGATCCAATAATCGCAAAATTCGGCATGTGAACCTCAATCAGTGACGACATCACGTGAGAGTATTTCCGATTTTCTCCGAGTCACGCGAATTGGACGGCTGGAAAGTAACCGTGCTCGCCATGAACGGGATGGCCTTTGATCGAACGGGACTTAATCAGCGAGCGGGGTCAATCCAGCCTCGCCGCCGCCAAGGCGCGCGGCGCCCAAATCTCGGGGGATGCAAGCGCCATGTATGTCACTCTCCGAGTTGCTCAGTTGGTCCATCGCACTTGTATTTTGGCTCTCTCGGGCAGGCGGCCATCTATCAGAACTTTATGGCGAGGCTAAGGATCGGCCCCTGCTGGACAGTGTCGAAGATGAAGCCGTCGTCGCTGTAATCGACGCCCACGGCACGGTATCCCGCAATCGCCGATATCTTGTCGTTGAAGTCGTAGCCGATGCCCATCGCCACATCCCAGTCGATGTCCGCGCCGCCTCCGCCAACCAGGCCCCAACCCGTGAGGTAGACCTCTGGGGTCAAAGAGTACTTCCCCCGCAGACCGACCATGCCATCTACCCATGTGGCGCTGTCGCTTTGTTCTACTCCTCCGAACAATCCACCCGTAAAGCTGATCGTCGTGTCGACCGACCAGACCTTAATACCGCCCACGACATCCAGATTGCCGTCAGGGCCATCCAGCACCGCGTAGCCAACCCCGAGCAGGCCAGAAAAGGTTTCCGAAGTGACGTTGACTTCTGTGGCGAGGATGCCTGCCGGCGTGCTGGCATCAGCGCCCAGTTTTACGTAGATCACATCGGCGATGACGCTGAAGCGGTCGTATCGGGCTTCGCCTGCCGCCATGAATGCAAAGTCGAGATTGCCGAGGATGTCGCCGAAGTCGGCGTCGATGTGGACAGTGGGAAGGCCGAACTGCGCCGTGTCCCCCGACAGGCCCGACATCCAGAAATAAGGTGCGACGGTAAAGGTCCAGCCGTCCTGCGCCTCGGCAGGTTGGGGCTGCTGGGTGAGGAGCGGAGAGACGTCGGCGGCCTGCGCCGCGGTACCGATCAGCACTGCCATCACCCCTGAAATCGCTGTTTTCAAGTAATTCCTCATTGACCTTCCCCCTCCGGTGGTTGTGCGATGCGCGATATATCGGATCGCCTCTCCAACCTATTTGAAACACATTTCTTCACCGCGTCTCTCTGCATTGCCCGCTGTCGTGGCTGACTTGCCGTCCCTTGCTTTCCGTTCCTGGTTGTATGAGTGCCCCTACCTCCCACATTATGAGCCCGGTTTCCTGGCCACCCGCGACGCCGAACAGTCCATCGCCTATCCTCGATTCCCTGCTGCAATCTACACTCCCGAATATGTTCCGTCGACATGCGAAGGACGTCGGAGGTCCGAGCGGTGTCTTCGTCCAGAGGCGACGGCGGAGGCACACCTAGGCGACGTGTCGCCAAAGTCGCTGAGCCAGCTTGCGGTATCCGCGATAGGCAGTTCCGTCGTTTCGAGTCACCATGAATGCGGGACTAGTCCGACACTTCGAAAAAGCCCTCGGGTGTCGACGGCGGTTCGGAAAGTATGAGGCGGAATGCATCGGTCATGAATAGCGGCGGCGCCGCTTGCGCTGCCAGCTCCGCGATCCTGGCCTGAAGTTCCTTCACTTTTGCGGGATTCGCTTCCGCGAGGTTTTTGGCTTCCGACGGGTCAGCCGCCAGATCGAACAATTCCAAGGTTCCGGGTATGAGCGCCTGCCATACCAGCTTCCAGTCTCCCTGGCGCACCCCAGCAGCCCACGGCTGCACGTTGTAGACGACTTCGGTGCGCGGCGAGACCTTCCCTTCGCTGATCGCCCCCCACACATCGAGGCCGTCCAGCGGCTTGGTCTTGTCGAGCGTGCCGCCAGCGAGGCCGACAAGCGTCGGATAGATATCGACGACATGCATCATCCCATCGACCTTCCCGGGCTTGATTTTTCCGGCCCAATTCGCGAGCGCGACAACGCGGGTGCCGCCTTCGTAGATCGTACCCTTGCCGTCGCGATAGGAGCCGTTGTTGGGCGGGAGTTCGCCGGTTACCTTCGATTCGCCGGTGAACTTCGCTGAACGCGTTCCACCATTGTCGCTGTGGAATACAATCAGTGTGTTTTCACGCATTCCTCGCTTGTCGAGCGCTTCGAGCACGTGGCCGATCTGATCGTCCATGGCGGTGATCATTGCTGCGTAAGTGCGCCGCGACGTATCGGCGATCTCCGGATAATTGTCGAGATACTCGTCAGGCACCTGGTATGGCGTGTGCGGCGCGGTAAAGGCGAGGTAGAGGTATAGTGGTTTGCTGGGATCGTGTTCTTCAATCCGCTTGACCGCTTCGTTGCCGAAAAGCGTCGTGTCGTAGCCTTCTTCTTCAATGCGATCGTTGTTGCGATACCAATCACCCTCGCCATGCGCTTCGTGCTTGAAATGGTCGATCTCGCCCACCATCGCGCCATAGAAATAGTCGAAGCCGCGCTGACGTGGCCAATATTCCGGCTTGGCGTGGCCGATGTGCCATTTCCCGACGAGCGCGGTTTCGTATCCGGCGTCTTTCAGTGCCTGAGGCAGAAGCCATTCGTCCACCGGTACCCCATAGAGGCCCCCGGAGGGAATGACCGCCGTTTGAAACCCGGTACGGAGTGGATAACGCCCCGTTAGCATCGCGGCGCGCGTCTGTGAGCACATGGGCTGCGCGTAGAACTGCGTCAGCTCCGCGCCTGTTTCCGCCAAACGGTCGATGTTCGGCGTTTTGATGTCGGAGCCATGAAATCCGACATCCTTCCAACCTTGATCGTCCGAAACAATGTGGATGATATTCGGCTGTGGTTCTGCGGCCATTGCGGCCATCCCCGAACCGAATGCGCCGCGAAGAACCGGCAGGCCGAATCCGCCTGTGGCGACGGCGCCTGCCGCGACGAGTGCGCTGGCGCTCAACAAGAGTTCACGGCGCTGCAACCCTGTCTTCGGCTGCGTCCCTGTGGGGGTCTGCGAGCTACTGGTCATCTGACGTCTCCTCTCACTATGCATCGGAAGCCGACATGGCTAGTTGAAGTATCGATTGGCTGGGGGTAGCGCGCCGCCAGGCGATAGCGACGGCAGTAGTTTGGAGCGCAGAGATGCGAGCCGCCTTTCAGAACCTTGCGCGGAATCCTGATCTCCGGCTGGCGCGGATCGTAGCTGTCCAACTCGCGACCGCCGCGCGGGTTTTCCGGAATGCAGCAGGCTTTAGGCGCATCGGCTGGATGCTCCGAAGTGTACCAGTCAGAAGTCCATTCCCAGGTGTTGCCGATCATGCTCAGGAGCCCGTAGCCGTTTGGCGGGAATGCGTTGACAGGGCAGGTCCGCTCGTAGCCATCAGCCGCCAGGTTCTGGTGCGGGAACTCGCCCTGCCAGGTGTTGGCCATGTGGCGACCGGCGGGTGTGAACTCGTCGCCCCAAGCGAATTCGGCGTTCTCAAGACCGCCGCAGGCTGCATATTCCCATTCGGCTTCAGTCGGCAGTTCCTTGCCGGCCCATTCTGCATAGGCAAGTGCGTCCGTATGGGCGATTTGAACGACCGGATGGTTCTCCTTCTTGAACAGGCCGCTGCTGAGGCCGAGCGGATGCCGCCAGCTTGCCCCTTTGACGAAGGCCCACCAGTTGTTCGGATTTCTCAAATCGACTGGCCCTGAGGCCCTCTGGAACACCAGCGATCCGGCGTAGAGCATGTGCGGAAGCGCTCCTGGATAATCTCTCGCATCGGGAACCTGCTCGGCGATCGTTACATAGCCGGTAGCCTTGACGAACTGTTTGAACTCTCCGTTGGTGACCGGCACCCTGTCCATCCAGAAGTCGTCGACAGTCACGCGATGGGACGGAGCCTCCTCTGGGTAATGCGTGTCCGACCCCATGCGGAAAGTGCCCCCGGGGATCAAGACCATGTTTGTGTCGGACGTGTTCGCTGCCACAGGTCCAGCTGTCAGTTCGGCAGGGGCAAGTTTTGTCATGGCTTTCGTCGTTTCGTCGTTGATCGCAAGCCTTCGACCGTGAGGCCTAGAAAGGTTCGGTTCGAGCGATGGCGACAAGTCACCGCTAAACTCCTTCCGGTGATAAGTCTTACCGAGAAAAGGTGGCTGCGCTATTGTCCTTAGGGGAAGATGGTTTTCGGAAGTGGCGAGGCATGCCCTGTTGGCTGGGGAGCGCACATGGACCGCTTTCAGCCAGTTGAGGAATCAGCCAGTGCTTTGGTGACAGCGCCAATCAACGAGGCCGCTGGAAACGGCTTGTGAAGATAGGCGATGCAACCTGCTTGAACCGCCTCGAGTTCGAGCGCGTCATCATCGACGGCGGTAATGAAAACGACTGAGAGCGTGGAGTCAGATTGTTTAAGCCGGTGCCGAAGCTCGATGCCTGACATGCCATCAAGATGGATATCGAGCACGATACAGCCTATCTTGATCGTGGCGTCGCGGTTGAGAAAACTTTCCGCCGACCTAAATCCTTTGGTCGGGAACCCATGAGCGTTGAGCAAGCGCTCGACGCTTGTCCGCATGCTCTGGTCGTCTTCCACGACAGCCACTGTGGGCGGCGAACTTTCCACCGTGTGCCTTTCCCTAACCAGCCGGCGATATGGCCACTTCCAATCTTACCGATCGTAGGCTCAACAACGGACCGCGGATATTGTCCTATGGGGAAGTGCCGGATTTTTATTGCCGGGCGGTCATGCCGCCGGATCGACAAGTCCCAATCGCTCGGCAATCGACACTGCCTCGGCAAGTGAACCCACTCCAAGTTTTTCCATGACACTGTGCCGGTGTGCCTTGACAGTTCTCTCCGACGTGCTGAGATCGTAGGCGATCTGTTTATTGCGCTTGCCGCGGACAATCCGGTCGAAAACTTGGTATTCACGCGGCGTTAGGGCGGCGACGAGGGCGTGGAGAGAATGAACATGGTCCTGCTGGGTACGCCGCTTTTCATACTGCAGCAGCGCCCGTTCGATAGCCCCTAGCAATGCCTTGTTGGATGCATGCTTCTCTAGGAAATCTTCGGCGCCTGCCTTCATCGCTCGAACGCTGTCCTCGATTTCGGCTTGACCGGTGAGAAACACGATAGGCAGCAGCGGTGCCTTCTGTGCGAGACAGCCCTGCAGTTCTGACCCGCTCAGGCCAGGCATTTGCAGATCGAGCAGAATGCATCCAGGTTCCGAGCCTGTCAGACGCGTTAAAATATCGTCGCCCGACTCATAAGAAATTACTCGAAAGCCCGAGGCCTCCAGCAATCGTCCGACCGCGATGCGAAACGACTTGTCGTCATCGACAATATGAACGATTGGTCCCACTGCCTCATCCTCGCTGCGCGAGCGGCAGAACGAAGCGAAACACAGCGCCACCATCAGCGCGATTGTCGGCCCATATCTTGCCGCCGTAGGTTTCGATTATTGTGCGCGCGATGGAGAGGCCAAGTCCAGTGCCAGTCGCCTTGGTGGTGTAGAACGCGTCGAAAACCCTGGCGAGCTGTCCGCTTGGGATGCCGCGTCCAGTATCCGAAATTGATAACTCGACTTCGGATCCCTCTGTGAGAGTTGTCTGAAACACCAGCCGTCTCTCGGTCGACACCGCGTCGAGCATCGCATCCATCGCATTGGTAGCGAGGTTCAATATAACTTGCTGAACATGAACCTGGTCTGCCCGCACCGGAAGTTGCGCTACCGGTTGGCTGAAACTGATTGTTATGTTCCTTCGACCCGCCTCAGCGTGGAGAATTTGGATCGAGCTCTTGATCACGTCCTTCAGGTCGAATTCTTGCCAGTCGATTTCGCTCCGCTTCTTGAGCAGTCCTCTTAGCCGCACGATGATATCCTCGGCACGCTGATCATCGTCGCGGATGTCACAGAGTATTTGTTGGATCAGTTTGAGGTCGGGCGTTTTGCCGCGGATCATGACTTCGGCAGCTTCGGCGTTGGCTCGGATCGCGCCAAGCGGTTGGTTGAGCTCATGGGCGATCGAGGCCGACAGCGCCCCTGCGGTGGCCGACTGGTTAAGGTGCACCACCTCAAGAAGACGACGGCGCGCCTCCTGCTCCGCGCCGTGGCGGCGCCGGCGCTCGACCAGCAATCCCCCAATGACCAAGCCTTGAAGCGCGAGAACGACAAGGATGGCAATGATCAGCCTCTGGTGCTCCTCCCATAGGGTCTTTTCCTTGAAGCTTTGAACTGTTCCCGGAGGGAGCCTGCTCTCCGACAAGTCCCAGTGCTTCAGTTGTCTCGCATCGGCGACGTAGGTCTGCGGCACGTCGACATTGGCGATCACCTTTCCGCCAATCGCATCCGCAGTGAGGTCGGCTACAGCCAGTCCCGCCGATTCAAAGGTGACGGTGTTGCCACCGACAATGCCATGACCGACATAGGTGGAGAAGGGACCATAAATCGGTGCGCTGGCTGTGGCCGCTATCCGTTCGAGCGCGTCCCTCGGGATAAGGTCACGCCCGGTGCTATCCTTCGAAACGGTCAGGAACAAAACGATGCTTTCGGACGGGAGGCGGGCGACGCGCTCGACAAACTCATCAATCGTCAAATCCGTCAAGTAAGTTGTTTCATAGCTCTTGACGAGAAGCGCCAGCTCCTTGCGCGCTAGTGCAAGCCACGAACGGTCGAACTCCGACGAACCGCCGACAATGAAAAGATGGCGTGCGCTCGGCTGGAGGCTGCGAGCCATTTGGAGAGTTTTCGCGATGTCGAACTCGGTAAACGCACCTACCACATCGCTCGGCAGCTTCATTCTGGCGGCAGTGTCGCTACCAAAGCCGGAGAACACTATCCTAGCATTTGGGGCGATTGTACTGCGGTGCGCGACGATGAAGTTGGCCGCCGGCTCTGCGATGGCGATGACAACATCCGGGCGATAATCGACGTATTTCGCGGCGAGATAGCGCGCCATGCGATCTATGTGAATTTTGTCGCTGAATCTGGTAAGGTCGAGAAACTCGGAGAATAGGTCAATCTTGCCAGTGGTTACCTCCAGCAGTCGATTTCTCGCCGATTCACCGACAATCACTGGTGCGGGGGTTCTTTCATCCAGCGGGTAAAGGATGAGCACGCGCGGAACCCGCTCCACAATCGCCGCCGAGGCGACATTCGCGGCCAAAACCATCGCGAGCAACAGAAGGCAAGGAAATCCGGATGGAATTCCAACGGTCTGGCCGGACCGAACTTTAGGAGCAGGAACCATACTGAACTCCTCCTCATCACCATCCAAAAAGCCGAAATACACTAACAGGTTAATCAGGCAGCGTCACCGTGGGCAACTCTGGAAGGAGTACCATCTGATGGTGGCGGCGGCTCGCTTAGCGTGCCAGGCGGGACCGGGGTTTCCTGAGCATGGCGTGCCCTCTTGGGTCGGGGTGTTGACTGCGCTGAAGCCTTGAGTTTCAGGCGCTTCTGCGACGATTTCGGCCGGAGGTTCGTTCCGAGCAGCTGGCTGTTTCGTGCGCGCTGCCGTTGCGGCACTTTTTCTTGATATTCGTCAATGCCGGGACGGTCGACACCGGTATGATCGGTGCTATCATTCGCATTCGAGGATATGGATTTCAAATGTATCGGACGATCATCTGCGGCATCGGCATGGGTCCCCGCCAGACGGCCAGCCGCCTTTTGCGCCGGGCTGCAGCGCTGATGGACGAAGGCGGAAGCATCGTCGTCATGCACGTCATCGAGAATATCCCCCGCCATCACCTGACGGAGCTTCCCGAGGAATTCGAAACGACCGCCATCATCGACGCCGAAAAGAAACTTGCATCGCTCTGCAAGGAGCTGGGAATTCCGGCGATGATCGAGGTTCGCATCGGCGTTGCCGCCTCCCTGCTCGTCTCCGTCGCAAGCGAGAAATCGGCCGATCTTATCCTGGTTTCATTCCATGTGACCGATATCACCGACTACGTCTTCTCCTCGATCGTCGACAAGGTCGTGCGCCATGCCGGGTGCTCGGTTCTTATCGATCGGCGCCCCGATCGCGCACAGGAAGGCTCGGCGTCCGCAGCGGAAGACGCGGCGTTGTTCTAAGCTCCACAGAGCTTGCGAGACAGCGGGCGCTTTGTCTGATTGACGTCGATCAGAGCGGCCGGCCTCCCCTCCCCGGCGGCGGCCCGACAACCTATATCATTGCCAAGCCAACCAGCAGTATTCGCTGCCCGACCGGAGACATGTATGAGCCAGGATCCCTACGAGCTTCTGGGCGTGAAACGCGATGCGACGCAAAAGGATATTCAAAGCGCGTTCCGCAAGCTCGCCAAGAAACTTCACCCCGACCTTAACCCCGGCGACAAAAAAGCTGAGGAACGGTTCAAGCAAATTTCATCGGCCTACGAGATCTTGAGCGATGAGGAAAAACGCGGACGCTTTGACCGCGGCGAGATCGATATAACGGGCGCCGAGCGGGCGCAACGCAACTATTACCGCGACTACGCGTCGAAGAGCGGGCCTGGCGATCCCTACCACAACAGCGCCGGCTTTGCCGATTTCAGCGATGCCGACGATATCTTCGCCAGCTTCTTTTCACGTCGTTCCGGCGGCGGCCAGACCCGTGGTCGTGGCCGTGACCGGCAATTTTCCATGGAGGTCGACTTTCTCGAGGCCGTCAACGGCACCAGGACGGAGGTCAAGATGCCGAATGGTCCGGCGCTCGACGTACAGATCCCGCCGGGGACGCGCGACGGCCAGACCTTGCGACTGCGCGGCAAGGGCGAGCCGGGCATCGGCGGTGGGCCGGTGGGCGATGCCCTGATCGAAATCCGTGTGCGCCCGCACCGCTTCTTTACGCGTGACGGCGACGATATCCGCCTGGAACTGCCGATCTCCCTTAGTGAAGCCGTGCTTGGTGGCAAGGTTCGCGTGCCGACGCCATCGGGAGCGGTCAATCTGACGCTGCCGCCTCATTCGAACACGGGCAAGGTCCTGCGTCTCAAGAGCAAAGGTGTTTCAAAACGCGGCGGCGGACACGGCGACGTCTACATCTCGCTGAAGATCGTGCTGCCCGACGCCCCGGATGAGCGGCTGACGGCCTTGATGAAGGAATGGGCGACGGCAAACTCCTGCGATCCGAGAAAGAACATGGAGGCTTGATCATGGATGATCTCGAATTCCGTCTTTACTTGAAAATCGACATCGTTCAGCTCGACCTCTGGATCGAACAGGGTTGGCTGATCCCGGAGATATCAGGCGGCCAGAGGCAATTTCGCGACGCCGACGTCGCACGCGCCCGGCTGATCCTGGACCTCATGGGAAACATGGGTGTCAACGAAGCCGGCGTCGATATCGTCATGGAGCTGGTCGACGAGTTGCACGGCCTGCGGGGAACGATGGGCAGGCTGATGACCGCCATCGGCAAGCAGGAGCGGGATGTTCAGCGCCGGCTGTTCGAGAGCCTCGAGGAGATCGACCGGTTTTAGCCAGAACCAGCTTCTACGTGGTGAACCAATAGCGGACGATGTGGAAGAATAGTGGTGCGGCGAAGGTGATGGAGTCCAGGCGGTCGAGCACGCCGCCATGGCCCTCGATCACATAGCCCCAGTCCTTGGCATTGAGATCGCGCTTGATGGCCGAGAGCACGAAGCCGCCGAAGAAGCCCGCGACGACGATGACCGTGCTGATGGCAGCGGCCTGCAGCGGTGAAAACGGTGTCAGGCGATAAAGCAGCGTTCCCACGAGGATGGCCGAGGCGCCGCCTCCGACCAGCCCTTCGATCGTCTTCGACGGACTGATATTCGGCGAGAAACGGTGCTTTCCGAGGAGCTTGCCCCAGACATACTGGAAGACGTCGCTGAGCTGTACGACCACGACCAGATAGACGAGAAGAAGTGCGGACGGTGTGCCGGTCTCCAGCATGAGGAGTGCTGGAGCGTGGCTGATCGAATAGACCGTCAGCATCAATCCCCATTGCACCCTGGCGCTGCGGGCGAGGAATTCGTTGACGTCACCCGTCAAGGTCGCCACCGCCGGCAGGATCAGGAAGGCATAGACCGGGATGAAGATCGCAAACAGGCCGTACCATTCCGTTCCGAGCAGCACGTAATGCAGCGGCAGCACAACGAAGAAGGACAGGAAAAGCGCCAGGTGATCGCCACGCCGCGATGGTGTCAGCGTCCAGAATTCGCGAAGCGCCATAAAGGACAGGAATGCGAACAGGATGACGGTGGCCGTATCGCCGAGCAGGATCGCGCCGCCGAAGACGGCGACCATGATCCACCAGGAGCGGATACGGGCGTTGAGGTTCTGAACGGTGGCGACGGAGCCGGGTTCTGTCGCGCGTCGCTGCAGGATGAAACCGATGGCGGAGGCGACGGCAAGCAGGCCGAGGATAGCGGCCAGCACGAGAGAGAACATACTGGTCATGCCGTGTGCCCCCCATCCGCGAGTTCGATGACAGCGGCACGGGCGCGCGCCAGGAATTCAGCCTTTTCCTCGCCCGGTTCGACGCGCAGCGGTTTGCCGAAGCGCGCCGTGCAGGTGATCGGCACGATCAGCATGCTTCCCTTCGGCAGGATGCGCTGCAGGTTGTCGAGATGGATCGGCACGAGATCGACGTCCGGAAAACGGCAGGCGAGGCGATAGATGCCGCTGCGAAACGGGGCGATCTCATCGGTGGCGCTTCTCGTTCCCTCAGGAAAAATCAGGATCGAACGGCCTTCCTCGAGCAGGCGCTCGAGAGGCTCCAGCGGGTTGCTGTCCGGCGGAGGCTTGCGGTCTATCAGGACGGCGCGTAGGCCTTTCTCCGCGATGAAGCGGCGAAAGGCGTTGGTTCCCCAATAATCTCGTGCGGCGACCGGATGGGTCAGCCGGCGCACCGACCACGGCAGGGCAGCCATGACGGCGACGGTATCGACATGGCTGTTGTGATTGGCGAAATAGATGCGGCGGCGGGGATCGGGCGCGCAGCCCCGCCATTCGCTTCGGGCGCCGACCAGGATACGGACGAACAGCACGAGAAGGCGACGGATGAGCGCGATCATAGTCTCTCCAGGGAACGGGCAAGCGTTATCGTGCGTGTGATGCAGGTGACAAGGCTGCCGGCGGCGATGACCGCGCATGCCAGGATCAGCGACCAGTGGCTGCCTAATAACAGCGTCTCGACGCTCTGGGCGAGGAGGCCCGCCGTCAGCACCGCCATGCGGCGCTGCTTGGCCATGATACCGCTGAAGTCCTGGGGAAGACCGACCGATCCCCCGAAGACCCTGATATAGGCGGTGAGTGCGGCGAGCAGCGCAGCGAGCCAGCCGAGCCAGCCAAAGCCGCAGGCATAGCCAGCCGCGACGAGAAACAGGCTGTCGGCGACCCGGTCGGGAAATTCATTGTAGAGCGGCCCGCTCTTGGTTTTCTTGCCGCCTTCGATCGCGACCATTCCGTCCAGCAGATTGCAGACGAGCCGCAGTTGCACCGAGATCGCGGCGCAAACCATGGCAATCGGATGTGTTGTGAAAACGATGAGGGCTGCGCCTATACCCGCGAATACGACCGACAAAAGCGAAATGCCGTTCGGTGTCGCGCCGCTCCGCGCCAGCCACGCGCTGAGGCCGATGGCCCAGGACGACGACCGGCTCGCGATCGGTCGCCGCGAGGCGCCCTCTTCTTCCCCCATTTCATGTCCCCCAACCCCGATGATCCTTGCATATCCTGCCGACGTCGTCACGCCAAGATGTAACACCTTGTAAATCCAGCCCATCGCCTCCGCGCTTCGGCGAGCCAGCGGCGAGTATGGGTCGAACAGCCTGATTTTTAAGCCTGTTTGCTGCTTGACACATTTTTGGGCGCTACTATGATTTTTGAACCAAATGGTAAAAAAGGGGAACAATCAATGACCAAAGATATCCTGATTACACGCCGGGCAGTGATCGCGTCCGGCATTGCGCTTGGGGTCAGCGGCTTTGCCCCGCTGGCAAGGGCGGCTGCGCCGCTGAAGGTTGCCGGCATTCATGCGTCGCCGGTCGAAAATGCTTGGAACTCTTGTCTGCACAAGGCCCTGCAGGACGCGGCCAAGGAAGGCGTCATCGAATATGTCTTCTCCGAAGGAGTCTCCGGCACCGATTATCCGCGCGCCATGCGCGAATATGCCGAACAGGGCAACAAGCTGATCATCGGCGAGGCCTATGCGGTGGAGAAAGAGGCCCGGCAGGTCGCGGCCGACTATCCCGACACCGCTTTCGTTCTGGGTTCGAGCGGCGAGCAGGCCGGCGACAATTTCGGCGTCTTCGGCACCTGGAACCATGACGGCGCCTATCTCGCCGGCATGCTGGCGGGCAAGATGACCAAGTCGAATGTCGTCGGCTCGGTCGGCGCCATCCCGATCCCCGAGGTCAACATGCTGATCAATGCATTCGCAGCCGGCGTCAAGGCGGTCAACCCGGATGCAAAACACCTCGTCTCGTTCATCGGCACCTTCTTCGATCCGCCGAAGGCCCGCGAAGCCGGTCTTGCTCAGATCGACGCCGGCGCCGACATCCTGTTCGGCGAGCGCATCGGCACGGCCGATGCCGCCAAGGAACGCAACATCAAGTCGGTCGGCTCGCTGATCGACTATACGCCACGTTATCCGGATACGGTGTTTGCCAACGCCATGTGGTATTTCCGCCCGATCCTGGACGCTGCGATCGCCGATGTCGCTGCCGGAAAGCCTGTTGGACGGAACTACACGTCCTACGGCCTGATGAAGGAAGGCGGCAGCGACATCGTCTTCGTAAAGGGCGTGGCGCCTGCTGAAGCCGAGGCTGCGATGGAGGCCAAGCGGGCGGAGATCAAGGCCGGCACCTTCGAAGTTCCGAAGATGATGGACGAGCCGAAGTAATTCGGCTGATGCGTGGCGATGCGACGGATCTGGCGGCAGCGATCAGGCATGACAGCCTGAGCGCTGCGGAGGCGATGGAGGCTTCTCTTGAGGCAGCCGTGCTGCAGGAGCCGCTCGGCGCGATCGCCTATCTCGATGCCGTCATGGGCCGAGCCTCGGCGGAGGCCCGCGACAGCGAGCGACGGAACGAGCCCGATTGCTTTTCCATCAGGCCTTTCGCCGGTGTGCCGACCTTGGCGAAGGATCTTGGCGGCCCTTTTGCCGGGCTGCCGGTAACGGCAGGCTCCCGTCTCTTCGAAAGAAAAGGCGGCGAAGCGGACTCCGATCTGGCTGCCCGTTTCCGCGACGCCGGCTTTTGCCTGTTCGGCCTGACGACGAGCCCGGAATTTGGTCTGTCGCTCGCCAGCGAACCGGCGATCGGACCGATCTGTCGCAACCCACTCGATCCGGCACGAACCGCGGGCGGCTCTTCCGGCGGTGCGGCGGCAGCGGTTGCCGCCGGTATCGTCGCGATTGCGCATGCGACCGACGCCGGCGGCTCGATCCGTGTGCCGGCCGCCTGCTGTGGCCTCGTCGGACTGAAGCCGACGCGCGGCGCCACTCCCGGCGGGCCATCCTTCGGCAACCACTTGGCCGGTATCGCCAGCGAACTCGCGGTCTGCCGTTCCGTCCGGGATACGGCGCTGATTTTCGACGAGCTGAGCGGCAATTCACGAGGTCCCTTTGCGGATCCCTCCCCTGCCCATATTGACAACGGCTGTCTGCGGATCGGCCTGTTGACCGATACCGGGTCGATCTATCCAACTGAAGGTGAGCGGCTCGCAGCCATCGGGGATGCGGCTCGAGCCCTCGAGAGCGACGGGCACGAGATCGTTCCGCTGAGTTGGACCGAGTTCGAATGCAGTGTCGCCGCCAGCCGCCGCGCCTTCGCGGATATCGTCTCCGTCAACCTTGCAGCACTCATAAAGGCGGCGGCGCTTGATGAAAGCAGGGCCGAGCCTCTGACGCAGGCTTTCGCGGCGCGCGGACGAGCGCTGTCGGCCACCATGCTTTGGAACACGCTGAGCGAGGCCGTCCTGGTGAGCGGTAACCTTTGGGCGCTGTTCGACAGGGTCGATTGCATCCTGATGCCGCTGCTGTCTTCCGCGCCTCTTGTGATCGGCTCCTTTCCGTCCGATCATGCCGACACGGATCTGCATCTCGAGCGGATGACGGCATTTGCGCCGCTTGCCTGCCTCGCCAATATTTCGGGTTTTCCTGCTTTGACACTGCCTTTCGGACAGGATGAGCATGCCATGCCGCTGCCGGTGCAGATCATGGCGCCGATGGGTCACGAGCCGCGTCTGCTGTCGCTTGCCGCACGCCTGGAGGCCGAGGGGCGGTGGCAGCACCGTTTTCCCGTCGTAGGACTGCCGTCATGACCGCGCCTGTGCTGGAGATAGCAGGCGTCAGCAAGCGCTTCGGCGCCAATCTTGCCAATGACGATATTTCCATGACCCTTGCCAAGGGTGAGGTCGTCGCTCTGCTCGGCGAAAACGGTGCCGGCAAGACCACGCTGATGAGCATCCTTTTCGGCCACTACATGCCGGATGCTGGCCGAATCCTGATCGAGGGCACGGAGGTGCCGCGGGGCAAGCCGCGTGCGGCAATCCGCGCCGGCGTCGGCATGGTGCATCAGCATTTCTCGCTCGCGCCCAATCTGACCGTTCTCGAAAATGTCATGACCGGCACGGAAAAACTGTGGTCCTGGCGCTCGGGAACGTCAGCGGCGCGGAAGAAGCTCTTGGCAATTTCCGAGCGCTTCGGCCTCAAGGTCGATCCGGATGCCCGCCTTGGCGACCTGTCGGTCGGCGAGCAGCAGCGCGTCGAGATCCTGAAGGCGCTCTATAACGATGCCCGCATACTGATCCTCGACGAGCCCACGGCGGTGCTGACCAATATCGAGGCCGAACGGCTGTTCACGACGCTGAGGGAAATGGCCCGCCAGGGCCTGTCGCTGATCTTCATCTCCCACAAGCTCGACGAGGTGATGGCCGCGGCCGACCGCATCGTGGTCTTACGCGGCGGTAGGATGGTCGCCGAACGCAAGGCGTCGGAAACCAGCAAGGCGGAACTCGCCGAATTGATGGTCGGGCGCCGTGTGACCCGGCCCGTGCGCGAGCCGTCGACACCCGGTGCCGTTGCCCTCGAAGCGGCCGATGTGACGGTGCGCACCGGCGGCATTGATCGGCTGAAGTCGATCAGCTTCCGGCTGCATCAAGGAGAGATCCTCGGCATCATCGGCGTTTCGGGCAATGGCCAGGCGACATTGGCGCATCTTCTCTCCGGTATGCTGGCGCGCAGCGCCGGCGACCTGCTGCTGTTCGGCGAAGCCGTCGGCAATCTCGGCGTCGCCGATGTCGTCGACGCCGGCATCGGCCGCATTCCCGAGGACCGCAACGAGGAGGGTGTGATCGGCGAAATGGCGATCTGGGAAAACGCCGTGCTGGAGCGCATCGCCTCGCCGGCCTTTTCGCGCCATGGCCTCGTCAACCGCAAGGCGGGCATGGCCTTCGCCAGGGAGATCATCGACGGGTTCGATGTCCGCGGCGGCGGGCCGGCCATCCGCACCCGCCTGCTCTCCGGCGGCAATATGCAGAAGCTCATTCTCGGCCGCAACCTGCATCGGCGGCCGCGCATCCTGATCGCGGCGCAGCCCGCGCGTGGTCTCGACGAAGGGGCCGTGGCCGCTGTCCACGCCCGCCTGCTCGAAGCTCGTCGGCAGGGTACTGCCGTGCTGCTGATCTCGGAAGACCTCGACGAGGTGATCGCACTTGCCGATCGCATACAGGCGATCGTCGGCGGCCGCCTGTCCCCGCCCGTCGCGGCCGAAAGCGCCGATGCCCGCAGGCTGGGGCTGATGATGGCCGGTGAATGGCAAGAGACCCCAGAGGCCGATCATGCGATTTGAGCGCCGCGAGCACCGCCCTCTTTACCTGCTGATCGTCACGCCCGTCATCGCGGTCATCGCCGCGCTGGCGCTGGCGGGTATCCTGATCGCTATTGCCGGCGCGCCTGTTCTCGATGCCTATTGGCGCATCTTGACCGGTGCCTTTGGCTCGCGGCTGTCGGCCACCGAAACGCTGACGCGGGCAACGCCGCTGATGCTGACCGGGCTTGCCGCCGCCGTCGCTTTCCGGGCACGGCTCTGGAATATCGGCGCCGAGGGTCAGTTCTATCTCGGCGCCATCGCCGTTGCCGCGGCAAGCTCGAAACTGCTTGGCAATCTTCCCGCACCTATCCTCATTCCGCTGCTGCTGCTGGTCGGTGCCATTGCCGGCATGGTGCTGATCCTGATCCCGCTCTGGCTCAGGCTGCGCTTCTCGGTCGATGAAGTCGTCACCAGCCTGCTCCTGAACTTCATCGCCGTGCTCTTCGTCTCGATGCTGATCGATGGCGTTCTCAAGGATCCGCTCGCCTTCGGCTGGCCGCAGTCGCAATCGGTCAGCGATCATGCCATGCTGCCGAAGCTGATTGCCCGCTCGCGCCTGCATATCGGCTTTGTGATCGCAATCGCTTTGGCCGTCATCGTCCATTTCATCCAGTCCCGCACCGTGTTCGGCATGCAGTCGCGCGCCGCAGGCCTCAATCCCGGCGGCGCGGTCTTCGCGGGCGTCCCGCTCGGCAAAACGCTGGTGAAAGTCGCCTGTCTCTCGGGCGGGCTTGCAGGGTTGGCGGGAGCGATCGAGGTGATGGGGGTCAAGGGTTATGTGACGACCGACCTGTCGCCGGGTTTCGGCTATGCCGGCATCGTTGTCGCCATGCTCGCCAACCTCAATCCGCTCGGCGTCGTCTTCGCCGCCATTTTCACGGCCACCATGTTCGTGGGTGCGGACGGCATGAGTCGCGGCCTCGGCATCCCGACCTATATCGCCGATGTCACGGTGGCGCTGTCGCTGCTAACGATGCTGATCGCATTGTTCTTCACCCAATACAGGATCCGGCGATGATGCAACTGTTCGACATCATCGCTTCCGCCGGGCTCTGGGCGGCAATCCTGCGGATCGCCACGCCGCTGATTTTCGGCACGCTCGGCGCTCTGCTCTGCGAACGGGCGGGTGTGCTCAATCTCGGCATCGAAGGCATCATGACCTTCGGCGCAATGATCGGCTGGCTTTCGGTCTATCACGGCGCCGATCTCTGGACTGGCCTGCTGATTGCAGCGGTGGCCGGCGGCGTCTTCGGCCTGTTGCATGCGTCGCTGACGGTGACGCTCGGCCTCTCCCAGCATGTCTCCGGTCTCGGCGTCACGCTGTTTGCCTCCAGCTTCAGCTATTATGTCTTCCGGCTGATCGTGCCGCTTGCCAATACTCCGCCCACCATCGTGCCGTTCCAACCGATCGCCATTCCGGGTCTTTCGACGCTGCCTTTTATCGGGCCGGCCTTCTTCACGCAGACGGCGCCGACCTATCTTGCCATCCTTATCGCCCTGCTGATGGCTTACATCATCTTCCGCACGCCCGTCGGCCTTGCGATCCGCATGACCGGCGAGAACCCGCATGCGGCCGAAGCCCAGGGCGTCAATCCGATGAAGGTGCGCTATGGCGCGGTGATTGCCGGAAGCGCGCTGATGGGAATGGGCGGCGCTTTCCTGACATTGTCGGCGTTCAACAGCTTCTTCCCGACCATGGTACAGGGACGCGGCTGGATCTGCATCGCGCTCGTCGTCTTCGCCTCCTGGCGGCCGGGACGCGCGCTTTTCGGCGCGCTGCTCTTTGCCTTCTTCGACGCCTTTCAGCTTCGGCTGCAAACCGCGCTAAGCGGGCTTGTGCCCTATCAGCTCTTTTTGATGACGCCCTATATCCTTTCCATTGCCGCCCTTGCCGTCATGGCCCGCCGCGCCCGCGTTCCACAGGCGTTGATGCAGCCCTATCGCCGCGGCGAACGCTGAACCACTTCTGTCCAATGAGGCTCCGATGTTCGATCTGATCGTCAGAAATGCAAATCTCCCCGATGGCCGAAAGGGGATCGATATCGGCATCCAGGGCGGCAAGATCATCGCTGTCGAGCCTAATCTCCAGGCGCAGGCGCAAGAAGAGATCGACGCGACCGGCCGGCTGGTCAGCCCGCCCTTCGTCGATCCGCATTTCCACATGGACGCCACCCTGTCGCTCGGCTTGCCGCGCATGAACGTATCCGGCACCCTGCTCGAGGGTATTGCGCTCTGGGGGGAGTTGCGCCCGATCGTGACGAAGGATGAACTGGTCGATCGTGCGCTGCGCTATTGCGATCTGGCGGTCACGCAGGGTCTGCTCTTCATCCGCAGCCATGTCGATACCAGCGATCCGAGGCTTGTAACCGTCGAGGCGATGATCGAGGTGCGCGAGAAGGTCGCGCCCTATATCGATCTGCAGCTGGTCGCCTTCCCCCAGGATGGTTATTACCGCTCGCCGGGCGCAATCGATGCGCTCAACCGCGCCCTCGATATGGGTGTCGACATCGTCGGCGGCATTCCGCATTTCGAACGGACGATGGGTGAAGGTACGGCGTCGGTCGAAGCGCTCTGCCGCATCGCCGCCGATCGCGGCCTGCCGGTCGATATCCATTGCGACGAAACCGACGATCCACTCTCGCGCCATATCGAAACGCTGGCTGCGGAAACCATCCGCTTCGGCTTGCAGGGGCGCGTCGCCGGCTCGCATCTGACCTCGATGCATTCGATGGACAACTATTATGTCTCCAAACTCATTCCGCTGATGGCGGAGGCCGAGATCAACGTCATCCCCAATCCGCTGATCAACATCATGCTGCAGGGCCGGCACGACACCTATCCGAAACGCCGCGGCATGACCCGCGTGCGCGAATTGATGGATGCCGGGCTCAACGTTTCCTTCGGGCACGACTGCGTCATGGACCCCTGGTATTCGATGGGATCGGGCGACATGCTGGAGGTCGGTCATATGGCAATCCATGTCGCGCAGATGGCCGGCATCGAGGACAAGAAGAGGATCTTCGACGCGTTGACCGTCAATTCGGCGAAGACGATGGGACTTGCAGGCTACGGCCTGGAAAAGGGATGCAACGCCGACCTCGTCATCCTCCAGGCGAGCGACATGCTGGAAGCGCTGCGGCTGAAGCCGAACCGACTGGCGGTGATCCGCCGCGGCAAGATCATCGCGCGCTCGGCGCCGCGCATCGGTGAGCTTTTCCTGGACGGGCGCCCGGCACGGATCGACGGCGGCCTGGATTACGTGCCTCGTTATTGAGATAGGGCGAAAGCAAAAGGGCCGCGAAGCCGCGGCCCTCCTCAATCCGCCTGGCCCGGAGCCTATTTCTTCGAGGCCTCGTAGAGCGCCTTGGTTTCGGCGTTCATCGGGTAGAGGCCGGGCAGCGACACGCCTTCATCGATCCTGGTCATGATCCAGGCTTCCATGCGCTCCTGTTCCGGCGCTTCCGCCAGCACGACGTCGAGCAGATCGGCCGGGATCAGCACGGCGCCGTCCTGGTCGACGACGATGATATCATCCGGAAAGACCGCAACGCCGCCGCAGCCGATCGGCTGCTGCCAGGCGACGAAGGTGAGGCCGGCGACCGATGGGGGTGCTGCGACGCCGCGGCACCAGACCGGCAGGTTGGTGTCGAGCACGCCGGCTAGGTCGCGTACGACGCCGTCGGTGACGAGGGCTGCAACGCCTCTCTTCTGCATGCGGGCGCAGAGGATATCGCCGAAGATGCCGGCATCGGTAACGCCCATCGCATCGACGACGGCAACACAGCCCTCCGGCATCGCCTCGATCGCGGCGCGCGTCGAGATCGGCGAGGCCCAGGATGCCGGCGTCGCCAGATCTTCGCGGGCCGGAACGAAGCGCAGGGTGAAAGCCGGGCCGACGATGCGCGGCTGGCCGGGCTTCAGCGGAACGGCGCCGCGGATCCAGACGTTCCGCAGGCCCTTCTTCAGAAGAACGGTCGTCAGGGTCGCCGTCGAGACGGTCTTGAGGGTTGCTATCGCTTCAGCGCTGAGGGCCATCGGTGTTCGGTTCCAATTCGGTTTCTGTCAGATGCTCTGGATCATGCCGCCATCGACGCGGATCACCGATCCGGTGAGATAGGAGGCCGGCTCGCTCGCCAGGAAGGTGACGACATTGCCATATTCTTCCGGCCGGCCATAGCGACCGAGCGGAATACTGCCGGTGCTCTCAATGACGACGTCATCGAGGGAGCGGTTTTCGCGTTTGGCCTTCTGCTCGTCGAGGAAGGTGATGCGGCCGGTGGCGATCCGGCCCGGCAGGACGATGTTGACGGTGATGCCGTCGCGTCCGACCTCGCGCGCCAGTGTTTTCGACCAGCCGACCAGCGACAGACGCAGCGCGTTGGAGATACCGAGATTGGGGATCGGCGCAACTACGCCCGATGAGGTCGAGGTGACGATGCGTCCCCATTTGCGCGCGCGCATCTGAGGCAGCACACGATCGGTAACGGCGATGACGGAGAGCACCATGCTTTGGAAATACTGATTCCAAACCGCCGGATCCTGGCCGGATACAGTGGTCGGCGGTGGGCCACCGGTATTGTTGACGAGGATATCGACCGGTCCGAACTGGCGCTCGATTGCAGCGACATGCGCATCGATCGAACCGAGATCGGAAAGGTCCCATTGCAGCGCCAGCGCCTTGCCGCCTTCGGATTCAACCGCAGCCGCGGTCTTCTCAGCGGCGGCGAGATCGATATCCGCCGCGGCAATTCTGGCGCCTTCGCGCGCAAGCTTGGCGGCAATCGCGCTGCCCAGTCCGCCGCCGGCGCCAAGCACCAGGGCCGTCTTGTCCTTCAGGCCGAAATCCATTTCATCCATCTCCTCATAGGGTCTGGCCATCTTTCGGAGCAATGGATCGTAAATAAAATATGGCTTCTGCTTCGTTCAAGAGATAGAAAAACTATCGATGGACACACGTTTTCTCGAAACCTTCATTGTCGTTGCCGAGCGGCACTCTCTGGCGGAGGCCGCCCAGCGGCTGAACCTCACGCCCGCAGCTGTTGCCCAGCGTATCCGCGCATTGGAGGCCGAGCTCGGGGTGCGGCTGCTGGTGCGCTCCGGCCGCGTGATGCGGCCGACGGAAGCCGGTTTTGCCATTCTCGAACGTTGCCGGGATCTGGTGCGCGATACACGCGACCTGAAGGCGATGGCCGGCACCGCGACGATTTCGGGTGAGATGCGGATCGGGGCGATCAATACGGCGCTGACCGGTCTCGTTCCCGGCATTCTCCACCGCCTTGCGCAGGACTATCCGCTGATCGAAATCTTCCTCAAGCCTGGCGCGTCGATGGACCTCTATGCCGAGGTTCTGAACGGCACGCTGGACGCCGCCTTCATCATCGAGCCGCGATTTCCGATGCAGAAGACGCTGACTTTCAACAAGCTGCGCCAGGAACCCCTGGTGCTGATCGCTCCGCGGGACTGTGAGGGAGCGGATCCGCTCGAACTGTTGACGGCCCTGCCCTTCATTCGCTACGACCGCAACCAGTGGGGTGGTCACATCGCCGATGAATATCTGCTCGAGATCGGCATCCATCCGGTCGAGCGTTATGAGCTTGACGCGCTGGAGGCGATCGCGGTGATGGTAGACCGCGGTCTCGGAATCTCGATCGTGCCGGATTGGGCGCCGCCCTGGCCGGCGGGATTAGATATCGTCAAGCTGCCCCTGCCCCGCTCGTCCGCTATGCGCACCGTCGGCATCGTGGTGACGCGATCTTCGCCGAGGACAAACCTCGTCGCCGCGCTTCTGGAAACCAGCCGCGCGGCGATGGGAGCTTGATCAATTTCAGGCGATCTTCTGGCGGACCGGCAGTTTCCAGCCGGGTCGGACGAAATGGCAGGTATAGCCGTTCGGAATCCGCTCCAGATAATCCTGGTGCTCGGGCTCGGCCTCCCAGAAATCGCTGACCGGCACGACTTCGGTGACGACCTTGCCGGGCCACAGGCCGGATGCATCGACATCGGCGATCGTGTCCCTGGCGACGCGCTCCTGCTCAGGGGTGACATAGAAGATTGCCGAGCGGTAGCTCAAGCCGACGTCGTTGCCCTGGCGGTTGCGCGTGCTCGGGTCGTGGATCTGGAAGAAGAATTCGAGGATTTCCCGATAGCTGATCCTTGCGGGGTCGAAGATGATCTCGATCGCCTCGGCATGGGTTCCGTGGTTGCGGTAGGTGGCATTCGGCACATCGCCGCCGCTATAGCCGACGCGGGTCGAAATCACGCCGTTATATCGGCGGATCAGATCCTGCATGCCCCAGAAGCAACCACCGGCGAGGACTGCACGTTCTTCGGTCATTGGATATCTCCTTTTCCGCAAGAGATAGTGTCTCCTGCCGCCGATTTCCACACGGTGCAAAGAGCACAGCTGTGCAATTTCCCTGCCGAGACCCCCGATCCTGTCATGTCGATGTTACGCGCCGGCGCTAGCAAGGCCTTGGACAATCCTGCGGAGGCTGAGCCTCGACACCTGATGGAGACGGGTTATGAATAGACGCGAATTTCTGATCACATCGTCGGCTGCAGCCGGTCTGCTGGCGCTTCCGCGTTTCGCATCGGCTGCGGCCGGCACGATCGATCTCTACAGCGGTTCGGATGCCAACATCGTCGACCTCTGGAACAACGTCATCCGCCCGGCCTTCGAAAAGGCGCATCCGGGTGTTGCCCTGAAGGTGACCGATGCCGGCGATAATAATGGCCTGCGCGCCATCGCCGACCGTGCGCTCGCGGCGCTGAAGACGAAGACCGATCCGCAGGCCGACCTTTTCGAACAATTCGATCCCCGCCTGCCATCCGGCGGCATCGATGCCGGGCTCTGGGTCAAGTTCTCCGCCGAGAACATCGAGGGCTACGATCATATCAACCCGCTTGCCTTCGATACCCCCTACTCCCTTCCCTATCGCGGTTCGCAGGTGCTTCTCGCCTATGACACGACCAAGCTTGATCCGAAGGATGCGCCGAAGAGCTGGGATCAGCTCACTGCCTGGATCAAGGCCAATCCGGGCCAGTTCATCTACAACCGTCCTGACAAGGGCGGTTCGGGCGGAAACTTCGTCCGCCGCGCGATCCATGAGGCCAATGGCCGCGATCCGAAGAAGTTCAAGGTCGACAATTTCACCACCGACTTTGCCACTGAGACGCTGACGCCGGCCTTGAAGATCCTCAACGACCTCGCGCCTGCGCTCTATGACAAGGGCGCCTATACGGCCGGCAACACCCAGTCGATCCAGTTGCTCGCCCAGGGCGTCGTCACCATGGTGCCGGTCTGGTCGGACCAGGTGCTGCAGGCGATCTCCCAGGGTGTGCTGCCTGATACGACCGGCCTCGTGCAGCTTACCGATCTTGCCCTTTGCGGCGGCTTCTCCAGCATCACCGTGTTCTCGAACGGCGCCAACAAGGATGCGGCCCTCAAGCTTGCCGCATTCATGCTGACGAAGGAAATGCAGGAAGCGATCATCACCGAGATCGGCGGCTTCCCGGCTATTTCCTGGGACCACATTTCCGACGATCTTCGCAAGAAATATGCCGACGTCATTCCCTCGACCATCCCGACTTTCCCGGGTGGCGATTGGGAAAAGGCGATCGCCGACGGCTGGTACCGCAACGTTGCTCCGGGCATCAGCCGCACCTGATGTCCACTGACACTGCGCCGGCGGTTCTGCGCCGTCACCGGTCCATCAACAGGGGGAGTTCCATCGGGCTCCTCCTCGTTGCCCTACCGGTCCTCCTGCTCGCATGGCTGATCGTCTTTCCGATCTTTTCGGCTGTCGTCGGCACGATCTTCGTTCGGGGCCCCGACGGCGCGACGGAATTCTCGCTTGCCTCCTATCGCTTCTTCTTCACCGATGGCTACAGCCTCGGCAATCTGTGGCTGACGCTCTGGACCACCGCCGTCTGCGGTATTCTGCTTCTGGCGATTGGCCTTCCGATCGCGCTATACCTCCGCTTCTCGCAAGGGCGACTTGCCGCCTATGTGCAGGCTCTTGCGATCTTCCCGATGTTCGTGCCGTCGATCATTCTCGCCTATGCGCTGATCAGGACGATCGGGCCGAACGGCACCGTCGACCTGCTGCTGAACGCCGTCAGCCTGCCCAAGCTGCGCACGCCCTATCTGACGCCGTGGGGACCGGTCATCGGCCTCGTCTGGGACAATCTTCCCCTGACGGTGCTGATGCTGACGGCGGGGCTTTCCTCCGTTTCGAACAGCGCGATCGAAGCCGCCCGCGATGTCGGCGCAAGGCCGCTTCGGGTCTTCGTCTCGATCATCCTGCCGCGCATGGGGAACTCGCTGCTGGTGACTGCTTCCTTTGCGGTGCTTGGCATCTTCTCCGCCTTCACCCTGCCCTATGTGCTCGGCTCCGCATCGCCGGAGATGATGGGGCCGTTCATGCAGCGCACCTTCGCCGACATGAACGACCCACTGAACGCCATGACCCAGGCCGTCATCACATTCGGCTTCTGCCTGGTCTTCGGTATCTTCTATATCAGGTCGATCGCCCGCAACCGCGAGGCCCAGCCATGAGTGCCGGTAGATCGGGTACGGATCTTCGCTTCGACTGGATCGGCATGCTCTTCGCGTGCCTGCTGACGTTGTTCATCGCGCTGCCGCTGATCGTCGTCGGAACGTGGGCTTTCACCGAGGTCTGGCGTTATCCATCGGTGATCCCGCAGCAGTTCGGCCTGCGTTTCTGGGGCCAGACGCTGGCGCGTCCGGATGTCTGGGAAGCGCTCTTCCTCAGCCTGCGGCTGACGACGACGGTGACCATTCTTTCCGCCGTCATCTGCCTTCCCGCGGCTTACGCCTTCGCCCGCATGCGCTTTCCCGGCAGGAACATCCTGTTCCTGTCGTTCCTCGCATCGCATGCCTTCCCGAAATTCGGCCTGCTCGTCGCCATTGCCGGCATCTTCCTACAGCTCGGCCTGATCAGCACTTTCTGGGGCGTCGTGCTGATCCAGCTTGTCGGCACGCTGATGCTGATGATCTGGATCCCGGTCGCAGCCTTCCAGAATGTCGACCGGCGCATGGAAGAGGCGGCGCGCGATGCGGGTGCCACGCCGCTGCGCGTCTTCTGGTCGATCACCCTGCCGCAGGCCGGACCCACGATCGCTGCCGCACTGCTTTTGACCTTCGTCGGCACCTTCTACGAGACGGAAGGTGCCTGGCTGATCGGCGCGCCTCAGGTCCGCACCATGCCGGTGCTGATGATCAGCTTCATCAACAATCAGATCGTCGTGCAATACGGCGCCGTGCTGTCAGTCATGTTGTGGGTGCCGTCCTTCATCGCGCTGATGTTTGCCCGCCGCGTGATCGGCACCGGCGCCTTTGCAAGAGGTTTTGGCGCGTGAGGTCAATTCAGGGAAGGGTTTGAGATGGCACATCTTTCGATCGAGGGCGTTTCGAAGCTGTTCGGGACCGCCTTTGCCGTTCGCGACTTCTCGCTCGAAGTCGGAGACGGCGAGCTCGTCTGCCTGCTCGGCCCATCCGGTTCCGGCAAGTCGACGCTTCTCAGGATGATCGGCGGCTTCGAGCGCCCAAGCGGCGGAACGATCCGCATCGACGCGAAGGATGTGACGGTGCTGCCGCCCGAGCGGCGCCCGACCGGCATGGTGTTCCAGAGCCATGCGCTCTGGACGCACATGGACGTCTTCAACAATATCGCCTTCGGCCTGAAGCTCCGCCGGCTGCCGAAAGCGGAAATCCGGCAACGCGTCGAGGATGCTTTGGCCCTGGTCGGCCTCGCCGATTACGGGCGGCGGATGACGACGCAACTCTCCGGCGGTCAGCAGCAGCGCGTCGCGCTTGCCCGCTCGCTCGTGCTTGAGCCGAAGATCCTTCTGCTCGACGAGCCCTTCGCCAGCCTCGACCAGCATCTGCGCGAAAGGCTGCGGGAGGAAGTGCGCGATATCCAGCAGCGCCTTGGCATCACCACGCTCTTCGTCACCCACGGCCAGGACGAGGCCCTAGCGCTCGCCGACCGGATCGTCGTCATGCGCGACGGAGGCACCGAACAGATCGCGCCGCCGAGCACCATCTACCGGCAGCCGCAGACGGCTTTCGTCGCCGGGTTCATCGGCTCGATGAATTTTGTCCAGAGCCGCGTTAGAAACGGCGTCTGTGAGCATCCGCTGTTCCCGCTTCCGGTTCCCGTCGAGGATGGGCCGGTGACGCTGGCCGCCCGCCCGGAAGCGCTGACCATCCGTCCCTCGGAGCGGGTCGATGCCGCGACAGTCCATCGCATCGTCGATTTCGGCACCCACAAGACGGTCGATGTCGATCTTGCCGACGGCAGCCGCCTGAAGGCGATGGTCGCGCCGGACGATCGCATCCGGGCCGGGATGAGGGTCGAGCCGCATTTCGCCGGCTTTTTCGTCTTCCGCGACAACGAGCTCGTCCATCAGTCGATGCCGGCAAAGGGCGATGTGGAGATCGAAGAGCTCCTGCGGGTTTAGACGGTAGGAATGCGCCGGTTCACGCCTTGCTCTGGAAGCCTTCCAGCAGCCAGGGATGCAGCGCCTTGCTGGCGGCCAGGATATCGCTCTTTCCGACAACCTTAGCGCCGGAAAAACGGGTGACGATGCCGCCCGCCTCTTCGACCATCAGCGCCGAGGCGCCGAAATCATGGATCGCGAGCCCGTCTTCGAAGAATCCGTCCAGCCGGCCGCAGGCGACATAGGCAATCGACAGTGCCGCCGAGCCGAGGCGGCGCACACCTGCCGTGTTCGCCATCAGGCGTTTGATGGCCTCGAAATAGGTCTCTTCCGCAACCGCCGTGACCTGGCCGGGGATCGGCAGCCCGGCACCGACAAGCACATTCTCGATGTCACCGACATCGGCGCAGCGGATACGTTCGCCGTTCAGATAGGCGCCGCCACCGATCTCGACACTGAACAGCTCGTCCTGCATGGCGTCATAGACGACGCCCATGACGAGCCTGCCGCTTTCGACGATCGAGATCGTCATGCCGAAATGCGGAATGCCCCAGGCGTAATTGGTCGTGCCGTCGATCGGGTCGATGTAGATGATCGGAGTGTCCGGACCCGCCGTGCGGTTGCCGACGGCTTCCTCGCCCTGGATGGCATAGTCCGGGAAGGCCTTCGCCATCTCGTCGACGATGATCCGCTCGACGGCGACATCGATTTCGGTCTGATAATCGCGCGGCGCCTTGGCGAGCATTTCTGCCGACGTTCGCCGCCGCAGCGAGCCGCGGGCAGTTTCGCCCGCCTTCAATACTGTTTCGGCAAGCACGACGAGACGGGACGAGGCGGTCGGGGAAAGACGCGCGGAAATCTGGGAAGATGTCATGAGAAAAGTCCGGATGCTGCTGATATGGACGGAGTGAATCGCGAGGAGCCCATCCCTTCGCAGAGGCCGATGATGATTTTATGAAGCGCGCTCATACCGAGCGGATTATCTCAGGATCGCTTCAAGCTCGGAAATGGTCGGAAACGCCTTTCTTGTTCCATGTCTTGAGACGGTGACGGCCGCGGCTGCAACTGCGTGTTCGATGGCTAACCTGTCCAGCCGCTGTCCGCGCAGCGCGCAGGATGCAAGTGCTGCGGCCATGAACGTATCGCCTGCGCCCGTTGTATCCACAACATCGCAGATCTGGGCGGGCACTTCGATGCTATCGTGCCGGTTCACGAGCGTCGCGCCGTCGCCGCCCAGCGTCAGGACGATTTCGCGCAGCCCGCGGCTCAACAGATATTCGGCTGCATCCCTGCCCGTCGCTCCCGTCAGGGCCTGCGCCTCACCCTTGTTGAGGAAGGCGACGTCGATCAACCCCCAAAGATCGGAGAAATAGGAGCGCACCGGCGAGGGATTGAACGCGGTGATCATGCCGATCTCTCTTGCATGCTCCAGGATATCGCGGGTCGTCTGGTCGGACAGATTGCCCTGCAGCATCATGAAATCGCCGCGACCGGCCGTCGACAGGATCCGCCTGACATGAGACAGGGACAGGCTCTGCGCCGATTCCGTCGTCGTGACGATGGCATTCTCACCGCCTGGCAGCCGGAAGATGATCGAGACATCGCTCGACGCCCCTTCCATTTCGATCAGTTCGCTCCGAAGCGGCTCGTCCGCGAGGTAATGGCGTATCATATCGGCCCTCGCATCCCTGCCGACGGGCGCCACCAGCGTTGTCGGCACGCCGCAGCGGGCCATGACGACCGCCTGGTTCGTGCCCTTGCCGCCGAGATCGCTTCCGCCGGCATTGCCGAGGATGGAAGCGCCGATGACGGGAAGTTCGGAGACGGCGATGGTTTCGTCGATGGCGACGTTACCGACTATGTAGGCGCGCATGCATCCGCTTTCGCAAGGTGAAGCTAAAGATAAGACGCATCGTGAAAATCGATCTCGAGCTGCATCGCCCGGCCGAAGATCGCGCTGAGCCGCGCTTTTTCATCCTCTTCCAGCGTTTCTCCTGCCATGTCGAGTTCATTCTTCAACCATTGCGCCTGGGCGGCAAAATTCGGATCGACATGCAGGTCGACCCATTCCTTCAAGAGCGGATTGCTGATCGGGCGGTTAGCTGCTTCCTTCGACCAAGTCCAGTACATCCACTCGGCCGCAAACATCGCCGCGACCGTATCGAGGAAGCCGCCCTGGCGGGCGATTTCCAACATGCCGGCGCGAAAGGCCTCGACCTCGGCGATGCCGGTGTCGAAGGACGAGGGATCGATGCCGCAGCTGGCGAAGGTGCGCTCGAAATAGGTGATCTGCTCGTTGGCAAGCGCGTCGAGAACCGCGATTAGCCAGCGCTTCTGCGTCATCGTCTTGGCGGTCGCCGCCGCATAGGCAAAGATCGAAATGGCGCTGTCGACGAAGGCGCCTTCATAGACGAGATAACGCTCGAACGCCTCCTTGCTCAGCCTGTCATTTTTCACGTCCTCGACGAAGCGGTGGTTCAGCATCGCGCCAAGGACAGCGTCGTTCTCGCGCAGGATGCGGGCCGAAAGGCTCTCTGCCGCCATGCTCAGCCCTCCAGTCCCGGTTCGGCCGCCGCCCGGAAGGCGCGCACGCGCTCGACGTCGACCGGGTTCCACCAGACGCCGCCGTGCTTCAGCGAAGACGCAACGATGACGCCATTGGTGCGGCTCAGAATATCGACGATATTGTCCTTGTTGACGCCGGAGCCGACGAGCAGCGGCAGGTGTGTCGCCGCGCCGATTTCCTCGATCTCCTCCATCGTTGCCGAATTGCCGGTCCGCTGGCCGGTAGCGATGACGCCGTCGGCATCGAAGAAGGCGAGGTCGCGTGTCAGCTCCTGGATCGAGCGGTCGGCGACGATAGCGTGGCTGCCATGCTTGACGTGGCTGTCGGCAAAGACCTTGATATGCTCGGCCCTGAGCAGCGAGCGATAGCGCATGGCTTCGGCGGCCCTGCCCTCCATGAAACCTTCATTGGCGACATAGGCATTGGCCCACTGATTGACGCGGATGAATTTGGCCCCGCCTGCCATGGCGATGGCGAAGGCCGGGATCGGCGCATTGGCCAGCACGTTGACGCCAAGCGGAATGCCGGCTGCGCGCGCGATCCGATCGGTGACGACGGACATGAACCCCGTCGTCTCGGGGCCGATATCCTCGGGCTTCGAAAACGGCACATCGCCGTGATTTTCGATGATCAGCCCGTGCAGGCCGCCTTCCACGCAGGCTTCGGCGTCGCGCATGCACGCGTCGTAAATCGTATCCATCGCAGCCCCCCGGTAGCGCGGCGCACCCGGAAAGGCGGGGCAATGGATCATGCCGATCAAAACCTTGTCCCTGCCGAAGATATCCCTGATGGCGTTGGACGGCCTGTCCGAAATTTCCTGCATGTCATTCCCTTTCCAATTCCCGCCGCGTGCTGAAATCATGCCTGCTTTTCGGTGAGCCAGCCGAGGATGTTCTTCCAGAGCCGGTCATAACCTTCCCATTCGCAGAAAGCGGGCGAGAGCCAGTGCGGGCCGATATCCGACGTCCAGGCCGCCGTCCGCCCAGTGCCATGCGTACCGACGACGAGCAACGGATGGCCGCCCTGATCCTCGGGCAGACGTGCGACGATCTCGACGTCGGCCCGGTCGCGCACTTCAACCTCGTTGACGCCGAGAAGCACCGGCCATGCACCTTCGAGACCCCGCATCGTCGGATGCTCCGGCTTCACCACCTCGGCAACAGTTCCCTCGGGGATCTCGACGCGGTCGTCATAAGGCAGGCACGTGACGGGCAGCGTGTCTTCGACGGGGGTGCGACGCCAGCGCGCCTTGCCGTCGATGCCCTGGAAGGAGAAATAGCCGCCGACCATCAACAGGCCGCCACCCTTTTCCACCCATGCCTTCAGAAGCTTCAGCCGGTTCGGCACGGTGCGCGAATGCAGCCACACATCCGGCGGCAGCAGCAGCGAATTGGCACCGATATCGGAGAGGATGATGGCGTCATAGACGTCGAGCCCCGCCATATCGAAGGGGAATTTCTCCACTGCCTCGTGCGCCGGCATGTAGGTGAGCTCGAAGGCGCTGCCGGCGAGCGCCTTCACCAGCGGTTCGGCGCCGAGATGGAAGGTGACGCTGCCGAACTGGTCGAAGCCTTTGTAGTGCGTGGCGGAGCTGACCCAGCTCTCGCCGACAAGGAGGATTTTCTTGGTCATGGTCTGCGGTTACCTGTGATCGATTGAATTGATGGAGCTAAAGCACGTCGCGCAAAAGTGTGAAGCGGTTTTGCGATAACGACATGCGTAAAAACAAAGACCTAAAGCGCGACGCGCTTTAGCCCCCGGCATGAAAGACGCGGCGCGGATTGCTGCGCATCATCTCGTCGAGAACCGTCCTGTCGAGGCCGTGCCGCTGAAGACGGGGAAGAAAATGGCGAAGGATATAGGCGTAGCCATTGCCGCCGTAATGCGTCAGCATCATCTTCAGAAAGACGTCGTGCGACAGAAGAATCCGGTCGAGATATCCGGTCTCGACAAGACGCACGATCGCGCGCGCCGCCTCCTCGTCGCTCGGGCACTGCACCTGCTGGTCGGCATAGAAGAAGTCCATGCCGATCATGTCGTATTCGATGAATGCGCCACGCTCCGCCAGCTCGCTCTGATAGGCAATGTCGTCATGCGATGGATTCATGTGGCAAAGCACGGTGTGGCGGAGATCCGCCCCCTCTTGCGCCACCACGTCGAGCACGCGGTGGCCGAGGCGGAACCAACCCGGCAGATGCACCATCAGGGGAAGCCCGGTCAGCACTTGCGCCCGGGCAGCGCCGCGCAGCGATTTTTCTTCCTCGGCGGTGAAATCCGAGGAGACGCCGATCTCGCCGATCAGGCCGATCCTGACGCCGGTGCCGTCGACGCCTTCCCTGGCCTCGCGGACGATCTCTAATGCGATGTCATCGACGCTCATTGCCGCGACGCCTTCCGGATGTGAGGATCCGAGGTAATAACCGGCCCCCATCACGATGTTGAGGCCGGACGCTTCGGAGATGCGCCGGAGCGCCAGCGGATCACGGCCGATGCCCTTGCAGGTCGGTTCCACCACGGTGCGCCCGCCCGCCGTGGCGAAGTCCTTGAGTTCGGCCACCGCCAGATGTTCGTCGTCGAGCGTGATATTGTGCTTGTTGACGAAGGGATCCTGCCTGAGTTCGCCGAGGATCTCCATGCAGACGAAGCTTTCGGCGAGATATTGCCGTTCCGGCGTCTTCGGCGCATGCCACCAGCAGCGGCAGTCGTTGAGGATATGCTCGTGCATCAGCGTCACGCCGAGTGCATCCGCCGAAACGGGGCCGGTAACGGTCATCACCTTGCCGGAGTGGACATGCGCTTCGGACAGGCTATCTGCTGTCTGTTCGCTCATCGCTTCATCCTTTCCTGCCCAGCCGGAAATGGAAATTGGCCGTGAAGATGCGCGTGTTCAGCCAGATGGCGACGAGGATGATGGCGCCGGTGACGATCTGGGTGAAGAACGGCGATATGTGCATCAGGATCAGGCCATTGCCGATGACGGCGATGGTCAGCGTGCCGAGCACGGTGCCGAGGATGGTGCCGCGTCCGCCCATCAGCGACGTTCCGCCGAGCACGACGGCGGCGATTACCTGCAGCTCGAAACCGACGGCGGCATTGGACGAACCGGAGCCGAGGCGAGCGGCAATCAGCAGGCCGGCGACGGCGCAGGCGACGCCGGAGATGATATAGACCGAGGCGATGATCCATTTGGCGGGCATGCCGACACGCCGCGCCGCCTCCGCATTGGAGCCGACCGCTACGACCTGCCGGCCATATTTGGTCGCGGTGATGACGACGTAACCGAGAATGGCGATGACGACGGCAATGACCGCCGGGATCGGGAAGCTGAGGATTTCGCCCCGACCGAGCGCGAAGAAGCCCGGTGCATCCTTGATCGGGATGGAATAGCCCTGGGTCAGATAGAGCGCCAGGCCGCGCAGGATCGAGAGGCCGGCGAGCGTGACGATAAAGGCCGGAATCCCCTGATAGGCGGTAAACCAGCCCTGAACCAGCCCCATGAAGCCGCCGAGCACGAGCATGCCGATGACGACCGACGGCCAGGGAACACCCATCGCCATGACGATCGCCGCGACCGCATTGACGAGGGCGACCTGCGAGCCGACCGACAGATCGATGCCGCCGGTGATGATGACGAAGGTCATGGCGATGGCGACAATCAGGATGGGAGCAGCCTGGCGCACGATGTTCAGGATATTGCCGAGCGTGAAGAAGGTTTCGCTGCCGATCGAGAAGAAGATCATGCAGGCCAGGAAGAAAATGGCGATCGACAGGACCTGTGCGTGTTCACCGAAGAAATCGGCGACGCGCGAGCCGTGGCCGCGTTCCGTATAAGCCGTCATTGTCTGGCTCCTTCACCGACGATCAGCCTGACGAGATCCTCGAGGTTGGTGCTGCCGATCTGCCGCTCGGCCACCTTCGTGCCCTCGTACATCACCGCGATGCGGTCGCAGACCCGGAAGAGGTCCTGCAGCCGGTGGGTGATGAGGATCACCGAAACGCCGTTCGCCTTGACGCGGTTGATCAGGGCCAGCACCGCTTCGACCTCCGCGACTGCAAGTGCTGACGTCGGCTCGTCCATGATCAGCACCTTCGGCTTGAACGAGGCGGCGCGCGCAATGGCGATCGCCTGGCGCTGCCCGCCGGAGAGCTGAGCGACCTTGCCGGTCAGCCTCGGGATGCGGATCTCAAGCGAATCCAGCATCTTGCGCGCTTCGGCCAACATCGTCCTGGTGTCGAGAAACGGCCCGCGGCTGAGTTCACGGCCGAGAAAGAGATTGCCGACGACATCGATATGATCGCAGAGACTGAGATCCTGGAACACCATTTCGATGTTACGCCCACGCGCATCCGCGGGGCCGGAGAAACGAACCTCTTCGCCTTCCATGGTGATTGTGCCGGCATCGGGAATGTAGGTTCCCGAGATGATTTTCGTCAGTGTCGATTTGCCGGCGGCGTTATCGCCGACGAGGCCCAGGCATTCGCCGGGGAAGATGTCGAGATCGACGCCGCGCAGGGCCTGGTGCGAGCCGAACGACTTGCGGATGCCGCGTAGCGAGATGCGCGGGTCGGATCGGGTGCCGCCGGAAGTTCCGGTTCCGGAGGGTGCGAGCCCTCCGGAAGCGGCGGCAGCGATGTCACGCTGTCCGCTTTCGATCATTTGAAGACGGCCCGGTACGGCTCGACATTCTCCTTGGTGACGATGGTGATCGGCACCGAGATCGTCTTGGTGACGGCTTCGCCGGCCGAGGCCTTGACGAGTGCGTCGACGGCGGCACCGCCCATTGCGGCCGGATCCTGCTGGACGACGGCGACGACGAAGCCGGCATCGATGCCGGCAATGGCTTCGGCAGTCAGATCCCAGCCGAACACCTTGATCTTATCCTGCTTGCCCTGGCTCTGGACGGCGGCGATCGCCCCCATCAAGGCCGGCTCGCCGGTGGCGTAGATCGCGGTCAGGTCAGGATTGGCGGTGATCAGGTTTTCAGCCGCCGCAAGGGCGTTGTCCTGGATGTTCTGCCCATCGACGACGCCGGCCATTTCAATGCCGTCGACGCCTTTCAGGGTCTTTTCAAAGCCCTCCTGGCGGATGTTCTGGATGAACGAGTTCAGCGCGCCGACAACGCCGAGCTTGGCTTTGCCGCCCATGTTCGCCTTGACGTAGTCGAGGAAGTATTTGCCCATATCGGCGCCGGCCGCGGCATTGTCGACGCCGATCTGTGCCTTCTGCGGGCCATCAGGCAGGATGGCATCGATGGCGACGACGGGAATGCCGGCATCGGCCGCCTGCTTGACCGCCGGCATGATACCATTGACGTCGATCGCCACGACCGCAAGGCCGGAGACCTTTTCCTGGACATAGGTTTCGATGGCGCTGTTCTGCGCCGTCGTCTCGTTGTTGGCGTTGAAGATCACCAGCTTGACGCCGGCGGCATCGGCCGCCTTCTGGGCGCCCTCATTCATCTGGTTGAAGAAAAGTGCCTGCTGGTTGATCTGCACCAGCGCGACGGTCTTCTTTTCCTGCGCCGCGGCGCTGGACAGGCCGATGAAGGTCAATGCCGTGAAGCCGGCGGCGGCGATCATCGTTCGTCTTGTCAAATTCAGTGTCATGTTCTCATCCTCTTTTGGTTTTTTGACGTTGCTGATTATTATTTCGCAGGCGGCGCAACGGAGTTCCGCACCACGATTTCGACAGGCAGGAGTTCTTCCGAGGCGGATGGTTTCCACTCGTGCCAATTGGTTTCCAGTAGCAGCTCCAGCGACCGCCGGCCGATCTGGCGCACCGGCTGACGGATGGCCGTCAGCGGCGGCGCAAAGAGATGAAGCGGACCGACATCGTCGAAGCCGATGACCGAGATGTCAGCAGGGATCGAGACGCCTTGGCTTCTGAAGACCTCGACCAGCCCGATGGCGATCTCGTCGGAGCTGGCGAAGATCGCCGTCGCCTTTCGGTTTCCGGAGAGATAGTCGAGCGCAGCCGCACGGCCGTATTCTATCGTATATTCGCCGGCATAACGATCGGCCCGGGCCTCGTCGCCATGCTGTTCCCTGAGCGCCTTCAGCAGGCCGTCATAACGCCTGCGGGCACTGATCATGCGCTCGTCGCCGCCGATGAACAGGACATGGCGATGGCCTTGTTCGGCCAGATGCTGGCCGGCGAGATAACCGCCCTGCTCATTGTCGCAGAACAGCTTCGGCGCCTTCGAATTGGGAATGTCCTCGTCGACGATGATGACCTTGCCGCTGCCGTTGATCAGCGCGGCAAGCGCGCCGTCGTCGGGATGGTTGGTGACGAAAATCAGGCCGTCGACGTGATTGCGCTCGATGAGCTGCAGATATTCGATCTCGCGTCCCGGCCGGTTGAGGGTGGCGTGCAATGAGACGGCGAGCTTCTTTTCATCGGCCGCCTGCTCGACGGCGGCGACGAGCGTTGCGAAGAAGGGATTGGCGATATCGGGCACGACGAGGCCGATCGTGTCCGAGCGGCCCCTGCTCAACCGGCGCGCATGCGGGTTCGGCCGGTAGTTCAGCGTCTTGATCGCATCCTCGATGCGCTTCTTGGTCTGAAAGGGAAGATCGAGACTTCCGTTGACGAAACGCGACACGGTGGTGACCGAGACGCTGGCAGCGGCGGCAACATCCTTCAGACTTGGCGTCGTTCCTCTGGCCATTGATGGACCTATTGTAAAGCGGTTTAGTAAAGCGCTTTACAAGACAATATCGATTGCTCGCCGTTGTCAACAGCGATGAATGTGCAGGATCTGTTTTTTTGCGAGACGATCGAAGCTCGACCGGCAGGATGTCAGCCGATCGTCGGGTCGAGCTTGTCGCGCAGCCAGTCTCCGGTGATGCTGATCGACAGCGTCGTCAGCATGATGACGAAGGACGGCGCCAGCATGATCCAGGGCGCGCGGGTCAGATATTCGCGTCCGTAGCCGACCATGTTACCGAGGCTGCTCATCGGCGGCTGCACGCCGAGGCCGAGGAAGGAAAGGCTGCTTTCCATCAGGATGATCTCTGGGAAAGTCAGCGTCATCGAGACGATCAGCGTCGAGGCGATGTTCGGCAGGATATGCTTGAGATAGACATGGGCCGGCTTGGCGCCGAGCTGCGTGACGGCGGCGGCATAACCCTGGCCGCTGGCGGCGATGGCAAGGCCGCGCGCAATGCGCGCATAGCGTTCCCAGCCGTAAAAACCCATCAGGCAGATGAGCAGCGGCAGCGAACTGCCGAAGAAGGCGAGCACGGCAAGTGCCATGATCAGGAAGGGCATGGCCGCCTGGAAATCGGCAAGCATGACGACGAGCTGCTCGACGACGCCACGGAAATAAGCGGCGAGAAAGCCAAGCGTCGTGCCGACGAAGGCCGAGATCAGCGTTGCCCCGAAAGCGATCAGCAGCGAGATGCGGATCGACACGATGAGGCGGGAGAGAACATCGCGGCCGAGTTCGTCGGTTCCGAGCCAATGCGCGGCATTGCCTGGCAGTGACAGCCGGTTCTTCAGGTCGAAGGCGGTGATATTGTAGGGCCGGATCCAGTCGGCCGCCAGCGCGATCAGGATCACGACGGCGATCCAGGCAAAACCGATCATTACGAAAACGGGCACACCGCGCTTCTTCGTTGCGCGCACTTCGTGGATGACGGTCGCCGGTTGAGCAGAGATATTTGTCATGGTTCCGCTCCTTAATGCCTTGCCTGGTTGCTGCGCAGACGCGGGTCGAGATAGCCGTAAAGGATATCGACGACGAAATTCGAAAACACCATGGTCGCTGCCACCAGCAACAGGATGCACTGGACGACGGCGAGATCGCGGTTTGAGACGGCGACGACGAGAAGCCGGCCGACGCCTGGCCAGGAGAACAGCGATTCCACCACGACGGCGCCGGCGATCAGCGTGCCGACCATGAAGCCGGCGATCGTCACGATCGGGATCGCCGCATTCGGCAGCGCATGGCGCCAGACGACGTTTCGCCAGGCAGTGCCCTTGGCGCTGGCGGTGCGGATATAGGGCTGGCCAAGCACCTCGATCATCGCGCTTCGGGCAAAGCGGGCAAGAATGCCGGCACCGCCGATGCTCATGGTGATGATCGGCAAAATGGCATGCATCCAGCTGTCCTGGCCGCCCGATGGCAGCAGGCCGAGCGTGACGGAGAAGATCAGCACCAGCACGAGGCCGAGCACGAAGCTCGGCATGGTGAAGCCGACCACCGCGCTCGCCATGACGGCGCGGTCGGTCGAGCTGTCGCGGTGGAGGGCGGCGTAGACGCCGGCCGGAATGCCGATCACCAGCTTAAGGATGAGGGCCGGGATCGTCAGCTCCAGCGTTGCCGGAATGCGGTCGAGCACGAGCTGGATCGCCGATTGGCCGTCGCGCATCGAGATACCGAGATCCCCGCGGGCGATCGCCCCGAAATAACGCAGATACTGCACCCAGATCGGCTGATCGAGACCCCAGGCGGTGCGGAAGGCGCGGATTGCCTCCGGCGGCGCTTCCGGACCCATGATCGTCAAGGCCGGGTCGCCGGAAAGACGCAGGACGACGAAGGCGAAGGTGACCACCAGCACGATGGTCATCAGTGCGCGGAACGCTCTTATCAGGAAGAAACGGATCATGGCTCAGCTCTCCATGAGCGTTGATGCGGGTGCGGGCGCAACGAGGTGGCAGGCAGCTCTCCGGCCCGCCTCGACGGTGACGAGTTCAGGCGTCTCGATGCGACAGCGCTCGACCGCATGGCCGCAGCGGGGATGAAAGGCGCAGCCGGCAGGCCGGGCAGCGGGGTTCGGCGGTTCTCCCTGCAGGATGATACGGTCGCGCAGCGCCGTGCCGGGAACCGGAACGCTGGAGACCAGTGCCTGCGTATAGGGATGCAACGGGCTGCGGAAAATATCCTCCGAAGCTGCTTCCTCGACGATCCGGCCGAGATACATCACCGCGACTCGATCGGCGATGTTGCGTACGACCTTCAGGTCATGGCTGATGAAGGCCATGGCGATGCCGCGCTTTTCCTGCAGGTCGCGCAACAGGTTGATCACCTGCGCCTGGATGGAGACGTCGAGAGCCGAGACCGGTTCGTCGCAGACCAGAAGCTCCGGATTGGTGGCGATGGCGCGCGCTATGACGACGCGCTGGCGCTGGCCGCCCGAAAGCTCGTGCGGATAACGCTCCGCCTGATCGCGGCGAAGACCGACGGCGACGAGCAGTTCGTCGACACGTTCGCGCCGCCCCTCCTGGCTTCCGACGGCATGGATGGCAAGCGGTTCGCCGATCTGAGCGCCGATCGAGATACGCCGGTCAAGGGCTGCCAGCGGATCCTGGAAGACGAGCTGCATGCGCGCCCTCAGGCTACGCCAGCGCGGCGTTCTGAGTGCCGGCATCGCCTCGCCGTCGAAGCGGACGCTGCCTTCGGTCGGAGTTTCGAGCCCGAGCAGTAGCCGGCCCACTGTCGATTTTCCTGAGCCGGATTCACCGACGATGCCGAGCGTCGTCTTCGGTGCGACCGACAGCGAAACGCCGTCGACCGCCCGGACATGGCTCGGCTTTCCGAAGGCGCCGCGGCGCATCGTATAGGTCTTGACGAGGTCGGTCGCTTCGATCAGCTGATGTTCGCTCATGCCCATGCCACTCCCTGCTGGACCTTCATGAGGTTCGGCTTCGATGCGGTGGCGCCGTCACTGAGCGGATGGAAGCAGGCGGTTGCGCGGTCGTCGTCAAGTGCGACGAGCGGCGGCACCTTGTTATGACAGAGTTCCGAGGCATGGCCGCAACGCGGCGCGAAGGCACAGCCGCCGGGCATGCGGCCGGGTTGCGGCACGGTGCCTGGGATTGGTACCAGCTGGTCGCGGCCGGCATCGATACGCGGAATGGCATCGAATAGCCCGCGCGTATAGGGATGGCGCGGCGACCGGAACAGTGATTCCGTCGGGCATTTCTCGACGATGTTGCCGGCATACATGACGCAGACGCGCTCGCAGATCTGCGACACCGCACCGAGATCATGACTGATGAAGACGATCGCCATGCCGGTTTCCTCGCGGATCGAAATCAGCAGATCGAGGATCTGCGCCTGGATCGTCGCGTCCAGCGCCGTCGTCGGCTCATCGGCGATCAGCAGATCAGGATTGCCGGCGAGCGCCATGGCGATCATCAGCCGCTGGTTCTGGCCACCGGAAAATTCATGCGGAAAATTGTCGAAACGGCGCACGGCGTCGGGAATGCCGACCATTTCCATCAGGCGGACGGCCTCGTTGCGGGCGGCCCTGCCGGTCAGGCTCCGATGCAACTCGACGGCCTCGGCGATCTGCCGGCCGGCACGGATGACCGGGTTGAGCGAGCTCGACGGATCCTGGAAGATCATCGCGATGCGGCCGCCGCGAATGCTTTCGAGCTTCGTGCGCGACGCGCCGATCAGCTGATCGCTGCCGAGACGCACGCTGCCTGAGACGGAAGCCTTTCCAGGCAGGAGCCCGAGTGCCGCCAGCCAGGTGACCGACTTGCCGCAGCCGGATTCGCCGACGAGACCCACCGCCTCTCCCTTCTCGATCGCCAGATCGACGCCGTGCAGGACTTCGACACCGCTGAAAGCGACCTTCAAATTGGAAATTTCGACCAATGGCATTTCGCCTCTCCTTCTTGCATTCCCGCCAGCCGCCAGATCCGAATGAGAGCATGATGTCGTCCGAAAACCGCTCACACTTTTCCGCATCATGCTCGTGCCCGTCGGGCTTGCCTGGTTTCCGGATAGCCGGTGCACCAAATGGCAGCGAGCCGGAGTTTCCCCCGGCTCGCTGATGTCGTCAGCTCTTGATCAGGACCAGTTGCCCTGGCGGAAGTCCATGGCGAAGGCCGATGCGGCCTTCCAATTGATCGACTTCGACTTGGCGGTGAAGACGGCGTTCTGGTGGAGAACGGTATAGGCGGGGTCTTCGCGCTCGCAGATCTGCAGCATGCGGGCGAAAGCGTCATGACGCTTGGCGCGATCGGTGCTGGTCTCGAGGAAGGTCGACAGCGTGTTCATTTCGGCGTTGGTCCACTCGCCGACCTGTTGCTGCTGGCCGTTCGGACCGTGCTGGGCGACGATCGAGGAAACCGGATCGGGGAAGCTTGCGGAGTTCGACCAGTCGCGAACGGCGCGCGTCGGCGTCTTTTCGAGGATCTGCTGCCAGTTTTCCTTCATCTCGATCTGCACGTTGAGGCCGACCTGCGCCCACATTTCGACGAGGATCTGCGCCGTCGGCGTCTGGTTGGTATAGTAGTTGTTCAGCAGGCGATACGGGATCGGATCGCCCTTGTAATTGGCTTCCTTGAGGAGCTGGCGGGCGAGATCAGGATTGTATTCCGGCACGGTCCAATCCTTGACCAGCATGTCGCCATAGAAATCCCACTGCAGGCCGGCCGGAACGCGGGTGCGGCCTGCCCAGAGCGAGTCGACGATCGCCTGGCGGTCGATGGCATGCGTGAAGGCGCGGCGCACCAGCGGATTGCCGAGCTGGGCATGGGTCTTGTCGAATACAGTCAGGCGGTGGTTGGTGATGATGCCGCCCTGGACTTCGAAGGCAGCGTTCTTTTCAATGCCTTCAATCTGGTCCGGCGGGATGTCGCTGGCGAGGTGATATTCGCCGGACAGCAGGCCATTGACGCGCGAGGCGACTTCCGGAACTTCGACGAAGCGGATTTGCTTCACCGGAGGACGGCCGCCCCAATACTCGTCATGCGCTTCGTAGATCAGGTAGGTATCCGGCTTGAATTCGGCGACGCGGTAGGGACCGGTGGTGATCGGTGCGCGGGCCCAGTCGAGATAGCTTTTGGCTTCGTCCCAGGCGCGGCGGTTGGCGATGGCGCTGGCGGCAACGGAGATGCGGCCTTCCATCGTCACGTCAGGCGAACCGTTGACGAAGCGGACGGTGTATTTGTCGACGATTTCGACGCCGAGCAGGGCCGGCCAGATACGGCGGGCGACGGCCGGAATTTCGACCGGCAGTTCCTTGCTTTCGCGGCCGAGCGGGTTCTTTTCGGTGACGAAGATCGTCTTGCCGGTGCTCGGCTGCGTATCGCCGAACATGCGTTCCTTGCTGAAGGAGAACGCGACGTCTTCGGCCGTCATCTCGTCGCCATTGTGGAATTTGACGCCTTGGCGCAGTTTCAGCTCGACGGTCTTGTCGTCGATACGGCGCCATTCGGTGGCGAGTGACGGAACGGCCGAGAGGTTGCCGAGCCAGTCGAGGCCGATCAGGCTTTCCCAGAGCGACGAATTGAAGATGCGCTGGCCGACATTCGACTGTTCGCGCAGCGTATCCAGCGTGTTCGAGTTCGAGATCTTCTGGACGGCGATGGTGATGGAAGGACGGTTGTCGGCCTGGGCGATGGAAAAACGCGGCAGGATCAGCGAGCTGGCGACGCCGGTGGCAAGGCCGAGAGCACCGCGACGGGTGAAGGTGACCATGGGAATATCTCCTTGGGTTCTCTGATGGTTCGGATCAATGGCTGCGTTCGCTCAGGCCCTCGGGGCCGGAGCGATAATGGGTCAGGGTTCTGTCGGCATGTTTCAGGCGCCAGGAGAGCGCCTTCTGCGCATAGTCCCGCACGAGCGCGGCATAGGCCGGATCGTCGGCGAGATTGGTGAATTCGTTCGGATCGTGCCGCAGATCGAAGAACAGTGGCGGCAGCGCTGCGAAATGAACGTATTTGTATCGCTCGTCCTGGATGACGCAGAGGCTGCAATCATTCATGCCGAGGCCGAGGAAACTCTGCGGCTCGGAATAGTAGACGTCGCGGAAGTCGTATTCGTAGTGCAATTCGGTGCGCCAATCCTGCGGCCGGCCCTCGCTCAGGAAGGGCAGCAGCGACAGGCCGTCACAGGCGTGCGGTATCTTTCCGCCGAGCCAGTCGAGTATGGTCGGCATGACGTCGATGCTCTCGGTGAAGCCGCTTTCGATCGCCCCTGCGCGTGTGCTTTCTCCGGCGTCCTTGATGACGAGCGGAATGCGGAAGCTCGGATCGTTGTAGCCGATCTTGCCGAGCAGGTGATGATCGCCGAGTTGCTCGCCGTGGTCGCTGGTGAAGATGATCAGCGTATCGTCCCACTGTCCGGTCTCGTCGAGATAGTTAAAGACCCGGCCAAGGCAATCGTCGACCTCGGTGATCAGGCCGCAATAGGTCGCCCGCATCTGGCGCAGTTCCGCTTCGTCGAGCGTTGCGCCCGACCCTTCGGCGCCCTGGAAGAAGGAGCCGCGGCGGATGCTGTCGACATAGAATTTCATCAGCGGATGTTGTGCAGCTTCGATATCCGGGTTAGCCGCGCGGATCGGCGCCGGCATGTCTTCCGGCCGGTACATGGCATGATAGGGAGCAGAGGCGACGAAGGGCGGATGCGGCCGGTAATAACCGAGATGCAGGAAGAAGGGCTTGCCGTCACGGCCCTTGAGATAGGTCAGCGCCCGCTCGGTGAAGAAGGTCGAGTCCGAAAATTCTTTCGGGATGCGTGATGGACGGTCGGTGGCGCCGGCAACGGCATCCTCGCCCTCTGGCAGCCAGATATCAGGGCGATGCTCCGGCAGATCGAAGCCGTTCTGTGCCACCCAGCCGAAATAACCCTCCATATTGGGCTCGAAGGCGCCGACCGGATGGAAGCCATCCATCAGGTCGCCAAGCACCCTGAAGCGCGGATCGTTCGGCGAAGTGGTGCGCGGATCCGGCACCGTCGTCGTATAGCCGATCAGCGCCGGATCGTAGCCGACGCCGCGCAACGCCTTGCCGAGGTTGAGATGGCGTTGGTCGAGCGGCACCGTGTTCTGCACGGCACGATGGTTCATCAGATAGAGGCCGGTGAGCAGGCTCGCACGGGCCGGGCCGCAGGGAACGCAGGTCGTCACGTGGTTCCTGAAGGTCACGCCCTCGCGACAGAGCCGGTCGAGATTGGGCGTCTTCAGGAAATCGATTTTCCCGTCGGCACGCAGAACGTGCGGAACGAAATCGGCTCGCCATTGGTCAACGACGATGAGTAGAACGTTTTTCTTTCGCATGGAGCCCCCACTTGTGCGGGGCTGTTTGAACCGCGATTATTGCAGCGCGATGACCACTTTTTCAAAGTTCCATGACATTGAACGGATCGTGGCTTTCTTCGCTTTTATTCCAGAAGCGTCATGAAATTGTAACATACACGACACACTCATGGCCCGCGCCTGATCTGATCTGATCGCGGCACGCACCGTCAGTTTGCAGTTCTTTGAGACCCGGCGGCATGCTTCCCGCGGCAGATCAAGGAGGCGGGCAACGTCTCCTACGATCAGACGACGGCCGCTCTGCCCGATCGGTTGCTCCACTGAGCCTATACCAAGCGGTCCGTCGACGCGTCGAAGAGATGGATCTGACCCGGATCGACCGACAGCCCGATCATGTCTCCTGCCTTGACCCTGTCGCGTCGCGTCTCGACGATCGTCAGCTCCGGCTGGGTGGCCGCGACGATGAAGGTCGAGGAGCCGGTCGATTCGACGAAGGCGATCGGCACGTCGAAACTGCCATGCCCGGGCTCGACGACGCCGATATGTTCCGGACGGATGCCGGCGATGAGCTTACGTCCGGGCTCGATGGCACGGGTGATCGCAAGCGTCTGCTTCATCGCGCCGAAGTCCAGGATCAGGCTCTTGCCGTCTTCCGCGGCAATCGCGGGAATGAAATTCATGGCCGGCGAGCCAATGAAACCGGCAACGAACCGGTTTGCCGGCCGGTCGTAGAGGTCGAGCGGCGCGCCCTGCTGTTCGATGACGCCATCGCGCATCACCACCACATGGTCGGCCATCGTCATCGCTTCGATCTGGTCATGGGTGACATACACCGAGGTGGCGCCCAGCCGGTCGTGCAGGGCGCGGATTTCCTTGCGCATCGAGACACGGAGCGCTGCATCAAGGTTGGAAAGCGGCTCGTCGAACAGGAAGGCCTGGGGGTTGCGGATAATGGCGCGGCCCATGGCTACACGCTGCCGTTGGCCTCCCGAAAGCTGGCGCGGATAACGGTCGAGCAGCCGGGAAAGACCGGTGATGACAGCGACTTCCTCGGCTTTCTGCTTTGCCTCAGCCTTGGGGACGCCGTGCATTTTCAGCGAATAGGTCAGGTTCTGTTCCACCGTCATATGCGGATACAGGGCGTAACTCTGAAAAACCATGGCGATATTGCGCGACCGCGGCGGCACGTCGTTCATCACCTCGCCGGCAATCTTCAGTGTGCCGCCGGTAATTTTTTCCAGCCCGGCAAGCGAGCGGAGCAATGTGGACTTGCCGCATCCGGACGGGCCGACTAGCGCGACGAACGTGCCCTTGGGAATTGAAAGGTTGACATTCTTAAGCGCGTGAAAGGCGCCGTAGTGCTTCTCGATGCCCAAGAGTTCGATCTGGATGTCCTGGCTCATGCCGAAAACCTTGCTGGTCCCCAACCGGGACCGATGAGATGGCCAAGGGTGAAAAATGTCGTCATTTGACTGCTCCGGCGGCGATGCCGCGCGTTAGCGTGCGCTGGAAAATCAAGAAGAAGATCACGGTCGGTATTATACCCAGGAAAGCCGCCGAGGCCTGCAGCACCGGGTCCGACATATTCTGACCGCGGGTGAGGCCCATGGCGACCGAGACCGTCTGGTTGTTATTGGACACCAGCATGACGAGCGGGATCAAGAATTCGTTCCAAGTCCAGATGAAAAAGAAGGTTCCCAGGACCATGAGTGTCGGCCGCAGTACTGGGACGACTACGAACCAGAGCGTTTTCCAGTGGGTCGAACCATCCATCTCGGCCGCTTCGAGGATTTCCTTGGGAAAGGTACTCAGCACGGTCGATAGCAGGTAAGTCCCGAAAGCGCTTTGCAGGACCGCGAAAATGATGATCACGGAAAGCTGCGTATCGTAGAGACCGCTCGCTTTCGCCATGTAGTATAGTGGGTAAATGATCGACTCCTGCGGCACCATAATGCCCAGAAGAAAGACCACCAAAATCACGCGCGAACCCGGCACCTTGCCGACCCCAATCGCATATGCGTTGAACAGGCTTATCAGCACCCCCAACACTGACACAGCGAAACTGATCACCACGCTGTTGAGCAGCTTGCGGCTGAAATCAGACACCGTCCAGAATTTCTCGATCGCCGTGAGATCGATCGACCGGGGAATCGATAGCGGTCCGCCAACCGCGTATTCGGCACTGGCCTTGACGGCGTTGAGCAGAGCAAGGAAAAAGGGAAAGAGCGTAAAGGCGAGGAGTAGAATAAGGATGGCCAGCACCACCCACCGCATGGGATCGCGTCGCGCGCGATCGGCTGCCGCCGTCGCCTTTGTCTTGGTCGTAACATCGCTGAGAACTGAGTAAGCCATGATCTACTCCTTCGACTCCTGCTGGCTCTGGAAGCGTAGGAAAATGACAGCCAACGCAATCGTCAGAGTCGTTTGCACGACCGCGATGGCTGCGGCATAGCCGACGCGCTGTGTTGTGAAGAAGTGGTAGTAAGTCAGATAGGATGGCACGAGGGTGGCATTGTCGGGGCCGCCGGCGGTGATGACAAAGATTGGCGCAAAGACTTTAAGCGCTGCGATCAGCGTGGTCAGCACAACGACGAAAATCTCCGGCGCCAGAAGTGGAATGGTGATCGTCACAAACCGGCTCCACCAGTTTGCCCCATCGAGCTCCGCAGCCTCGTAGAGAGAAGGGTCGATACGCGAAAGACCGGCCATGAAAACCACCAGACAGTAGCCGACCTGTATCCAGACAATGACGAGCGAGACGGCAGCAAGCGCGAATGTTGCATCGCCGATCCAGTTCTGTGCGAGATTATCAAGGCCGATGGCCTTTAGCGTGATGTTGATGACACCGACGGGATTCAGAATCCAGCCCCAGAGGACGCCCGCGACCGTTACGGGCAGAATCTGCGGTAAGTAGAAGCCGGCCCTGAAAAAGCTCGATACCCATTCCCCGAATTGGTCCCTGACATAGTCGAACAGCAGAGCGGCCAACACCAGGCCGATGCACACCGGTATCACGGTCATCGAAACGATGAACAGCAGCGTGTGATACATCGATCCCCAGAACTGATCATCCGTCAGCAGGCGATGATAGTTCTGCAGGCCGACCGGTCGTGGCGTGCCGACGCCTTTCCATGCCGTGAAGCTCAGCCCGAGATTAGCAAGCTGCGGTATGAGCACGATTAGAATGAAGCCGATCGTCCCTGGAATGAGATAGAGGCTATAGCTTCGTGAACCGTCGCTCGATCGCTGGCTGGATATGGCCATATCATTCTTCCTTCAGCCTCCCATGCTGGGCTGCGCCTTGGGCGCAGCCCAGCGTTCAAGATCGCGCTACTGATTTTCCTGCGTGTCGTCGTAGACCTGCTTGATCTGTTCGACGAACTGCTCCGCAGTAAGACTGCCCTGGAAAAGACCGGTGTCTTTCTGGTTGAGCACGTCGTAGTAGCCGGGAACCGGCCAGTCAGGATAGAAACCGAGGCCGCTTTTGTCGGAGATCTGCTTGAAAACCGCTGCGGCGTTCTTACCGATGGGGTTGGTGATGACGGAAAGATCAGCGGCGATCGGCACGCCGCCGGCATTGCCGAGTTCGGCTTGGTATTTCGGCGACAAGGTCAGGCTGATCCACTCGGCGGCGAGATCGGGATTCTTGCTACCCTTGGGAACGACCCAGAGATTGCCTGTCGAGCCGACCGAATATTTCGGCGTCGGAATGACGAACTGACCCCACTTGAAGTCCTTGATGGTCGAGGCGAAGGTGCCGAGATTCCAGGTGCCCGAGACGTACATCGGCGCCTTGCCGGAGGTGAAGAGCAGAGCCGCGTCCGGGTCCTTCATGCCCGTGGAGTCCTTGTTGATGTAGCCCTTTTTGACCCAGTCGAGCAATGTCTGCGCCGCATAGAGGTAGGGCGCGCCGTCGAGGGGAGCCTTCAAACCCTGATAATTCTGGACCCAGGCGTCATCGGCCTTGGTATAGGCTAGAGAGGCTAGCAAGTGCTGACCACTGGTGTCGATGGCGCCGAGCGCGAGAGGCGTGAGACCCTTCTGCTTGAAGGCTTCCATGTCAGCGACCCACTCTTCGAGCGTCGTCGGCGGCTTGAGGCCTGCCTTTTCGAACATGTCAATATTGTAGAAGCACGAAACATATTCGCCGAAGACCGAAACGCCCCAAACAGGGCCAGAGCCATAGATGCCCTTTTCGTCATAACGGCTAAGGACAAGATCGCCTTCGTTAAGGATCTTGTCCCAGCCTTCCTTCTTCACATAGTCATCCAGATTGGTCAGCAATCCCTGGCTTGCAACCAAGCCAGCGGTCGCATTGCCCTTGTTGTACTCGAGCACGTCGGGGGCTTGATCGGAATTGAGGATCATGCCGCCTGAGGCCTGCAACTGCTGAAAGGTCTTCTGCTCGAAGCTGACGGTGATGTCCGGATGTTTCGCCTTGAACTCCTCGAGCGCTTTCGTCCAGACAATGCCCTGAGCCGTGGTCGGCTCCTCGAACCACCAAATCTTGAAGGTCTTCTGTTCGGCATGGCCGACCGAAGTCATCAGCATCGCCGTGCCGAGTGCTAGCGCAAGTCTTGCAATTCTTTTCATGCTTTCCTCCCAAAAAAGCGGCTGCGCCGCGAAAAGACCCAAGTTAGTCAGTCATGGAGCCGCCGGGCCTCCCAGCCCGGTGGCAATAGCTTAGGTGGTCGATCAGGGGTCAACAACGAAATCTCCACCCCGGCACGTCTTCAGATAGTTGAGCCCGTGAACCTGACCAGTCATCTCAAGCGCATCGCGATAGACCGGGTCATGCCAGCCTTCGATGTCGATCGAGCCGGACCAGCCGGCAAGGCGCAGCTCGGAAATGATGTCGGTCCAGTTGCTGTCGCCGAAGCCCGGCGTGCGCATGAAGACAAACTTCTCCTTGCCGAAGATACCGTGTTCCTTAATGACCTCCCAGCGGATGGTCGCATCCTTGCCGTGGACATGAAAGAATTTGTGCGCCCACTTGCGGATCTGCGGCAAAGGATCGATCAGATAGACCATCTGATGGCACGGCTCCCACTCCAGCCCGATATTATCGTCAGGCGTCTCGTTGAACATCAGTTCCCAGGCATCCGGATTATGCGCGATATTCCAGTCGCCGGTCGCCCAGTTGCCGTCCATGGCGCAATTCTCGAAAGCAATCTTGACGCCCTTGTCGGCCGCCCGCTTGGCAAGCTCGCTCCAGATCTGCTTGTAGCGAGGCAGGCTGTCTGTCAGCGGCTTGCCGCGGATGCGGCCGGTGAAGCCGGCAACGCAGGTGGCGCCGAAGTGATGGGCATTGTCGATACAATGCTTCCAGCCCTCCAGCGTCTCGAGGTCGATTGCGGTCTCTTCCAGCGGATTGCCGAACATGCCGAGCGTCGAGATGGTGATGTCGCGGTCGCCGATCGCATCGAGGCAGCGCTTGCCGAGTTCGGCAAGATCCTGGCCCTTGGTCGTCTGCCAGAAGAAGGGCTCGAAGCTTTCGAAGCCCATGCCGGCGATCTCGCCGATGCGGGTAGCGGCATCGCCCTTGTTGCCGCTGACCATGGTGCCGATTCGAATGGATTTTGCAGGGTTGCTCACGTCACGTCTTCCTATGCTGAAATTTCGACGCGCCTGCCCGTCTTGGCGCTTTCGATCGCGCCGAAGACCATGGCAAGGCTTCTGATATTGTCGGAATTGACCGTCTCGGGCCGTTTGCCGGTGCCGATCGCCGCGATGAAGTCGGCGATGACGCTGGCGTGGCCATGGGTTTCCTCGTCATGTTCCGGACCGGGAACGTTTACGGCAGCGGTACCATGCAAAAGGCCGGGCTCTTCGCCGGCAACAGTCGCCTTGAAACTCTCCTCGCCATCCCAGGTGAGCATCCCCTTCGAGCCGACGAGACGCCACTGGCTTTCCCAGCTAGTCCGCTCGCCCTCAGCGCACCAGGAGCCGCGGTAGGTGAAGACGATGTCGTCGGAAAATTCGAAGATGGCGTTGGCTGCAGCGCCGTGCCGGTACCACGAACCCTTCGGATTGCGCTCGACGCAATAGACGGCAAGCGGCTTTCTGTCGGCGACGTAGCGCGCCGCGTCGAAAGTGTGGATCGCCATGTCGAGAAGCAGGACGTTGTCCATTTCTTCGCGGAAGCCGCCGAAATGCGGCGCCAGGAAGAAGTCGCAATGGATGCCGGTGAGTTCGCCGATCGCGCCGCTGTCGACGAAGCGACGCAAGCGCCTGACGCCTGATATGAAGCGGCGGTTCTGGATGACGGCGTGGATGCGGCCAGTCTCGGCGGCAAGGTCGATCAGCGCGGCGCCCTCGGCAAGCGAGGCCGCCATCGGCTTTTCGCTGAGCACATGGCAGCCGGCCTTGAGTGCGGTGGAAACGACGTCGTAGCGCGCGGCCGGAATGACGATGTCGAAGACCAGGTCGGCCTTCGTGGCGGCGATGACGTCGGACAGGTCCGAACCGATGACGGCGCCATCAAGGCCGAACTCCGTGGCAAGCTTTTCGGCCGTCTCCCGGCTCAGGTCGACAAGGCCGACAATGGTGATGGAGTCGGCCAGCAGAGGGTTGGAAGCGATGGCTCGCAACCAACCTTTGGACATAGCTCCGCACCCGCACAGAATGGCACTGAATTTCACGATTTCCTCCAGGGGAACGGTGCCAACTCTCCTCGTGACACGCACTCCGTAAACGTTTACGACTGTATGCGGAAACATTTTGCGGTGTCAATAGACGCCAAATGGGAAATTACGGGCCCAGATCCGGACGGATCTGAATTATAGAAACGGAGCATGATGTCGTCCGAAAACCGCGCACACTTTTCGGCATCATGCTCCCGGGAAAATCGTCAGCGATGAAGGGGATTCGCCAGCTTGCCGAACACTTGAATATCTCGATCGGCACGGTCTCCCGCGCGCTGAACGGCAAGCCCGATGTCAATGAGGAAACCCGCCGGCGGGTGCTGGCGGCGGCCGAGGAACTCGGCTACGTCGCCAACCAGTCTGGGCGGAGCCTGAGGCAGGGAGAGACGAAGGTCATCGGGTTGATGATCGAATCCAGCAAGGAGACGGTCGAGAATGCCGACAACTTCTTCCTCGGCGTCACCAGCGGCCTGCAGAGCGTCTTTGCCCGCCACAAGCTCGACCTCATCATGTTGCCCTGCCCGAGCGACGAGGACCCGCACGAATATCTGAAGCGGATGGTGGCGCGGCGCATCGTCGATGCGATGATCATCTCGGACACGCAGCGCGTCGACCGGCGCATCGACTTTCTGTCGCGGGCGAAGATTCCCTTCGTCGCGCTAGGCCGTAGCCTTTCGGCCAGCAATTTTCCATGGATCGATCTCGATTTCGAGGGCGTGGCCGAGCATGCCGTCGAGCGGTTGATCGCGCTGGGACATCGCCGGATTGCGATCACTGCGCCGTCGAGTGAGGCCAATCTCGGCTATCTCTTTATCGAAAGCTATTGCCGCGCGCTCGAGCGGCACGATATTCCCTTCGACCCCTCGCTCGTCATCCGCGTCAAGTCGAGCGAACAGGGCGGCTATCAGGCGGCTCATGAGCTGCTGCTGCTCGAAGAGCGGCCGACGGCGGTGATCCTGATCTACGAGCTGATGGCGATCGGCCTTTATCGCCGTCTGATGGAATCGGGCGTCATGCCCGGCCGCGACCTTGCGGTGATCGGCTTCCGCGACGCTCCGCGCGCACGGTTTCTGCAGCCGTCGCTGAGCTGCTTCCGCATCTCGCTCTACGATCTCGGCGTCGATCTGGGCCGGATGCTTCTCGCCAACATGCCGGCTTATCGAGATTTCTATCCGAACGAGGGCCGCAACATCGTCTGGCCCCTCGAACTGATGCCCGGCGAAAGCGATGCGTTCGATGTTGGGGCCATGGTCTGAAGGTGGCAGGTTGGATATAGTCCCGGCTTGATGGAGAGTGGATGGTTTCGATGAAAATGTCCTTCATGACCGGCGCAGCCTTCAACCGGAATCCGAGCAAGGCGAAGAAGGAAGCGAGCGAGCGGCCGGTGGTGATCACTGATCGCGGCGAAGCAGCCTATGTCCTTGTCAGCTATGCCGAATTTCAGATGAACTGGACGCCGAAGACGCTGTTTGAGGCATTGCGCGATCCCTCCGTTGATGAGAGGGAATTGGAACACGCGCAGCTGGGCTTCGACAACAGGACCGTCGAATTCTGAAGGCTACTTGTATCGTCTTGCCGCGCGGGGACTGCCCGCAGCATCCTACGCACCGGCCGGAAAAAACCGGTTCTCCGGCCGCGGCAATCCGAGATGTTCGCGCAGCGTCGTGCCTTCGTATTCGCTACGGAACAGGCAGCGGCGCTGCAGTTCGGGAACCAGCCGTTCGGTGACGTCGAGGAGCCCCTGGGGCAGATAGGGGAAGACGACGTTGAAGCCGTCCGAACCCTCCTCCTCCAGCCACCGCTCCATCTCGTCGGCGATGCTTGCCGGCGTGCCGACGAAGGCGAGGCCAGCATAACCGCCGTAGCGCTGTGCCAGCTGCCGCACCGTCAGATTTTCTTCGGCGGCAAGCTTCAGCACCTGGGCGCGGCCGGTCTTGCTGGCATTGGTGTCGGGAATGTCTGATGGTAGCGGCGCGTCGGGATCGAAGCCGGACGCGTCATGGCCGAGCGCGATCGAAAGCGAAGCGATGCCGCTGTCGTAATGCACCAGACTGTCGAGCGTGGCGCGTTTGGCTCGTGCCTCGTCGATGCTGTCGCCGACGATGATAAAGGCGGCGGGCAGGATCTTTAGATGGTCACGGTTGCGGCCGATGGCTTCCATGCGACCTTTGATATCGGCATAGAGCGCCCTGCCCGCGGCAAGATCGCGCGGCGAACAGAAGACCATCTCGGCGGTCTCAGCGGCAAGCTGGCGGCCGGGGTCCGACTGGCCGGCCTGGACGATGACAGGCCAGCCCTGCGGCGGCCGGGCGATATTGAGCGGCCCGCGCACGCTCAGTTCCTCGCCCTTGTGGTTCAGCACATGCATCTTTTCCGGATCGAAGAACAGGCCGCTTTCCCGGTCGCGGATGAAAGCATCGTCGGCGAAGCTGTCCCAAAGCCCGGTCACGACATCGTAGAATTCCCGGGCGCGATGATAACGCTCGCCATGCTCCACATGTTCGTCGAGGCCGAAATTGAGCGCGGCGTCGGGATTGGACGTCGTGACGATGTTCCAGCCAGCGCGGCCGCCGCTGATATGATCGAGCGAGGCGAAACGCCGGGCGATGTGATAGGGCTCGTCGAAAGTGGTGGAAGCGGTGGCGACAAGGCCGATACGCTCCGTCACCGCTGCCAGCGCCGAGAGCAGCGTGAAGGGCTCGAAGGAGGTCACAGTGTGGCTGCGCCTCAGCGCCTCGACCGGCATGTTGAGCACGGCAAGATGATCGGCCATGAAGAAGGCGTCGAATTTCGCCCGCTCCAACGCCTGCGCGAAAGACTTCAGATGGGCGAAATTGAAGTTGGCGTCGGGATAAGAACCGGGATAGCGCCAGGCGCCGGTATGCAGGCTGACGGGACGCATGAAGGCGCCGAGGCGCAACTGCCGTGGGGTCATGACTTTCCTCATGGATCGGGCAAGGCGGCCGCCTGCCCCGCATTGGGCGTTCTGTCTGAAGCCGCTGCAGCGACGCATCGGATATCGGTTACGTAGGAACTCGACGAATTCAAATCGAGGCCGGCTCCGCTAATTTCTGGTAGCGATTTCGGCGCTTTTTCAGCCACGTTTTCGCAGAACCGCCCGACTGAGACACTAATCGCGGCAGCCAGAAGCCGATAAGCAAACACTTTTCATTTTCCATCGCATCTATAGAATTTGTGCTCTTATGTCGGCGCTTAATTTCTTTCACCGATAGGCTCGTCAGAATTGGAGACATCGATGAACACCGTGCTGAGGCAAGCAGATCAGATCCGGCCCGTAGCCGACCGTATCGGCAGCGATGATGAGGCGATCGCCACCGCCCGCAGGCTGGCGGCGCAATTTGCCGCAGGCGCCGCCGAGCGCGACGCCGACCGGATCCTGCCGTTTGGCGAACTCGATCTTCTCGCCCAGTCCGGCCTTCTGGCGATCACCGTGCCGGCGCAATATGGCGGGCTCGACGTCTCCAACGCCGTGCTTGCCGAGATCACCGCGATCCTCTCTGAGGCGGACGGTTCGATCGGCCAGATCCCGCAGAACCATTTCTATATCCTCGAAGCGCTCAGGACCGACGGCAGCGAGGAGCAGCAGCGCTATTTCTTCGGCCGCGTGCTGGCCGGCGACCGTTTCGGCAATGCGCTATCCGAGCGCGGCACCAAGACGGTCGGCCACTACAATACGCGCATCACCCGCGACGGTCCGGGTTATCGGATCAACGGCCGTAAATTCTATTCGACCGGCGTCCTCTTCGCCGACTGGATCACCATTTTCGCACTCGATCCGGAGAATCGGCTGACCATGGCCTTCGTGCCGAAGGGCACCGAAGGCGTCGAGATCGTCGACGACTGGGACGGCTTCGGCCAGCGCACCACCGGCAGCGGCACGACGATCCTCGACAATGTCTATGTCAGCGCCGATTCCGTGGTTTTCCATCACAAGGGCTTCGAGCGGCCGACGACGATCGGCTCCGTCGGTCAGATCATCCATGCCGGCGTCGATCTCGGTATCGCACGGGCGGCCTTTGCCGAAACGCTGGAGTTCGTCAGGACGAAATCGCGCCCCTGGATGGACAGCGGCCTTGAGCGAGCCTCAGACGATCCGCTGACGATCGCCAAGGTCGGCCAGATCGCCATCCGCCTGGAAGCTGCAACAGCTCTCGTGGAGCGCGCCGGGCACAAGGTCGATGCCGCACAGGTCGAGACGACGGAGGAAAAGGTGATCGCGGCCACGCTGGCCGTTGCTGCGGCGAAGGTGCTGACGACCGAAGTGGCGCTCGAGGCCTCGAACACGCTTTTCGAGCTTGCCGGCACCTCGTCGGTACAAACAGGCCTCAACCTCGACCGCCACTGGCGCAATGCCCGCACCCATACGCTGCACGATCCCGTGCGTTGGAAATATCACGTCGTCGGCAACTACCATTTGAACGGCGTAACGCCGCCGAAGAACGGCGCGCTCTGAAATCTCCCCGTCTTCCAACCGAAAACCCCACCGCCGGTGCCGGCAGTGGGGTTTTTGCTTTCGATGAAAGATGGCCGCCTCAGCTATAGAGGCTGACCTCCGGTATCTTGTCGTTCAGCACGAATTCACCGACTTCCTTCGCCTTGTAGAAGACGGGATCGTGCAGCGTATGGGTGCGGACATTGCGCCAGAACCGGTCGAAACGGTATTTGTCGGCCGTCGAGCGCGCGCCCGTCAGCTCGAAGACGCGCGAGGTGATGTCGAGCGAGACATGGGTGGCGTGGACCTTGGCGGCATAGGCTTCCGCTGCTGCCTCGCCGCGCTCACGCGCGGTGACGTCGCGGCCGCGGGCAAGGCCCGCCTGCACGGCGGCTGCCGCATTGTCGGCAAGGGCCGCCGAGGCCTTCAGCGCGGCGGTGAATTCGCCGACGCGTTCGAGGATATAAGGATCATCCGCCGCCCGCTCGACACCCGAGGTGATCCATGGCCGGGTCGTGTTGCGGACGTAATCGACGGCCGCCTGCAGCGCGCCTTCCGCGGTGCCGAGATAAAAGTTGACGAAGACCAGCTGGATGAACGGCGTATTGAAGGTCGAAAGCACCGGTGGCGCCACATCGGGTGCAGCCGGCGCGCCGACGAAATCTTCCTCGTAAACGGGGAAATCATGAAATTCGACGCTGCCGCTGTCGGACAGGCGCTGGCCTATATTGTCCCAGTCGTCATTGGCGACGTAACCTTGACGATTGGTCGGCACGGCGAAGCCGGCGATCTTGTCGTCGAGCGCCGCATTGGCATTGATATAGTCGGAGACCCGCGCCGCCGTGGAGAAGGACTTGCGTCCGTTCAACACATAACCGTTGCCGCGACGGGTGAGCACCAGTCCGGGATCGCGCGGATTGACCGCCGCGCCCCAATAGAGGTTCTTCGCTACCGTCTCGTTGCCCAGCGCATGGGCGCGTGCGGGGTCGAGCGCCCAATAGATGTACTGGCTGTTAACATAGTGGTAGCCGAGCAGCTGGCCGATCGAGCTTTCGCCGCGGGCGAGGATACGCACCAGTTTCAGCCCGTCGACCCAATCGAGGCCGCCGCCGCCGATTTGCGTGGGATGCAGCGCATTGAGCAGCCCGGCATTCTTCAATTTGACGATCTCGGCGAGCGGCGGACGGCCTTCGCGGTCGAGGTCTGCGGCACGCCGCGACAGGTCGGCAGAGATCTCCTCGGCACGGGCAAAGAGGTCTTCGCGCGTCGGGTTGCGGCTGGCGGCGAAGATGACATTGGATTGGCTCATGGGCGGAACTCCAATTCTCCAAAAAGATGATCCGGCGGGAGCCGCACGCTTCCGCCGGAAGGATCGAAGTGCGAGCTCTCAGAACAGCTTGTCCGGGATCCAGCTGGCGGTCGCCGCATCGCTCGTGCTGAAGGCCGGGATCTTTTCGGCCAGTTCCTCGATCGTCTTGACGCCGGCCGCACGCAGGCTCTCCTGCGTCAGAAGCGTCGGCTTCACGGTAATTTGGTGGGGAACCGTCTGCCCGGCGATTTTGAGTGCGGCGGCGCGAATGGAGACGGCGCCGACGACGGCAGGATTGGTCGCGACGGTTGCGACCCAAGGGCTGCCTTCCTCGGTGATTTCCTGGATATCGGCCGTCGAAACATCGGCCGAATAGATCTTGAGCTTGCTTGCTATGCCGAGATCATTGGCGGCGAGCTTCACGCCGCGGGCGAATTCGTCATAGGGGGCGAAGATGACCGATATATCGGGATTGGCAGTGAGCACGGCCTTCGCTTGATCGGCAGTCGAAGTCGCCGTCGTGTCGCTGACATTGCCGAAGCGAGCCTTTTCGATCACGCCTTTATTGTCCGACTTGAACTTGTCCCAGACCTCGTTGCGGCGGTCGAGCGGCGCAAAGCCCGCGACATAGACATAGCCGGCGTTGAAGCTGTTGCCGTTGTCCTTCACCACCTGTTCGAGCGCCAGTGACGCGAGTTCGTGATCGCTCTGCTCCACCTGCGGAATCTTGGGGTTGTTGAGGTTGACGTCGAAGGCCACGACCTTGATGCCCTTGTCGAGCGCCTGCTGCACGACGTCGCCGAGCGATTCCGGTAGGCCGTGATCGATGACGATGCCGGAGACGCCGAGATTGATCGCCTGGAGGATCTGTTCGCGCTGCTCGGCGGCATCCTGCCGGCCGGGGAAGATGCGCAGGTCGATATCCAGCGCCTTGGCCTGGGCTTCAGCCCCTGCCTGGTAGGCCTGGAAGAAATCGCCGGCCGAGATGTAGCTGATCAGCGCTACTTTGACGCCGCCCTTGTCGAAAGGGGCAGGAGCACCGGACAGACCGTCGGCTTTTGCGCCTTGAATGAAAATGAACGGAATGACGGCGGCAGACAGTGCGAGCCGTGCGAGGGATTTCATCGTCGCGTTCCTTCTAGCAAATCGGGGGCGTCGTCTGACAGGTCTGGAAGCCCCTGCGACGCGTCGGATTATTAGATATAATCTCTATGTTTTTAGTAGAGTAAATGATCCGATTTTATGGGCTGTGGGAGATTCTTTGTTTCCCGAGGGCAGTTCGCCGGGGAAAGCCGTGCCTGGAGTTCGACCGCCCGGACAGGGCACACTCCGGCTTCGATTGCAGTCCCGGACCTTTATCGATGCCGCTTCTTCACATTGAAAATATCACCCGCAGTTTCGGGTCGACGCGGGCGCTTTCCGGCGCTGATTTTTCTATGGAACGCGGCGAGATCGTGGCGCTGATGGGCGCAAACGGCGCAGGCAAATCGACGCTGGTCAAGATTCTTTCCGGCGTGCTTCCGGCCGATGGCGGCATGGTCAGCCTCGATGGCCGCGCCTTTGCGCCGCGTAGCCCGGCCGAAGCGGCAAGGGCCGGTGTCGTCACGGTGCATCAGTCGACGGATCTCGTCGGCGCGGCCGGTCTGACTGTTGCCGATGCCCTGCTGCTCAACCGATTTGCCGATCGCAGCACACCCTTCTTCGTCTCGCGCGCCGGCATCCGCCGTGCCGCCCAGACAATGCTCGATGCCGCCGGCTTCACCCTGCCGCTGGACCGTGATTTCGGCGACCTCGCCAGCGCCGATCGGCAACTGGTGGCGATCGCCCGGGCGCTTGCCAACCGCGCCGACCTCCTCATCCTCGATGAGCCGACGGCAAGCCTTTCCGGAGAGGAAAGCCGCCGCCTCTTCGATATTCTGCTGAGGCTTCGCAAGCGCGGACTGGCGATCCTCTATATCTCGCACCGCACCGCCGATCTCGAAGCCATAGCCGACCGCGCGCTCGTCATGCGCGGTGGCCGCGTCGTCGGTACCTTCGCGCGGCCGATCGATTTTTCGAGCGCCATCGAGACGATGATCGGCCGCAGACTGGATGCGGCCCGGCCGGATGCGCGGCCCGCGACCGGACCAGTGATTTTCGAGATGCGCGATATCAGTCTGCTCTCTGGGGCCGCCTCCTTCGATCTGTCATTGCATGAGGGCGAGGTGGTGGCGGTGACCGGTGTGCTCGGCGCCGGCAAGAGCCGGTTGCTCCAGGCGATCTTCGGGGTGACGGCGCTTGCCGGCGGCACGATGTTCCTCGGTGGCCGGCCCTACCGGCCGAAAGGTCCGGCCGAAGCGATTGCATCAGGCGTGGCGATGGCGGCCGAAGACCGTCATCGTTCCTCGCTGATGCCACCGGCATGGCCCGGCCATTCGCTGTCGGCGACGATCAGCCTGCCGCATCTTGGCAAATGGTATCCGCACGGTTTCCTTGTCGGCGGCCGTGAGCGCCGCGAGGCCGAGCAGGCAATCACCCGTCTCGGCATCAAGGCCGCGGGTCCGCTCGCCTCGGTCTGGTCGCTGTCCGGCGGCAACCAGCAGAAGGCGGTGATCGCCCGCTGGGAGGCAGAACCAAGCCGGCTGCTGCTGCTCGACGAACCTTTCCAGGGCGTCGACGTCGGCGCCCGGCATGACATCATCCGGGCAATCCGCGCCCGCACCGACCGGGCGACGCTGATCGCGACCTCCGATCCTGAGGAGGCCTATGAGGTCGCCGACCGCATCCTCGTCATCGACCGCCACGTGCTGAGGCCCGCGGCAGACGGGGCCGCTCTTGCCTCCGCTATCCAGGGAATATCCGCATGACGACGATCGACGACGACACTCTTCCACAGGCAAGCGTCCGGCCGAGGGCATCGCCGCAAGCCGATAACGGCCGTCTCGCCGCCCTCGGTGCGTTCCTGCGGGCGGGCGCGGTGTTCATCCTGCTGGCGCTGCTCATCGTCGGCTTCACCATTGCCCAACCCGCCTTCATCAATATCGCCAATCTGATGAGCATCCTGCAGGCGGTGTCCGTCGTCGCCATTCTCGGCGCCGGCGTCACCGTCACGCTGGCTGTCGGCGGTTTCGACCTGTCGATCGGCGCGGTCGCCGCATCCAGCGTGATGGCGGCGAGCTACGCGATGATCGTCTGGGGCCTTGATGCCTATGCGACGGTGCCGCTGGTGCTCGCCTTCGGCGCTCTGGTCGGTCTCGTCAACGCCTTCCTCATCGTCCGCTTGAAGGTGCCGGATCTCCTGGCGACGCTGGCGATGATGTTTTTGCTTTCCGGCCTGCAACTGATCCCGACCGCCGGCCGGTCGATTTCGGCCGGCCTCACCCTGCCCGACGGATCGAAGGCGGCTGGCGCCTACGATCCGGCCTTTTTGCTGATCGGCCGCTACAGCATCCTCGGCACTCTGCCCGTTTCCGTCGTGCTGATGGCGGCGGTCGCCATCGGGCTCTTCATCCTCACCGAGCGCACCCGCATCGGTCGGCTGCTGTTTGCGACCGGCGGCAACGAGGTCGCCACCCGGCTTGCCGGCGCGTCGACGGTGCGGCTGAAGACGCTCGCCTATGTCCTATCGGGCACGCTGGCATCGCTCGGCGGCATTGTCATCGCCGCCCGCGTCGGGCGCGGCGACCTTTCCTCCGGCGGTTCGCTGCTGATGGATTCGGTCGCTGCCGCGTTGATCGGCTTTGCCGTCTTCAACCTGCGCCGCCCAAACGTGCTCGGCACCATTGCCGGCGCCGTCTTCGTCGGTGTGCTGCTCAATGGCCTCACCATGCTGAACGCCCCTTATTACACACAGGATTTCGTCAAGGGCGCCGTGCTCGTCGGCGCGTTGGCGTTGACCTACGGCCTCGGCCGCAGCAATCCCTAATTCCAAGGAAGAAAACATGACCCGCGAAATCAGGCTGAACGCCTTCGACATGAATTGCGTCGGACACCAGTCGCCGGGGCTCTGGCGCCATCCGCGCGACAAGTCCTCAACCTACAAGGATCTCGACTACTGGGTGCATCTGGCAAAGACGCTGGAGCGAGGCAGGTTCGACGGGCTGTTCATCGCCGACGTGCTCGGCGTCTACGATGTGCTGAACGGCAATGTCGATGCTGCACTTCGCCATTCGGCGCAGGTGCCGGTCAATGATCCGCTGCAGCTGATCCCCACCATGGCCTACGAGACCGAGCACCTCGGCTTCGGCCTGACGGCGTCGCTTTCCTTCGAGCATCCCTACACCTTCGCCCGCCGCATCTCGACACTCGACCATCTGACCAAAGGGCGTGTCGGCTGGAATATCGTCACCTCCTACCTGAACAGCGGCGCGCTCAATATCGGCCAGCCGGCGCAGACGAAGCATGATGACCGATACGACCTCGCCGAGGAATATCTCGAGGTCTGCTACAAGCTCTGGGAGGGAAGCTGGGAGGACGGCGCGGTCGTCCGCGACCGGGAAACCGGCATCTTCACCCATCCAGAAAAAGTCCACCCGATCCGCCATTCCGGCAAGCATTTCAACGTGCCCGGCATTCACTTGAGCGAACCCTCGCCGCAGCGCACGCCGGTGCTCTACCAGGCCGGCGCTTCCAGCCGCGGCAAGGATTTCGCCGCCGCCCATGCCGAGTGCATCTTCGTCGCGTCGCCATCGAAAGCCGTGCTGAAGCGCTACGTCGCCAATGTCCGCGAGGCGGCCGAACGCGTCGGCCGCAACCCGCGCGAAATCCTTGCCTTCAACCTGCAGACCGTGATCCTCGGCGAGACCGATGCCGAAGCACAGCGGAAGTTCAACGAATACCGCAAATACGCCTCCTTCGAGGGTGCGCTGACGCTGATCTCCGGCTGGACCGGCATCGATTTCGGGCAGTTCGGGCCGGACGAGGTGCTGCGCCACCGCCATACCAATGCAGTGCAATCGGCTGTCGAGACCTTCACGACAATCGATCCCACCAAGGAATGGACGGTGCGCGAAATGGCCGATTGGGTCGGCATCGGCGGTTTCGGCCCTGTTTTCGTCGGCTCGCCGCAGACGGTCGCCGATCTGATGCAGGAATGGATCGAGGACACCGATGTGGATGGCTTCAACCTCGCCTATGCCGTGACGCCCGAGAGTTTCGAGGATGCCGTCGATCTGCTGGTGCCGGAACTGCAAAAGCGCGGCGTCTACAAGACCGACTACGCCAAGGGAACGTTGCGGGAAAAGCTTGGGGGAGCGGGGCCGCGGCTTGTCGCGCCGCATCCGGGTGCTGCCTATCGTAATCTGGCGGGAGAACCGGTCAGGCTTGCCGCCGGCGGCTGACCGGCAGTGATTGCTCGGGCGAATTGCGCACAGGGCAGAAAAATATCTCGCCCGGCTTGCGCATTTGAATCTAATATCCGTCGCAATGATCTTTTCGCTTCGAATATAGTCTGGCGAATTGTTCACCGACCAGGAGGGGTCATGACCGTACCATCTATCTCCAGGCGCACGCTGATGAAGGGCACTGCCCTGCTGCTTGCCTCGACGGCGCTCGCCCGGCAGGCGCTTGCGCAGACCGCGCAGACCACCCCGGGCGGCGGCGGCCGGCTGATCGTTGCGGCCGATTCTGAGCCGAAGAACCTCAATCCCGCCATCGTCGCCTCGAACGGCGTCTTCTTCGTCGCAAGCAAGGTGATCGAGCCGCTCGCCGAAGCGTCGTTCGACGGCAAGGATGGGCTTTCGCCGCGGCTTGCCACCTCCTGGGAGGGCTCGGATGACGGCCTCTCCGTCACCTTCAAGCTGCGCGATGGCGTCACCTGGCATGACGGCAAGCCGTTTACCTCGGTCGATGTCGCCTTCTCGGCGCTCAACGTCTGGAAGCCGCTGCAGAATCTTGGCCGCCTGGTCTTCACCAATCTCGAAGCCGTCGATACACCCGACGATTACACCGCCATCTTCCGCTTCTCCAAGCCGACGCCGTTCCAGCTGATCCGCAACGCCCTGCCTGTTGTCACTAGCGTCGTCGCCAAGCACATTTTCGACGGCACCGACATCGCCACCAACCCTGCCAACAACACGCTGATCGGCACCGGTCCCTTCAAGTTCGCCGAACACAAACCCGGCGAATATTACCGGCTGACGCGCAACGAGAATTACTGGGACAAGGAGCAGCCGAAACTCGACGAGATCATCTTCCGCGTGCTGCCCGATCGCGAAGCAGCGGGTTCGGCGCTCGAAGCCGAGGAAATCCAGCTTGCCGCCTTCTCGGCTGTGCCGCTCGCCGATCTCGACCGCATCTCCAAGGTCGATGGCATCAAGGTGATTTCCAAGGGTTATGAGGCCTTGACCTACCAGCTCGTCGTCGAGATCAATCATCGCCGCAAGGAGCTTGCCGACCTCAGGGTGCGGCAGGCGATCGCGCAGGCGATCGACAAGAAATTCGTGGTCGACACGATCTTCCTCGGTTATGCCGCCGCCTCGACCGGCCCGGTGCCGAAGAATGCGCCGGAGTTCTATACACCCGATGTAGCGACCTATGCCTTCGACCCAGCGGCCGCCAACGACATTCTCGACAAGGCAGGATACAAGCAAGGACCGGATGGTAACCGCTTTACGCTGAAACTGCGCCCCGCGCCCTATTTCAACGAGACCCGGCAGTTCGGCGATTACCTTCGCCAGGCGCTCGCGGTGATCGGCATCAATGCGGAAATCGTCAATGCCGATGCGGCTTCGCACCAGAAGGCAGTCTATACCGACCACGACTTCGATCTCGCCGTCGGTCCGCCGGTCTTTCGCGGTGATCCGGCGATCTCCACCACCATTCTCGTCCAGTCCGGGACGCCAGCCGGCGTGCCCTTCTCCAATCAGGGCGGCTACGTCAATCCGGAGCTCGACAAGATCATCAAACAGGCCTCCGAGACCGTCGACACGGCGTCGCGCACCGATCTCTATCGCAAGTTCCAGCAGCTCGTCGCAGCCGATCTGCCGCTGATCAACGTCGCGGAATGGGGTTTCATCACCGTCGCGCGCGACAGCGTGCTCAACGTTGCGGATAATCCGCGTTGGGCTGTCTCGAACTGGGGCGATACGGCGCTGCAATCGTGATAGGATGGTCGGCAATTCTCTTCCAGAGGCCCTGTCCGGCGTGAGGCGTGCAATCATCCTCCTGAGGCGCAGGGCGATCAGCAGCATTCCGGTGCTGCTGATCGTGGTGATCTTCACCTTTTTTCTGCTTGAATCCGCCTCGGGCGATGCCGTCGACGCCTATCTCGGCTCGATCGGCGGCGGCGATGCCGCACTTAGGCAGTCGCTGCGCGAGAGCTACGGCCTCGACCAATCGATGTTCGCTCGCCTCTGGCTTTATCTTTCCTCGCTGGCGCGCTTCGATCTCGGCTGGTCGGTGGCCTTCGGCCGCCCGGTCGGTGCGCTCATTGCCGAACGCCTGCCCAATACGCTACTCCTGATGGGCAGCGCCACCGCACTTTCCTTCGGCCTCGGCTCGGCGCTCGGCATTCTTGCCGGGGCGCGGCCGGGCAGCCTGCGTGACCGGCTGCTGTCGATCGGCTCGCTGATCGTCTATGCCATTCCGAGTTTCTGGCTCGGCCTGGTCCTGAGCATCGCTTTCTCTGTGAAGCTGCGCTGGTTTCCGATCGCCGGCGTTGAGACGATCGCTTCGGGAAAGACAGGATTTTCGCGCGCACTCGATATCGCCGATCATCTGGTTCTGCCGGTGAGCGCACTCGCCTTGATCTATCTCGCCTTGTTTCTGCGGGTGATGCGTAGCGGCATGGCCGAGGCCTGGAAGCTCGATTTCGTGCTCTTCGCCCGCGCCAAGGGTCTGTCGCGCAGCCGGATCGTGCTGCGCCATGTCGCGCGCAACGCGCTGTTACCGCTCGTCACCATGCTCGGACTGCAATCGGCGGCCATGCTCGGCGGCAGCGTGGTGATCGAGAGCATCTTTGCGATCCCGGGCTTCGGGCGCCTGGCGCAAGAGGCGGTCAACGGCCGTGACGCGCCGTTGTTGATGGGCATCATCGTCACCAGCGCCGTCCTGGTCATCTCGGTCAATTTCCTCGTCGATCTCGTCTATGCCGCACTCGACCCGCGCATCGGCGCTTCGGAGGGCGGCGTATGAGCTGGCTGCGGCGACTGTTGCGCACGCCGGAAGGTGTGGCCGGACTTGCGATCCTTCTCGTCCTGCTTTCGGCCGGGCTGCTCGCTCCCGTTATTTCGCCGGGCGATCCGCTGAAAATTGCCGGCCGTGCCCTGCTGGCGCCGTTCACCGATCCGGCTTTTCCGCTCGGCACCGACCGTCTCGGCCGCGACGTGCTGGCGGGCCTGCTCTATGGTGCCAGGACCTCGCTTGCCGTTGGCCTGGCGGCGGCGTTTGCGGCCATGGTGCTTGGGCTCAGCGTCGGACTTGCGGCCGGTTTTGCCGGCGGGCTCGTCGACGAGGCGCTGATGCGGGTGGTTGACGCCTTCCAGATCGTGCCCGCTTTCCTGCTCGCCCTTGCTCTCGTCAGCACCATCGGCGTGTCGACGCTCATTGTCGTCCTTGCCATCGCACTCGGCACCTGGGCCGATCCGGCGCGGGTGACGAGAGCGCAGGTGCTTGCGATCCGCGAGCAGGATTATGTCGCCTCGGCCAGGGTGATCGGCATGCATCCGGCCGAGATCGCTTTCCGGGAAATCCTGCCGAATGCATTGCCACCGGTGCTGGCGCTTTCGGCCACCATCGTCGCCGGTGCGATCCTCACCGAGGCAGCGCTTTCTTTTCTTGGTCTCGGCAATCCCAATATCGCCACCTGGGGTTCGATGATCGCAGAGGGCCGCAGCGTGTTGCGTTCGGCATCCTATCTCTCGGTCATACCGGGTGCGGCACTCGCCGTGACCGTGCTCGGCGTCCATCTCTTCAGCGAGGGGCTGGGCAAGGCGCTTGGCGACAATGGCGTGAGGGCGGCATGAGCGGGATTTTTTTGAGCCTGCGACAGCTTTCGGTCACCTATGGGCGCGGCAGCAGTGGTGCGGCCGCGCTCGACGATATCGACCTTGATATCGTCGCCGGCGAAATGCTGGCGATCATCGGCGAAAGCGGTTCCGGCAAGAGCACGCTTGCCCGCGCGCTTACCGGTCTGCTGCCGGAGGGAGCGACAGTCCGCGGCGAGATACTCTGGCCCGGCCTTGGCCATCCGCCCCGCGCAGGCCGCGATTTCGGCTTCGTCTTCCAGGATCCGGGCTCCAGCCTCAATCCCGTTTTGACGATCGGCGAGCAGATCGCCGAGGGCGCCAGGCGCCATCTCGGCCTCAGCTGGAAACAGGCCTATGTCAGGGCCGAAGAATTGCTTGAGCGGGTGAGAATACCGCAGCCCGACAAGGCGATGCGGGCCTTTCCGCATCAGCTCTCCGGCGGCCAGCGCCAGCGCGTGGCGATCGCCGCAGCCATTGCCGCTAGACCTGCGCTGCTGATCGCCGACGAGGCGACCAGCGCGCTCGATGTCGTCGTCCAGGCCGAGATCGTCCGCCTGCTCGACGGGCTGGTGCGCGAGGACGGCATGACGCTGCTCTTCATCACCCACGACATCGCACTGGCCTCCGGCTTCGTCGACCGCATCGCCGTCTTCCGCAATGCGAGGCTGGTCGAGGCAGGTCCCGTCCGTTCGGTGCTTTCGGCGCCCAGGAGCGACTATACCGCCGCCCTGATCGCCAGCCATCGAGACCTCGCGACGCCGCCGCTGATCGTGGAGGTGCGGTCATGAACGACAGGCTGCTTTCCATCGAAAACCTGTCGAAAGGTTTTTCGTCTGCGGGACGCCGGATTGCCGCTCTCGATAATGTGTCGCTCACCATCGCGGCGGGGGAAACGCTCGGTCTCGTCGGCGCCTCCGGCAGTGGAAAATCGACGCTATCGCGCATCCTGCTGCGGCTTGTTGCTGCCGATGCCGGCTCGATTCGCTTCGAGGGAGAGGATTGGCTCGCGCTGAATGGTGCGCCTTTGCGGCGCCGGCGGGCGCGTATGCAGATGGTGTTTCAGGATCCGCTCGCCGCCTTCAATCCGGTGGCGAGCGTCGGTGCAGTGCTCGACGATCCGCTTCGCATCCATGGCGTCGTCGCGAAAGATCGACGTCCTGGCGAGATCGCCAAGCTGCTGGAGCGTGTCGGCCTCACCGCAGATCATGCCGCCCGTCCGGTGCGGGCACTCTCCGGCGGCCAGCGGCAGCGTGTGGCGATTGCGCGGGCGATCGCGACACGGCCCTCGTTGCTGGTGCTCGATGAGGCGGTCTCGGCGCTCGATGTGACCGTGCGTGGCAGGATCTTGGAGCTTCTGGTCGATCTGCAGAAAGAACAGGGCGTTGCCTGTCTGTTCATTTCGCACGATCTTGCTGTGGTGCGCGCCGTCTCCCACCGCATCGCCGTTATGGATGGCGGACGGATCGTCGAGACCGGACCGGCAGCGGCGGTCGTTGCCGCGCCGCAATCCGATGCCGCCCGCGCGCTCGTTGCCGCCGTCCCTCGTCTCGTGACCGATCCCTGCTGAAGGAAGTGTCCATGTCCGATCCTGGTTGGAATCCCCTGCACGGTGTCCCCTCCTACCCCGCAGAGCGCTTCGCTGCCCTTGCCGACAGGATCGGCGGCATATTGCGCAGCCGCAACGACATCCTGCTCGTGCAGGCCGAGGCGGTGGTGGCGCTGGAGGCGGCGGCCGTCAGTCTTGCGCGTCCCGGCCTGACAGCACTCAATATCATCACCAGCCCCTATGGCGGCTGGTTCGGGCAATGGCTGCGGCGGGGCGGTGCGACGGTCGCCGATATTGTCGCCGAGCCAGGCCTGCCGGTCGAGATCGAGGCGGTGGCAAAAGCGCTCGACGCCGGTCCCCGGATCGATGTGCTTGCCTTGGTTCACGCGGAATCGGCGAGCGGCATTCTGAACCCCCTGCCCGAGATACTGGCGCTTGCGCAGGCACGCGGCATCGTCACTGTTGTCGACGCAGTCGCCTCGGTTGGTGGCCATGAACTTAACGTTGACGATCTCGGCATCGACATCGCGGTGATCGGGCCACAGAAGGCGCTCGGCGGCCCGGCCGGCGTGTCCGCACTTTCCGTCAGCGGCGGCGCCTGGGATCTGATCCTCAGAGACGGCGCCCCGCGCGATTCGATCTTGTCTTTGGCCGATCTGAAGAGCTGGATCGACGGCGGCCGCCGTAGCCTGCCGGGAACACCGGCGCCGCTGGAATTCTTCGCGCTGGAGACGGCGCTCGACCGCATCGAGGCCGAAGGCCTGGAGAATGTCGTCGCTCGCCACGCGCTGGCGGCATCGGCGACACGGGCAGGGCTTGCCGCACTCGGAGCCTCGGCCTGGGTACCGGCAGCAAAGGCTTCGAACCTGGTGACGGCGGTGCCGGTGCCGGAGGCGCTGGCGCCTGCCGCGCTGATCGCAACCGCCGGGCAGCTCGGGGTCGAGCTGAGCGAAGGCGTCGGAACCGCGCCGGCCCGTCTCGTGCGGCTGAACCACACTGGTCCGCGCGCCGCATTCCAGACGGTGCTCTCGAATGTCGTGGCGTATGGTGCGGCCCTCAGGCAGGCCGGCCATGCCGCGGATATCGCAGCCGCTTCGGAGGCGATGTCGGCGGCCTATAGCCGCTGATAGGATGTTCTCAGAGCCGGGAAGGCCTGTCGGCGACCACAAGGCCGCCAGCCCGACTTAAGCCCGGCCTGACGAAAACTTCCCGGCACCCCGACGAAAGCCCTATTCGGCCCTTGATAATCACGGCTCGTCAAGGCAGGAGAGTGGCATCGCGGAGACTTGATGCAGATGACGAGATTGCTGGATGCGCAGGGCTTGGAGATTTCGCATGAGGGGCATCGTACCCGCCTGAAATGGCACCGGTTGCGCAAGCAGTGTGCCGATCCGCTGTTTTCCGCCGAGGTGATGGCGGAAGGCTTTGCGGCGGGCGCCTCGATGGAGCTCGATCTGCGCGTGCGCGCCGACGGCGGTTTCGTCGTGCTGCACGACAAGGAACTCGAAGGCGAGACGACAGGACATGGACCGGTCGCCGAAAAGAGCGTCAGTGACCTCAGGGATATCAGGATGCAAGAGGGCGACCGGCCGCTGATCCTCAGCGAGGATCTGGCTGCCATGATGCAATCGACGCATCCAGCCGCATTGCTGCAATTCGACATGAAGGACGACTTTGAAGCGATCGGCGCCAGGGGCGTCGCGCATCTGGCCGCGCATTTTAGGGATATCGCCGCCTCGGTGATTGTCAGCGGCGACAGTCTCGACCTCATCGTCGCGGTCAAGGAGAAACTTCCCGATCTCCTGCGCGGCATCGATCCGACTGACAAGCTCTACGGCATCAGGAAGGCCAGCGGCTGGAAGGCGGTCGAGACGGAACTGCGCGCTGACCTGCGCGGCCCGACCGAGCCGGACACGATCTATCTGCACTGGCCGCTGATCCTTGATGCGGCCAATGCGGGGCTGGATATGATCGCGCTCTGCCAGGACGAAGGCAAACGCGTCGATGCCTGGACCTTCACCCTGAAGGATCCGGAGGCCGGTTTCAGCGAAGAGGAATGGCGAGGCTTTTCGGCGCTGATGGCCCTGAAGCCGGATCAGATCACCACCGACGAGGCACCGGCGACAGAACGCGCCTGGCGCCGCCGCATGGCGGATTAACCGGCGGACATTGGAGCATAATGCCGAAAGGTATGAGAAGCTTTCGATACCCTGGTTCTGGGTTTGTCGCCTGTTTTTTTGCAGTTTGCATCATTTTAAACTTCTGATGCTATCCATATCCAGCAGACAAATGTTGGTGTCCGATATGCAAGTTGTTGATACTAAAGCAATTGCGCAACAAGCACATTCCAGCTTGCAGGAAGCGTGGCATCTTGGGTGCACGGGCCGGTCGGTTGAGGCACTCACACTGGCCGGCGAAATTCTTGCCGATGCCAAGGCGCGGGGCGACGATCGGCTCGCCGCTCAATGCGACACCGACATTGCCTGGTACTGTTTTCAAATCGGCAAGGCCGAACTTGGACTGACGCATGTCCGCCGGGCGGTAGACTTCTGGAAATCAAACGAGGAACCCAAACAGGAATCCTGCGCCCGGGCCTATTCCGGATGGTTGCTCTTGGAACTGGGCCTGCCCGAGGAAGCGATCGAAGAAGCCACCCGCGCGCTGGATCTGGCCGACAAGACCGCAGACTTGAAAGCGCAAAGCCTGGCGACCAACGTCATTGGAATTATCTTCTGGTACAACAAGCAGCCCGACCGGGCCATTTTGATGAGTGAGAGGTCCGTCGAACTCGCCAGATCGATCGGCAACAAGACCTACGAATGCTGGTGGCTCATCAATCTCGGCGGCGCTCATTCGGAAGGCGGATATATCGCGGAGGCGCTCGGCCAGCCGGGGGAAGGACGCCAGATGCTGGTGAGAGCGCTGGAACTGACCGAACAGGCGCTCGACATCGCAACCGAGACCGGCGATAGCTGGGCTGCTCGCATCTGTCTCGGCAATAAAGCCGAATTCCACAGCCACCTGGGCGAACATGACAAGGCGCTCCAGTGCATGGTCCGCTACCGGCTATTTCAAGAGAACAGCTATGTCAGGGACAGGCAGCAATATCTCTACACCTTGGGCCAGATCTACAACAATTCCGGAAAATTCGCGGAAGCCCTGTCGCCGCTGCTCGAGGCGGTGGAGCTGATCGACGACGGCGGCAGTTTCGATTCCTGTATCCAGATCTATCTCTATCTGTCGCAGGCCTATGAGGGGCTGGGACAGTTCGATCCGGCGCTGGCGGCCCATAAGAAATATCACCAAGCCTATTTGCGCAATAGCGCCGAAAGAACCCAGCAGCGCGCACGTCTTGCCGAAATCTACTATGAAACCAGGCGGTTCAAGGAAGTTGCCGAAACGGAGACGAAGCGCGCAGAAACGCTGGAGGCCTCCTATCAGAAATTGCAGGAGCAAACCGATATCCTTGCCAGTGCCGTCTATCTGGACACGCTGACCGGGCTCTATAACCGCAAATATCTCGACAGCCGCTTTAAGGAGCTGACGTCTGAGAAGCGTCCATATTCCATCGCGATGCTGGATGTCGACCACTTCAAGTCGATCAACGACAACTTCTCTCACATGATCGGCGACCGGGTCCTGAGTACCATTGGAGCCATATTGCGCAGCCAGTTGCGAATTACCGATCAGGCAGTTCGCTTTGGCGGCGAGGAATTCGTCGTCCTGCTCGCCGGCGCCCCCCGAGGCGCCGCCGATGTCTGCGAAAAGCTGCGTTCGGCCATTGAACAGTGGGACTGGTTCGAGATCTGCAACGGGCTGCACGTCACGATCAGCATCGGTGTTGCCGGTACCCTGTCTGCCAAGTCTCCGAACGAGATTTTGGCGATCGCCGATCAGAATCTCTACACAGCGAAGAAGAGCGGCCGCAATCGCGTTGTTGGGTAACGCTCGCAGTTTCGCCAATCAGGCGGATCGCGTCTCTGGGAAGGTGTATCTATAGCCCCTCGATGTCGAGGATGAACGCGAATTCGCCGGCAAGCCCCGGCGAGTAAGAGATGACGGGTCCGCCCTGCGCAAGCAGCCTGTCGACCGGCGGCATCGCCACCACAGCGCCGGCCTCTTCGGCAATCAGCGCGCCGGCGAGCATGTCCCAGGCATTGAGGTGGCGTTCGTAATAGAGATCGGCGGCACCCTCGGCGACGCGAACGAGGTCGATGGCGGCAGCACCCATGCGGCGATAATCCATGCCGCGTTCGTGGAGCCGCCGCGAGAGCGCGAGGTAATCGTCGAAGCTCGTCTTGCGGGAATGGCCGAGAATGACAAGCGCATTGGCCGGATCGACGGTCGCAGCCGCATGCACCGGAAGACCGTCCTTGAAGGCGCCGCCGCCGCGGACGGCGTGAAAGACTTTGTCTCCGGCGGCGTCGTAGACCACGCCGATCTCCACCTTGCCGCCGACGACGAAGGCGATCGAGACGCCCCAGTGCCGGAAGCCTCTGATGTAGTTGGTCGTGCCGTCGATCGGATCGACAACCCAGGTGCCGCCCTCGCCCGATCGTCCGCCGCTTTCTTCGCCCATGAAAGTATCATCCGGAAAGCGCGAGAGCAGGCCGTCGCTGATCGCCTGCTCGGCCCTCCTGTCGGCGATGGTGACGAAATCCTGCAATCCCTTGTTCTCGACGGCAAGCGAGCCGGGGGCAGAGTCGTGCCGAAACCGGGCCGTTTCCCGCCCGACCTCGAGGGCAACGATGATCGCGACCTCCGCCCGTGCGCGGATGGCGGCGGTGTCGAAAGCGGTATTCATCAGGCAGTCCTTCTTCTGATCAGTGTCACCGGTGTGAATTCGACACGCGCCGTCAGGTCCGGCTCGACGATGCGGCTCATCAGCAGGTCGACCGTCTTTTCGGCCTGGACGTCGCAGGGTTGGCGGATGGTCGTGAGATCGTAGGCGGTCCAGCTCGCCTGAGGAATGTCGTCATGGCCGATGATGGAGAGCGGTGGCGTATCATCGCGGCCGCGGCCCTGCATGACGCGGTCGATGACGCCGCAGGCCATGTAGTCGTTGGCGCAAAACAGCCCGTCTATGCCGGATGCGGCAAGTTCGGCTGCAGCATCGTAGCCGCTCCGGTAGTCGTTGATTCTGACCTGCAGAAACTGCGCCTCGACGCCGAGCTGCTTGCAGCGTGCAATGAAGGCCTCGCTGCGCCGCCGCGCCGTATAGGATATGGCAGGGGCGGCCATCACGGCGGGTTTTCGCGCGCCACTGTCGATCAGGTGGGTGGCGGCGAGATGGCCGGCCATGCGGTCGTCGGAGATGATGCGGTCGACGAAGGGAATGTCATTGCCCTTGTTGATCAGCACGATCGGCACACCCTCAGCCGCACACTGCTCGCAGATCTCGGTCGGCGGGGCATCCGAGGTGACGATGACGCCTGAGACGGCGTAATGCAGCAGCTGGCCGATGACCGTCGAAGTATCCGCCTCCGGCGAGGTCGGCAGCAGGATGGGGCGGAAATTGCGGGCGAGCAGCATTCTTGCCAGATGCTCGATCTGCAGCGTGCGGAACGGATTGTCGAGGCCGGCGGCGACGACGCCGACGAGATCGGAGCGTTTGTTGGTCAGGCTTCGGGCAAGATAGTTGACCCGGTAGCCAAGTTCCTTGGCCGCCTGATAGACCTTCTCGCGCGTCTTCGGCGAGACGCTGGCATCCGGCGTGAAGGCGCGCGACACGGCGGCGCGCGAGACGCCGGCCACGCGCGCCACGTCGAAGGAGGTTGCCTTACGCGGTCCCTTATCCCTGTCTGCCAACTGCTTTTTCCTTAGCCGCAGGCGGCCGCATCAGATCGGGCAGATCCGTGCAGATGCCGAGAACCGGAAGCTTCATGAGGTCATCGAGAACAGCCGGCCGTTCCTCGTGCCAGAGCACGATCTCGCGGCCAGCATCGAAGGCACGGCGCATCAGCGCGTCGGTCACCAGATCCTGCGGACGTTCGCCTGCCCTCTCCCAGCATAGATGCACGATATCGGCGCCGGCCTCGTCGGCGAGCGCGTGCGGATCGTGGCCGACCCGGATCAGCACCGAAAGCGGGAAATCGCAGGCCGCGTCGCTAAGTTCGCGCACCTGTGCCGTGTCGAAGGAGCCGAGACAGGCGAAACGCTGGTTCATCTCGGCAAGGTGCTGCCAGCAGCGCATGCCGGTCCCAGGCGCCTTCAGTTCGACATAGAGGCCGGTCCCGGTCTCGCGGCCGAGTGCGGCCACCTCCGAAAAACTCGGCACGTCGACGCCGTCGAGGCCGGCAAGCTCCGCCGCCGTCATCTCGGAAATGCGGCGGTCGATGCCGAAGACGCGCTCGAGGTGATCGTCATGCGAGACGACGACCACGCCGTCCTTGGTCAGCTGCGTGTCGAGTTCCCACATTTCCGCGCCGAGTTCGGCGGCGCGGCGGAAGGCGGCGATGGTATTTTCGCGTTCATGGCCGCTGGCGCCGCGATGGCCGATGCAAAAGGGAAGCCGGCCCTTGGCCGTTGGCCAGCCGTAACGCTCAAAAAATGCCGAGAAATCGCGGGTCATCAGAGCCTCCTGCCATTTTCGTCGAAGACGAATATGCCGCGGCTGTCGATCGCCCAGCGGACGTCGTCGCCCACATGGATATCGCTGCGCACCGGCTGGATCGAGCGCAGCAGCGGTCCGCCGGCAAGAGCCACGTCGTAGAGGTTCTCGCGACCCTGTGTTTCAGCAAAGGTGACCTTGCCCGGCACGGCGATGTCGCCTGCCGGCGTAAAATGCTCCGGCCGGACGCCGAGCATCAGCTTCGTGCCCTCGGCGGCGCCGACAGAATCCGGCAGCGGCACGCGGATCTCGCTTTGCGGGATGATGAAGGCGCCCTTGTCCACGACGCCGCGCAGGAAGGTGATCGGCGGATTGCCGAGAAAGCCGGCGACGAAAGCGGTCTTCGGATCATTGTACATTTCGGCAGGCGTGGCGATCTGAACGATCTCGCCTTCCTTCATGATGGCGATGCGGTCGCACATGCTCATCGCCTCGACCTGATCGTGGGTGACGAGAATGGCGGTGATGCCGGTCTCGCGCTGCAGGCGGCGGATTTCCGAGCGCATTTCGAGGCGCAGCTTGGCGTCGAGATTGGCGAGCGGCTCGTCGAGCAGCAGCACATCGGGCTTGCGGATCAGCGCGCGGGCCAGCGCCACGCGCTGCTGCTGGCCGCCGGAAAGCTCGGCCGGCCTGCGGCCCATCAGGTTGCCGATCTGAACGAGGGCGGCGATGCGGTCGACTTCCTTGCGGATTTCGGCGGCCGGCATGCCCTTCACCTTCAGCGGAAAGCCGATGTTCTCGGTAACCGTCATGTGCGGATAGAGTGCATAGGACTGGAAGACCACTCCGACATTGCGGGCCTGGCTCGGCAGGTCGGTGACGTCGCGGTCGCCGAAGAGGATGCGCCCGCCGCTCGGCCGGTGGATGCCGCAGACAGAAAACAGCGTCGTCGACTTGCCGCAGCCGGAAGGGCCGAGCAGCGCCAGCATCTCGCCGTTGCCGACTTCGAGCGTCATGTTCTCGATGACCTTGGTGGAGCCGAAGCTCTTCGAAAAATTGTCGAGGAGGATGCGCATCAGCCTTTGCTCCCGCCGCCGTAGATGTTCATGAGGTATTTGTTGAAGAGCGCGTAAGCGATCAGCACCGGAACGAGATAGAAGACGCCGACCGCTTTGAACATGTTGAAATCATAGTTGTTGTCGTCGGCGAGGAAGCCCGCGAGATAGACCGAAAGCACCTGCACTTGGTTGCCCGGCGCCAGCACCTGCGGCAGGATGAACTCGCCCCATCCGGAGAGGAAAGAAAACAGGCCAAGCGCCATAATGCCGGGCTTGACCTGCGGCAGCACGAGGCTGCGCCAGACCCGGAAACGCGAGGCGCCGTCGACGACGCCGGCCATTTCGATTTCCCACGGGACGGTGTCGTAGAAGCCCTTCATCAGCCAGATGCCGAGCGGCAGGTCGATCGCCGCCTTCACCAGGATGACGCCGAGCAGCGAATTGTAGAGGCCGATCATTTGCAGCACGATGAAGATTGCGATGATCAGCGTCACAGAGGGGAAGGCATGTAGCACCATGACGCCAGCAAGGAAGAAGCCGCGCGCCGGCACGTTCAGCCGTGACAAAACATAGCCGGCCATCGACGAGACGATAAGTACGAGGCTGGTGGTGCAGGCCGCAAAGAGCAGCGTATTCACAGTCACCTGCCAGATGTTCGCCTTGCCCTCTGTCGTCTGCCACAGGAAGCGCCAGTGATTGATTGTCAAGCCCGAAGGCAGCAGCGCGTCCGCCTGCTTCACCGTCACGGTGTCGAGGAAGAGATAGAGATACATGAGTAGCAGCGGCAGGCTGACGATCGTCAACGCCGTTATGACAGGCCAGTTGCGGTAATTTGCCGAGGGCTGCGATCGTTCGGCCATGGTCAATCCTCGATCAAGGGCTTGGCGACTAGCGTGCCGTAACTGAAGACGCGCAGATAGAGGAGCGACAGCATCACGCCGATGACGACGAGCACCAATGCCATGGCGGCGCCCAACCCATATTCCAGATTGCCGGCATAATTCCTCAGTGCAGTGTGATAGGCCGACAGCGCCCAGACCTCAGTCGCATTGCCCGGTCCGCCATTGGTCGCTAGCAGGATTTCATTGAAGGAGGCAAGCAGCGACAGCGTCTGATAGCAGGTGACGAAAAGGATCGGCCAGCGCATCTGCGGTAGGATGATGTAGCGGATCTGCTGCCAGCGGGAGGCGCCGTCGACCTCGCTCGCATAGAACTGGCTTTTCGGAATGGCCTTCATCGCCGAGGAGAACACCAGCATGCCCATCGAGGCGCCGATGAAGCCGTTGATCAGCACGACGAACAACCAGGCGTTATAGGCGTTGTCGAGAAGATAGTTCTTCGGCGGATAGCCGAACTTGCCCATCAGGATAGAGATGAATCCGCTGTCCCAGGCGAGCCACTTCCACAGCATGACGTAGATGACGACGGGCGTGATGCGCGGCAGGAGCCAGATGCCGCGAAAGATCGAGGCCGGCGTCGGCGGCATGTAATGGGTCAGGATGGCGAGCAACAGCGCATAACCGACATTGAAGAGCATCAGCACCAGCGCGACGTAGAGCACGGTATTGAAAAGCACACGCGCCATGTCGGGTGAGGTGGCCATGCGTGAGAAATTGTCGGTCGTCCAGGTCCAGCCGGTATAGGTGACCCTGGCGACGGTTTCCTTCTGTTCCGGCGTCAGCTTGAACCCCAGACTGTCCAGCGCCGAAAAGAGCTGCTCCTTGCTGTCGAAACGGGTGTTGAGGACGGAGCGGTTGAACTGTTCGGAGATCTGCTTGACCTCGCGTGTCGAAGGTCGCTCGGCAAGATCCTTGATCATGCGCTCGACGTCGCGGCGTGTCGGAAAGACCTCACCTGTATGTTTGGCGCGCAATTCCGCGGCAATCCCCGGCGCAAGCCCGAGGCCCTCGACGGCCTTGAGGCCTGCGTCGTCGATCGTGTAGCGCGGTTCGGCCATCTCGGCAGCGATGTCTGGCATCGCCGATTTCAGCGCGATCAGGGAATTGGGCGCGATCTGGTAGACACCGCCGGAAATGCCGGTCGCCGTCGTCATGTTGGTCATCGAGAAGACCGCCGTCAGAACCACCGGCATCAGGAAGAAAAGAACGATCATGATCGCCGCAGGCGCGATCATCACCAGTCCGAGCGTTCTGGACGATTTCATGGAAGCCCCCTCATCGCGGACCGACCGGGCAGCGGGTTACCGCCGCCCGGAAGAGTGCTTCGACCTTAGCGGATGACGATCTTGTCGCCGAGCGTGCTCTTCAGCTCGCTCTCTGCATCACCGACCGCGGCGTCTACGGTCTTGGCGCCGGTCCAGGATGCTTCAAGGTTCTTCCACATGATGTTCCAATATTTGCCGAAATCGGAATTGTTCGGCATCGCATTGGCATGCGGCAGCAGGCGCTCGGTGGCTTCGCGGGTCCAGCGGTCGGCCGAATAGAATTCGACGGTGGATTCCGACTTGGAGATGCCGAGATGGGCCGATTTGACTGCATGCAGCGCGTTGATGCGTGGCTCGGAGGCGATCTTGACCAACTGGGCGGCGATCTCGGTGTCTTCCTGGTCGTGACCTGCGGTCAGCAGGTAGACGAGCGGATGGGTCAGCGTGTTGGCCTTGCCGCCTTCGCCGGCGGGGATCAGCGTGAAGATCACGTTGCCGAAGAAGTCCTTCAGGCCTTCCTGGTTGACGAGGCGAGCATAGTGCCAGGTGCCGCCGTCCCAGATGCCGGCCTTGCCGGTGGCGACTTCCTTCCACCACTGGTCGCCCGGCATGCCGATGTGGTTCTTCTTGGTAACACCGCTCTTCACGGCATCGGCGAAGAACTGATAGGTACGGGTCATCGCGGCCTTGTCGAAAACGAGCTTGCCGCCCTCTTCCATCGTGCCGCCGAAGCTGGTGTAGAACTGCCAGTAATCAGGGCCGTTGCTGGTGCGCGGATAGAAACCATAGCCGGCCTGGACGAGGCCCTTGTCCTGCATCTTCTTGGCGTCTTCGAGCAGGTTCTTCATGGTGTATTTGCCGTCCTGGACGCTCTGCGGCAGCGCATCCAGATCGGCGTCGCTGTAGCCGATCGCCTTCATGTAAGGCTTCCAGAAGAACATCGGACGGGATTCGGCGTCCTGCGGGATACCGTAGACGGTGCCGTTATAGGACGCGATCTGCAACAGGTTTTCATAGATGTCGCTGAGCGGCCAAGAGTCGAGATCGACATAATCCTCGATCGGTACGATCAGCCCGGCCTGCGACCAGGGTGCTATGTCTTCATGGCCGCTGACGACGATATTCGGAGCGGTCTTGGCTTCGGCGGCAAGGGTCAGCGCCTGCTTGAAGTCCTCCCAGGCCGAATAAGGCTTCTTCTCGACGGTGATCTTCAGGTCTTCGCCCTTGAGAGCGGCTTCACGCTGCAGCTGCTGGGCTGCGATCTCGATGGCGTCGAGGCGATAGACGTCGTTCGGGCCGGTGCCGCCGGCCCAGACGCTGATGTGAACGTCCTTGGCGAGTGCAATTGCAGAGGTCGACGCCAGGATGGCGGCTGCGACGGCAAGGGATTTCAGTGTCGGCAAAATAGTCATCTTCTTCGTCTCCCTAGAAGAGCAGTGTGAGGCCTCTTGACGGGTCAGCACTGCTGATGATGACCGTTCCGAAACCCCACGAAAACGTGGCGTATCCCGCTCTAGGGGTTGAACGTAACGGCCGAATGACAAAATTGAGCACGTGTGCAAAATTATTATGACGATGTCCGCGCGACTTGCAAGCGGCGGTTTTCGGCAGGCGTCTTTTACGCTTCAAATTGCGTATTTCCTGGGCTAGCATCACGTCATGAGCCTTGAATCTGTCCGCGCCTTCCTCAGCGCCCACGCACCCGATATCGAAATCATCGAAACCGCCGAGAGCTCCTCGACGGTTGCGCTTGCCGCCGAAGCCCATGGCGTCGAGCCGGCCCAGATCGCCAAGACGATTTGCCTGCGCGTCGGCGAGCAGATGATGCTGGTCGTAGCCGGCGGCACGGCGCGGCTCGACAATCGCAAGTTCAAGGACACGTTTGGAGCCAAGGGGCGCATGCTCGATGCCGAAGAGGTCGTGGCGGTCACCAGCCATCCGATCGGCGGCGTCTGCCCCTTCGGCCTGCCCTCGCCGCTGCCCATCTATTGCGATATCTCGCTGAAACGCTTCGATGAAGTCGTGCCGGCCGCCGGCTCGACCAACTCGGCCGTACGCATCGAAACCGGACGGCTGGCTGAGCTGACTGGCGCCAACTGGGTCGATGTCTGCCAGTAACGCATCCGGAGAGCTTCACACTCGGGAAAGAGTACCTATATTAGCTCTCGATATGCCGTGATTGTGCATGACAGGAGATCAGGAATGCCGAGTGCCGTTTCGCGTTTTGCCAAGATCGCGGCCATTGCCGCACTGACGAGCGCTACCGTTTTTGCTTCCCTTGACGATGCAGAAGCGCGCCGCGCCGGCAGCGGCGGTTTCGGAAGCCGCGGCACGCGCACCTTCCAGGCTCCGCCGGTCACCAGCACCGCACCTGGGGCCACAGCACCGATCGAAAGGTCGATGACGCCGCGTTCGCAGACCACGGCACCTGCCACCGCGCAGCAGCCTCTCGGCGCCCAGCGCCCTGGCTTGTTCGGCGGTTTCGGCCGTTCGATGATCGGCGGCCTGATTGCCGGCGGCCTTCTCGGCATGCTGCTCGGTCACGGTTTCGGCGGCGGCTTCGGCTTGCTCGGCATGCTGTTGCAGATCGCGCTGATCGGCGGCGCCGTCATGCTCGCCATGCGTTATTTCGCCAACCGCCGCCAGCCTTCCTACGGCGTCGGAGGCCAGAGCCGGTCCTATAACATGTCGCCCACGAATAATTCGTCGTTCCAGATCCCGACGATCGGTTCGGGGGGCGGTTTCGGCGGGCAGTCGCGCGGCAATCGGCCGAGCGACGAGATCGGGCTGGCGCAAGCCGATCTCGATCAGTTCGAGGAACTGCTGACCCAAGTGCAGACCGCTTACGGCGCCGAGGATTACGGCACCTTGCGCCGGCTGACGACGCCCGAGGCGATGTCCTATCTTGCCGAGGAGCTTGGCGAAAACGCCACCAACGGTGTGCGCAACAGCGTCTCGGACGTCAAGCTGCTGCAGGGGGATATTGCCGAGGCCTGGCGCGAAGACGGCCAGGAATATGCGACGCTCGCCATGCGCTATTCCTCGATCGACGCGATGGTTGAACGCGACAGCGGCCGCGTCGTTTCCGGCGACGACCGCCGTCCGAGCGAAAGCACCGAGGTTTGGACCTTCGTGCGCAAGTCTGGCGCCGATTGGAAGCTTGCGGCGATCCAGGGTGCCGAGCAGCGCGCCGCCTAAAGCGACGCGTCACGTCGGCATTCTGTTCTAATTCACCGCCACCGGTTTGGAACGCATGCGGGAGACCGTCTCGCGTTCCGCCCGCTTGCAGCGCATCGGCGGCAGGCCGCGATCCATCAGGTCCATGTCTTCGAGCACCATGTAGCCCATCTTCTTGAAGGCGCTGTCGAGCGCGCCGGCCCGGTGGGCCGAGCGGATGAAGCCTTTCAGGCTCCGCACCGGATGATCGGCCGGCAGCGGCTCCTCAGGATAGACGTCGCTGGCCGCGACGATGTGGCCTGACGAGACGGCCGCCATCAGCGCATCGAAATCGACGACATCGGCGCGGCTGAGCAGGATGAAGGCCGCGCCCCTGCGCATGCTGGCGAAGGCCCCAGCGCCGAGAAATCTTCTGTTCTCGCTGGTGACGGCCGCGACGACGAAGACGAAATCACTCTTCGTCAGGACATCCTCGAGGCTCGCCGGCTCGACGCCGTTTTCCTCGAGGATCGATTGTGGCAGCCAGGGATCGAACACCCTGATCCGGGCCCTGAAGCCGGACAGCAGCCTCCGCAGCGCCTTGCCGAGATCGCCGAAGCCGACGATGCCGATCTCGGAGCCGGCGATCAGCCGCGCACTTGCATTCCCCTCCCCTCCCCAGAGTTCGTTGCCTTGGCGAAAAGCGACATCCGCATCGACGATGCCGCGCGCCAAGGCCAGCGCGAAACCGAGACCGATTTCGGCGACCGGCTCGGCAAAGACCTGGCCTGTGGTCACCACATGGATGCCGCGCTCAAAGAGCACCTCATAGGGCATGTTGTTGAGAAGATTGCTTTCGACATTGAGGATCGAACGCAAGGCCGGCATTCTGGCCAGCGTTTCCGCCGAAAGTGGCGGTTGGCCGATGATGTAACGCGCCTTGCCGAGGACTTCGTCGCCGAGACCGGCGATATTCTCGGGATCTGCCTCGACGATCTCATATTTCGCCTGCAACTCGGCGCGCGCCTTGTCGCTGAAAATCAGATCGAGCGTGCGCGGCTCGGGCGCGCTGATCGCCAGCGGCCGTTCGGTATTCGTCATGGCGTCTCCTCCATCACGGCGGTCTGCGCCGTCTCTGCCGGACGATTGATAGCCTCTGTGGGGGACCGTTTCCAGTTCGATCTTGAGTCGCTGGGGCGCTGGGAGGCGCTATCGAAAGCGGCATCTGCCTATCAGATAAGCAATTGAATTGGCTTGTTATTTCATGGCATTTTCGTTGACGGCGCGAATTCTTTGAACTAGCGTGATGCACGCGACTTGGAACCATGCCTGTGTTCGGCGGCCGCAGGATATTCGAAAACTCACGAGGAATGAGCAATGAAATCAGCACTCAAGAGCGGTCTGCTTGCCTTGGCTGCCGCAGCGCTTCCAGCCGTCGCCTATGCCCATCCCGCCATCGGCGAAGCTGCCGGCTTCAGCCATGGCTTTGCCCATCCGATCTCTGGCCTCGATCATGTCCTCGCCATGGTGATGGTCGGTGTTTTCGCATTTCAGCTCGGTGGCCGCGCCACCTGGCTCGTGCCTACGACCTTCGTTCTGGTGATGGCACTCGGCGGTGCGCTCGGCGTTGCTGGGATCAATGTTCCCTTCGTTGAAATTGGCATCGCGCTTTCCGTCGTCGTCCTCGGCGCCGTCGTTGCGCTCAATGTCAAGGCGCCGCTCGCCGCAGCACTCGGCATGATCGGCCTCTTCGCCATCTTCCACGGTCATGCACATGGCGCCGAAATGCCGGAAAATGCCGCCGGTGCCGCCTATGCCGCCGGTTTCATGGTCGCGACCGCACTGTTGCACGTCGCCGGCCTCGTCCTTGGTTATCTCATCTGCCGCGCCGGTGAACGTCATGGCCTTTTCGTGACGCGCACGGCCGGCGGCATTGCGACGATTGCCGGTGTCGGCATCCTGACCGGCTTGATCTAAGCCGGGCCGCATTCCTGAGACCTGGGCGGCAGCGGTTGCAGGCCCTAACCTCTTAATCCGACAGAACGCCCGGCATGCGTAGCGCATCGCCGGGCGTTTCTGCGTCATCGCTGCAAAGTGCTGTGGACTTGACCCAAGTCAAATCCAGCCACGTCGCACCCGGCTATATCTAGCCCACGATCAAGAACGGACATCCAAATTGACGCAGGGCTGCCTTGCCGATTGCCGGCGAGACGCGAAAGTCAGTATAGTGATTTCAGAAATTTCTGAAATCACAGATGCAACGGAAACGACCATGAACCTTCCGCCTCTCGTCCAGTCCTTCGTTCTCCACTTCGGCGAAATGGGCTCGCGCTGGGGGATCAACCGCACGGTTGGCCAGATCTATGCCCTGCTCTTCGTCTCGCCCGCGCCGGTCTGCGCCGAGGAGATCGCCGAGTCGCTCGGCATCTCGCGCTCCAATGTGTCGATGAGCCTGCGCGAATTGCAGGCCTGGAACCTTGTTATCCTGAAACACAAGCCGGACGATCGCCGCGATTTCTTCACCACCCCGGACGATGTTTGGCACATATTGAGGACGCTTGCCGAGGAGCGAAAGAAGCGCGAAGTCGATCCGACGCTGTCGGTTCTGCGAGAGATCCTAATGCAGCGGCCGGCCAGCGACGCCGAGCGGCATGCGCAGCAACGCATGAGCGAGATGCACACGCTGATCGAGCAGCTGACGCATTGGTATGAAGACGTAAAACAACTTGAAACAGAAAGGCTCGCAACGTTACTCTCGCTGGGCGCGAAAGTGACCAAGCTTCTGGAGGCTAAAGACCGGGTCGTTTCGCTCGGCCGCAGCCGCCGGCCAAATCCTGCGAACAAGAGTTAGCGCCATGGGCACTGCTTTCTTCGACGCGAAGGACGGACAAGAGGCCGAGCCGTTGCTGGACGGCGATACAGTCTCGCCTGTCACCCGCCCAGATGATGCGAAAGGCGGACTGCGCAGAGCGGCGATACTGCAGGCGCTGGCCGCTGCCGTCTGGATCCCGCAGGCCGCATTGCTCGCCGTCTCGGTCGGCCGGATCGCCGATGGCGGCGGATTGCGTGACGTTCTCTGGCCAGCCCTCGGCATCCTCGCCCTCGGATTTGCAAGAAGCTGTCTCGACGCGGCCGGCGGCCGCCTGGCTTTTCAAGCCGCCCGTGCCGAACTCAGCCGCAGGCGCCAGATCGCCGTCGCGGCAATATCCATGTCATCGCCGGTCGATCGCGGCCGGCCTGCCTCCGGCAAAGCCGCAAGTGTCATTGGCGAACAGGCCGAACTGATCGTGCCTTATCTCGCCCGTTTCCAGCCGGCGCGGATGAAGGCGAGCCTCGTGCCGCTCGTCATCCTTGCCTTCATCCTTCCGGTCTCCTGGATCGCCGCTCTGGTTCTGCTGTTCGCCGCGCCGCTGATCCCGATTTTCATGGCGCTGATCGGCTGGCGTGCTCAGGCGGCCAGCGAAAGGCAACTCGTCGCGACCGGCGGCCTCAATGGCTTCTTGCTCGATCGGCTGCGCGGACTGGCGACAATACGTGCGCTCGACGCAGTCGATGCAACGGCGCTACGCCTGCGGTCGGAGGCGGAGTCGCTGCGTACGCGCACCATGGCGGTGCTGAAGATCGCCTTTCTGTCGTCGGCGGTGCTCGAGCTTTTCGCCGCACTCGGCGTGGCGATGATTGCCGTCTATGTCGGCTTCAGCCTGCTCGGCGAAATTCGCTTCGGCACTTGGGTAGGCCGACTCGACCTGACCGAGGGAATGTTCATCCTGCTGCTTGCACCGGCCTTCTTCGAACCGCTGCGCGAACTCTCGGCCGTCTGGCATGACCGGGCGGCCGGCGAAGCGGCGCTGAAAGCCCTGGACTCACTCGCTGCCGGCGGGCTGTCCATCCAAGGAGCAGCCGACGTTGCGCCAGCGGTATCTGCCGTCGTCGAAGCGCCGGCCATCCGACTTGAGGATGTTGATTTCCGCTACAACGCCGCCGAGCCGTTGATCCTTGACGGTCTCAACCTCGATATCGCGGCCGGCGAACATCTGGCGCTTCTCGGCGCCAGCGGTTCCGGCAAGTCGACGCTTCTTTCGCTGATCTCAGGACTGGCGCCTTGCACCGGCGGCCGCATCATCATCGACGGCATCGAACTTGCGGATGACACCGCAGCTGCCTTGCGCGCCAGCATGGCATGGATCGGTCAGAGACCGCATATTTTCGCGGGCACCATCGCCGGCAATATCGCGCTCGGCAGGCCCGGTATTCTGCGCGGCGACGTGACGGATGCGCTCGACGCCGCCAGGCTCGGAAAAGTCGCCGCCGCTTATGGCAACCGGCCGCTCGGCGAAGGCGGGATCGGGCTTTCCGGCGGCGAGGCGCTGCGGCTGGCGATCGCGCGGGCGGCCTGCAATCCGCATCTCCGGATCATCCTGGCCGACGAGCCGACCGCGCATCTCGACGCCGCCACCGCCGCCGAGGTTACCGAGAGCCTGCTTTCGCTCTCCAGGGGCCGCACCCTTATTGTTGCGACCCACGATCCGCTGCTTGCCGCCCGCATGCATCGCGCCATGCGCGTCGATGCCGACATCGTTATGAGGGAGGCCGCCGAATGAACGGATCTGCTGCAGACCTCAAGCCGATCCTGCGCCTGTTCCTTGCCGAGCGCCGGCGTGCGCTGCTGCTCGGCGCAGCACTTTCGGCGGCGACGGTGACCGCCGGCATCGCCCTGCTCGGCCTGTCCGGCTGGTTCATCACCGCCACCTCACTCGCCGGCCTTTCGGCCGCTGCCGCCGTCACCTTCGACGTCTTTGCGCCGTCCGCCGGCATCCGCCTGCTCGCCATCGTCCGTACGGCCGCGCGCTATGGCGAAAGGCTTGCGACCCATGACGCAACGCTCGGCGTGCTCGCCGCCTTGCGCGAAAGGCTGTTTCGCGGCTTTGCCGAACCGGGTGCTGCCCGTGCGCTGGCGCACCGTCCCGCACGGCTGCTCTTCCGGCTGACGGCCGATATCGATGCGCTCGATTCCCTCTACCTGCGCATCCTCGTGCCGGCTGCGGTGGCGATCGGTGCAGCACTGGCGGCAAGCGTGGTGCTGGGGCTGATGCATCCCGTGTTCGGCCTGTGCTTCGGCCTTTTTCTCGCCAGTGCCGGCCTCGGCCTGCCTGTCATCGCCGGGCGGGCGGCGCGCAAACATGCCCGCAGACGCGCCCATGGCATCGAGGCGCTGCGGTCGCGAACGATCGATCTCGTCGCCGGCCAGACCGATCTGCTGATGGTCGGCCGGCTTGCCGCGCAGAGGGAGGCGATTGCCGCGGCGGACCATTACGCCGCCCGCGCCGACAATCGGCTGAACCGCGTCGAAACCGTCCTGACATTCGGCTTCGGCCTCGCCTCGACCTTGCTGCTGACGGCTTCGCTGCTCGCCGTCGCAGCACTTGCGGAAACGAAGGCGATCACCGCCCCTGTCGCCGCACTCGGCCTGCTCGTCGCCTTTGCGGCAGTCGAACCCTTCGCAGCGCTGCGCCGTGGCGCCCTGGAACTCGGCCGGACGCTGCTTGCGGCAAGGCGCATCGCGCCGCGGCTTGCCGTCGCGGCGGCACCCGAACCATTGGCGGCGCCGTTGCCGGGATACGCCTTTTCGCTGGTGAAAGTGTCAGCCTTCCATGAAAACTCCGCCGTGCCGGCGCTCGAGGATATTGAACTAGCGCTTCAACAGGGTGAACGACTGGCCGTCATCGGCAGCAGCGGCGCCGGCAAGTCGAGCCTGCTTGCCCTGCTTTCCGGCGAATTACCGGCAAGGACGGGAAGCGTTACCGCGATGACAGCAACCCTGCTGACGCAACGAACGGAGCTCTTCGAGGACAGCCTGCGCGGCAACCTGCTTCTTGCAAACCCGGATGCGAACGAGGCCCGTCTTCGCGAAGCGCTCGCCGCCGCCGGCCTGCTTGCCGATATCGAGGCCATGCAGCGGGGGATCGATACGCCGCTTGGCGAAGGCGGGCTCGGCCTCTCGGGCGGCCAATCGCGCCGGCTGGCGCTTGCCCGGCTCTTCCTGCGCGACACGCCACTCTGGCTGCTCGATGAGCCGACAGAGGGTCTCGACGGCGTCACCGCCCGCGACGTGCTCTGCCGGCTGTCGGTAATGGCGGCGGGCCGCTCACTGGTGATTGCCACGCATATCCGCCGGGAGGCGGCGATCGCAGACCGCATCGCCGTCATCAACGGCGGTCGCATCACAGAAATTTCGCGCCGCGGAGAGGCGGCGTTCGAAAAGGCGCTCGACCGGCTTCGGCCGGACTAGAGCAAGATTGCATACCCTCACGCGCCAGCCGGTGCTGAGGAACGCCTTGTACCCCGTGGGACCGTGGGAGAAAGACAATGGAACTAGATATCGTCGCGTTATCGCGCTTCCAATTCGCACTGACGGCGCTTTACCACTTCCTGTTCGTGCCCTTGACGCTCGGCTTGTCCGTGCTCTTGGCGATCATGGAAACCGTCTATGTCATGACCGGCCGGCAGATCTGGCGGCAGATGACCAAATTCTGGGGCACGCTGTTCGGCATCAACTTCGTGCTCGGCGTCGCCACCGGCATCGTCATGGAATTCCAGTTCGGCATGAACTGGAGCTATTACAGCTATTATGTCGGCGACATCTTCGGCGCGCCGCTGGCGATCGAAGGTCTGATGGCCTTCTTCCTGGAGGCGACCTTCGTCGGGCTGTTCTTCTTCGGCTGGGACAAGCTGTCGAAGGTCGGCCATCTCGTCGCCACCTGGGCGGTGGCACTCGGCTCGAATTTTTCCGCGCTCTGGATCCTGATCGCCAATGGCTGGATGCAGAACCCGGTGGGATCGGCGCTCAATCCGCAGACGATGCGCATGGAGATCACAAGCTTCTTCGACGTGGTCTTCAATCCGGTGGCCCAGGCGAAATTCGTCCACACTGTGTCGGCCGGTTACGTCTGCGCCTCGATCTTCGTGCTCGGCGTTTCCGCCTGGTATATCCTCAAGGGCCGGCATATCGAGCTTGCGAAGCGCTCGATGACGGTCGCGGCCTCCTTCGGCCTCGCCTCGGCACTCTCCGTCGTCGTGCTCGGCGACGAAAGCGGTTATCTCGCGACCGAGAACCAGAAGATGAAGCTCGCGGCAATCGAGGGCATGTGGAAGACGGAACCCGCTCCGGCGGCCTTCACCGCCTTCGGTTTCCCCGACCAGGAGGCGCGCGAGACGCATTTTGCCGTACACATTCCCTGGGTCATGGGTCTGATCGGCACGCGGTCGCTGACGACCGAAATCCCCGGCATCGACAAGCTCGAACAGCAGGCCGAAACCCGGATCCGCGACGGTATCAAGGCTTACGACGCGCTGATGCAGATCCGCGCAGTACCGGCACAGGGTCAGGTTGCGCAGGAAGTGCGCACCTCCTTCGAGGATCTCGGCCATGATCTCGGTTACGCTCTTCTTCTGAAGCGCTATGTCGACGATCCGCGCCAGGCGACCGAGGAGCAGATCGTTCAGGCTGCGCGTGATACCATCCCGCACGTGCCGACGCTCTTCTGGTCCTTCCGCATAATGGTCGGCCTCGGTATCTTCTTCATCCTGCTGACCGCCACCTTCTTCTGGCTGTCGGCGCGCCGCCATCTCGACAAATATCCGCTGCTTCTCAGAATTGCCGTGCTGGCGATCCCCCTGCCCTGGGTTGCCATCGAACTCGGCTGGGTCGTCGCCGAGTTCGGCCGCCAGCCCTGGGTGATCGAAGGCGTGCTGCCGACGGCAGCCGCCGTCTCCAGCCTCGGCGCCGGCACTGTGCTTCTGACCATTATCGGTTTTGGCGCACTTTATACCGTTCTGATCGTCATCGAGATGGGCCTGATGATCAAGGCGATCAAGCAAGGACCGGAGCCGGACGACGAGCCGGAAGCGATTCTGATTTCCGAAACCCTCGTCCCGGCCGCGGAGTGACTTGCCATGATCCTTCACCAACTCATCGACTATGAAACCCTGCGTCTCATCTGGTGGCTACTGCTCGGCGTCCTGCTGATCGCCTTTGCGACGACGGGCGGCTTCGATCTCGGCGTCGGCACGCTTTTGCCTTTCGTCGCCCGGACCGATACGGAACGGCGCGTGGCGATCAACACCGTCGGCGCCACCTGGGAGGGTAATCAGGTCTGGCTGATCCTCGGCGGCGGCGCCATCTTCGCCGCCTGGCCGCCGCTTTATGCGGTCTCCTTCTCGGGCTTCTATCTGGCGATGTTCGCGATCCTCTTCGCGCTCATCCTGCGTCCGGTCGGCTTCAAATACCGGTCGAAGCGGGAAAGCGCCAGTTGGCGGAGCGGCTGGGACTGGGCGCTGTTCGTCGGCGGTTTCGTGCCGTCGCTGATCTTCGGCGTTGCCGTCGGCAATGTGCTGCAGGGCGTGCCCTTCCGTTTTGCCGACGATATGCGGATCTTCTACGAGGGCTCGTTCTTCGCCCTGCTCAACCCCTATGCGCTGCTCTGCGGCCTGCTTTCCCTAGCCATGCTGACGATGCATGGTGCGGCATGGCTGGTGTTGAAGTCGAGTGGCCCGGTGGCCGAACGTGCCAGACGTTATGGCAGCATCGCCGCCCTTGCCGTTATTCTGCTTTTCGCACTCGGCGGTCTCTTCCTGTGGATCGGCGTCGGTGGCTATCGCATCACCAGCGATATCAGCCCGATCGGCCCCTCCAATCCGCTGTTGAAGACCGTGGCGCTGGAGAAAGGCGCGTGGCTTACCAATTATGCCGCCCATTCGTGGATGATCATCGCGCCGGTCCTCGGCTTCGTCGGCGCGGCACTGGCCTTCATTGCCATGCGGGCAAGGCGCGAGGTCATGACGCTGCTCTTCAGCAAGGTCGCGATCTTTGGCATCATCTCGACAGTCGGCCTATCGATGTTCCCGTTCATCCTGCCCTCCTCGCTCGATCCGCGATCGAGCCTGACGGTCTGGGATGCATCCTCCAGCCACATGACGCTGTTCATCATGCTGGTCGTGACGGTGATCTTCCTGCCGATCATCTTCGCCTACACAGCCTGGGTCTACAAGGTTCTGTGGGGCAAGGTCGATGAGAAGTCCATCACCGATGAAAATAGCCACGCTTACTAGAGCGACTCAGTAGAACCGCTCTAACCTTTTGTTTTTACGCAATTCCGGACGGGAAACCGCTTCGCACTTTTCCTGGAATTGCTCTGAGGGAGACCAAACGATGTGGTATTTTGCATGGATCCTCGGCCTACCGCTGGCCGCAGCCTTCGCCGTCCTCAACGCCATGTGGTATGAGCTGATGGACGACGCGGCCAGGAAGAAAGCTTCCGAGCCGCGCAAGTAGAAAAGCAAAGGGCGCGGTTCAAACCGCGCCCTTTGCTGTTGCTTCAGCCTTCCAGCCACTTCACCTGATCGGGTGTGAGCTTGATGTCGAGCGCCGAGAGACTGTCTTCCAACTCGGCGACGGTGCGCGGCCCGATCAGTGGAATGACCGGAAAAGGCTGGGCGATCACATAGGCGAGTGCGATGTGGATCGGATTGCGGCCGAGTTTGTTGGCAAGCTCGATAGCGCGGTCGCGGCGTCCGAAGTTGCGCTCGGAATACCAAACCCGGACGATCTCCTCGTCGTCCCGCTTGTCGCGGCCGGCGCGGTCGGTAAAGAAGCCGCGGCCCTGGCTCGACCAGGCGAAGTTCGGGATCTGCTTCTCGTTCAGCCATTTCTTCCAGTCGTCATCGGAAGCGGCAACGCAGCCGGCCCAGATCGGATCGAGCATCTCGGCGAGCGAGAAGTTGTTGGAAAGTGCTGCCGGCGCCGTCTTGCCGGTCTTTTCGGCATAGGCGATCGCCTCGTCGAAGCGCGCCCGCGTCCAGTTCGAGCCACCGAATATGCCGCGGATGCGTCCGCGTTTGACCTCGGTATCCATGGCATCGACGAACTCGCCGACGGGCACGCTGGTATTGTCGCGATGCATGAAATAGATGTCGACATAGTCGGTCTTCAGCCGGGCAAGCGACTGGTCGAGCTGCTTTGCGATCATATCGGGATAGCAGAGCGGCGAATGGGCGCCCTTGCCGATCAGCACGATCTCCTCGCGAGCCACCTTGCGGCTCGTGTGCCAGTCGCCGAAGATCGCCTCCGTCTTGCCGCCGCCATAGACATAGGCCGTGTCGAAGGCGTTGCCGCCGGCTTCGTAAAAGGCGTCGAGCGTCAGCGAGGCGGAGGCAAAATTCGGGAAGAACTCGAAGCCCAGCGTCACCACCGAGGCGGGCTTGGAAATGCCGGGAATCTGACGCTGCGGAACGCTGTTGCCGCGCGCGACCGTGCCGCCGGCAATGTTTACCGTGCGCTTGCTGGCTTTTTCCACGCCGTATTCAAGACCGACCGAGGCGCGCCACTGGTCGAGTACACGCAGGTTTCCGATCGAATCCGCCCAGCTCATGCCGGGAGAGCTGAATTCGGCCTTGCCGGCGCGGATGGCATCGCCGGCCGCATCCGCCTCGAAGGAATAGAGCCAGCGGTCTTCCCTGAGTTCGACGGTTTCCTGTTTACCGCCCTTGAAGATCTCGATCTTGCCGACGCCGCCCTTGTGACCGGAGGCGAACCAGAAGTCCTGAACCTCGATCCGGCCTTCCGAGCCGATGATGCGCAGCACATTGTCCTGCTGCGCCATGATCGAGCAGGAGACTTCGGCGATGATTTCGTTCGGGAACTTGAGGACGGCAGATGCCCATTCATCGACGCCGCTTTGGCCGAGATGGGCGACGCCCGAGACCTTCTCCGGTTCGAGGAAGGCCTTGCCCTCCGCGGCGCCTGATATCAGTCTGGCCATCGAGACCGGATAACCGCCGACATCGAGAATGCCGCCACCGGCGGTGTCGTTGGCGAAAAGCCGGTGTTCCGGCTTATAGCTGCCCATGTTGAAGCCGAAGCTCGAGCGGATGATGCGAACGGTGCCGACGGCGCCGCTTTTGACGAGTTCGACCAGCTTCTCCGTCTGCGGATGTACGCGGTACATGAAAGCTTCCCCGGCAAAGACGCCGGCTTTTTTCGCCTCGTAGTAAACCGCTTCGGCATCGTAGGCCGACAGCGCGATCGGCTTTTCCACCAGGATGTGCTTGCCGGCACGTGCCGCTTTGATCGCCCATTCGGCATGGCCTGTGTGCGGGACGGCGATATAGATCGCATCGATCTCCTTATCGGAGAGCAACGCCTCGTAACCATCGACGATGCGGGCGCCGGGGAAATTTTCGGCAAGACCCGGCTTTGCAGGATTGCGGGTGGCGATCGCCACCAGTCTGCCGGTGCGCGAATGAGCGACGCCGTCTGCAAAGGTGCGGGCGATGGTGCCGGGGCCGATGATGCCCCAGCGGATCGGTTGATCTGAAGTCATGGAAAATCCTCTTTCGTCTTTCTGTCCTGGGATTTTAGTTCAGCGAAGCCGCTTGCCGGCGCCGTCGAAAAGGAATGAGCGGTTGGCGGGAAGGCCGACTGTCAGCGTGTCGCGATTGCCGGCGACGCGCGATTCCGGCCGCTCGATGATCAGTTGCTCGGGACCAATGGTGGCGTAGATGTAACTGGTGTTGCCGAGGTGTTCGGCGACGTCGATGGTGACGGTGAGGTCGGCATCGCCCGTGCCCGCATCGACGAAATGTTCGGGACGGATGCCGAGCGTCACTTTTGCGCCGGCTTCGATGGGATCGGCGACCGGCAGCGTCAGGCGGGTATTGGCGTCACTTTCCAGCGCGATCACCGCCCTGCCCGGCTGCGTTTCAACCACCACGGCGTTCAAGAAATTCATCTTCGGCGAGCCGACGAAGCCGGCGACGAACTGATTGGCGGGATCATCGTATAGGTCGAGCGGCGCGCCGATCTGCTCGATATTGCCGGCGCGCAGCACGACGATCCGGTCGGCGAGCGTCATCGCTTCCGTCTGGTCGTGGGTGACGTAGATCATCGTCGTGCCGAGCTTCTTGTGCAGCCTGGAGATTTCGACGCGCATTTGCACGCGCAGTTCGGCGTCGAGGTTCGACAAAGGTTCGTCGAACAGGAAGACCTGTGGTTCGCGGACGATGGCGCGGCCGATCGCGACGCGCTGGCGCTGACCGCCGGAAAGCTGCTTCGGCCGGCGCTTCATCAGCTCGGTGATCTGCAGGATCTCTGCGACATGGCGCACGCGCCGCTCGGTGTCGGCCTTCGGATTGCCGTTCATGCGCAGGCCGAAGCTCAAATTTTCCTCGACGGTCAGGTGCGGATAAAGCGCGTAGGACTGGAAGACCATGGCGATGCCGCGATCGGCCGGCTCGACGTCGTTGACGACCCTGCCGCCGATCTGAAGCTCGCCTGACGTAATGTCCTCGAGGCCGGCGATCATCCTGAGCAGCGTGGACTTGCCGCAGCCGGACGGGCCGACGAAGACGACGAATTCGCCGTCCTTCACCTCCAGATTGGCGCCGTGGATGATCTCAAAGCCGCCGAAGCGCTTGACGATGTTGCTGAGTGAAAGCTCTGCCATGCAGCCTCCCGATTATTTGCCCGATTATTTGATTGCGCCGGCCGCGATGCCGGCGATGAAATGGCGTTGAAGAGCCACGAAGATGACCAGGATCGGCGCCGTCAGGAGCACCGCGCCGGCCATGATGCCGCCCCAGGAGACCTTGGTGAGGCCGATCAGCGTTCCGAGCGCCACCGGCGCCGTCATCATTCCCGGTCTGGAATTGATCAGCAGCGGCCAGAGGTAGTTGTTCCAGGAGGCAAGGAAGAGGATGATCGCCAGTGCGGCCATGGTCGGGCGCGCCAGCGGCAGGGCGATGCGCAGGAAGATCTGCCATTCCTTGACGCCCTCGACGCGGGCGGCATCGAAAAGCTCGCCCGGCATCATCGAGAAGGACTGCCGCATGAACAGAACGCCGAGCGAATTGAACAGCGGCGGCACGATCAGAGCCACCCAGGTGTTTGCCAGTTTGAACTCGCGCGCCACCATGATGAATTGCGGGATGACGACCACGGAGAAGGGAAGCGTGATGGTGCCGAGGATGATGGCGATGACGATGGAGCGGCCGACGAAACGGTAACGTGCCAGCGCCCAGCCCGCCATCGAGGTCAGCAGTACCGACAGGACCGTATAGATGAGCGCGACGCCGATGGAGATCACCATGGCACCGATGAAATCGGTATCGGCCTGCAGGTTCTTGAAATTCTCGACGAAATTGGTCGATGGCCAAAGCACGATGTCAGGGCTGAAGATGCCGTTATCGGGCATTGTCGAGAAGACGAACATCATCCAGAGCGGAAACAGCCAGATTATCGCAAGCGGCGCCAGTGCGGCATGTAACGCGATCTGGCGCAGCAGAAGGGATTGAGATTTGGATTTCATTTCGGATCCCTCCCGACCCAGAGATTGAGAAGCGAGATCGCTACGGCAAGGGCAGCCATGGTATAGGCGATCGCCGAGGCATAGCCGAAGTTCAGCGAGGTGAAGCCCTGGCGATAAAGCAGCAGGCCGAGCGTCTCCGTGCCGCCGCCGGGACCGCCGCGATTGGTGATGAGGAAGGGCTCGGCGAAGAGCTGCATGGTGCCGATCACCGAGAGCACCACGCAGAAGAGGATGATCGGTTTCAGGAGCGGCAGGGTGATATGAAAGAATTGCTGGATCTTGCTCACCCGGTCGAGTGTCGCTGCCTCGTAGACATCGTCGGGAATCGACTGCAGGCCGGCGAGGATGATGATGGCGTTGTAGCCCGCCCAGCGCCATGTGACGGCAAGGATGATCAGCGCCATGGCGGCATTGGCATTGTCGAACCAGGAGACCGGGCTGAGACCGACGGCCGAGATCAGCTTGTTGATGATCCCGAAATCGAGGCTGAACATCAGCCGAAACACCGCGGCATAGGCGACCTCGCCGACGACCACAGGGGCGAAGAAGGCGAAACGGAAGAGCGGGCGCGCTTTCAGGAGCGGCGAATTGAGCATGACGGCCATAACGGTCGCAAGCGCGATCATGACAGGCACCTGGATCACCAGGATGATCAGCGTGTTGTAGAGGGCATTATAGAAGGCCGGGTCGTAGAAGAGCCGGCCCCAGTTGGCCTGGAAACTATATTTCCACGCGTTGATGCGGGTGTTCTGAAAGGAAATCAGGAACGAATTGATGATCGGCCAGACCCAGAAGGTGGCAAAGACCAGCAGATATGGGGCGAGGAACGCATAGGCGCTCCGGGTTCTGAACGGCATCGAGCCTTCTCCTCACAAAACCAATGAATGGTCGCCCGCCTCGCGCGGCGGGGAAAAAGCCGGGCGCGTCAAGCGCCCGGCTTCGTCATTCACTGCGCGATCGGAAGGCCGGTCGCCGAAGCGATCTGGTTGGCGGCATCGTCGAGAGCCGCCTTCGCATCGGGATAGCCGCCGGAGAAGAACTTCGTCTGCGCCGCCTTGAAGATGGCTTCGGCATCGCTCTGGAAGGCGGTGCCGCGGCTCGGCACGATCTTCGGCAGCGTCGCGAGGATATCAGCCCAGACCTTCTGACCGCCCCAATAGGGCTGTGCTTCGTTGACGAAGGGATCTTGAACGGCCGAGAGCAAAGATGGCACCAGACCGAATTCCTTCAGCATCGTTACCTGACCCTCGTTCGTGCCGAGGGCGTAGTTGACGAATTTCCAGGCCGCGTCCTTGTTTGCGGAGGTCGCGGAAATAGCGAGCGACGAACCGCCGAGATTGGCGGCATGCGGGCCATCGGCCGTCAGGCTCGGCATCTTGTAGACGCCCCACTTGCCCTTGAGATCGGGCGAGGTCGAACGCAGGGTGCCTTCATACCAGCCGCCATACAGCTGGCTTGCGGCCTTGCCGGCGGTATTGGCCTGGATCTTTTCGTCCCAATTGGCCGCCGTCAGCGTGCCGGCATCCTTCATTTCCTTCACCTTTTGCAGTGAGGAAACGCAGGCCGGCTGGTTGATGGTAATGGACTGGCCGTCGGTCGAGTAGTAGCCGCAGCCCTGCTCGTTGGCGATCATGCGAAACCATTCGCTGTCGCCATTGAAGTCCGCCTGCGCCATGACGACGCCGGGGTTGGCGGCGGAAATCTTCTTGCCGGCGGCAATAAAATCATCCCAGGTGTTGATCGTGCTCGGATCGACGCCGGCCTTTTCGTAGAGGTCGCGGCGATAGAAGACGGCGACAGGGCCGGAATCCCACGGCATGGCATAGGCGACGTCTCCGACTTCAAGCTCGGTGCGCTTGAATTCGGGGAATTTCGCCTGAATGTCGGGCGTGTAACCGAGCTCCTTCAGATTGGCGAAGCAATCGGGAAAACGGCTCCAGAAGATTTCAGCTTCGAAATTCTCGATGCTGACGATGTCGGGCAAGCCGTCGCCGCCGGCGGCGCAGGCCGCGAGCGTCTTATCGAAGACCTGGGCGTTGCCAAGGTCCTCGACGGTGATCTTGATATCGGGAAACTGTTTGTTGAAGCCTGGAAGCGTGGACTTCAATGCCGACGCGGCGACATTCCAGCTCCAGATGGTGAGATTGGCCGACTGCGCGTATGCGGAGCCGGAAGCAAGCACTGCGACAGCTGCGGTCGCAGCGAGAAGTTTGAAGCGCATTGAAAATCCTCCCTTTTCAATTGCCGATCTTTCACGAACGCGGTTAGACTATCTGTAAGGGAGCGGGTGTCTCCTAAAAAGGGAACATGAATTTGGCGGAAAGTAAGGTCGGCACACGTGCAATCTACCAGCCCGGCGCGAGCAGCATCGAGGGTTTGCCGACAGCGCTGCAGATGTTTCATGCCCATCCGCCCGTCATGGCCATGCCGCACTGGCATGCGCAGGTCGAAGTCAACTACGTGATGCGCGGCACCGTGCACTACCGGATGAGCGATCACGAATTCCGGCTGAACGCGGGCGAAATGTGCCTCTTCTGGGGTGGTCAGCCGCATCAGATGGACGAATCCTCAGACGATTCGCTCTATGCCGGCGCCCATCTGCCGCTCGTCTATTTCTTCCGGCTGCGCCTGCCGATCAGCGTTTCCAGCCGGCTTATGAAGGGTGAGACGCTGCTGACCTCGGCAACGGATGCCGCCGACAACGAAAACTTCACCCGCTGGTTCCGCTATGCCAATTCCGGCGATCCCGCCAAGGCCCAGCACGCCGTCGACGAGCTGCTGCTACGCATCGAGCGCATCGCGCTCGAACCCTATTCCATGACGTCGCAGGCGACCATCAATCTCGAGGGCGATCACCCGCATCCGCATTCCTCACGCAGCGTCGCGCGCATGTGCGATTTCATCGCCGCCAATTTCCTGCACGACATCGATTCGGTCGATATCGCCCGCGCCGCCGACCTGCATCCGAAATATGCGATGAACCTGTTCAAGCGATCGACCGGCATGACGCTCAGCAAATATGTGACGCTGCTACGGCTGTCGCGCGCCCAGGCGATGCTGATGAGCGAAGGCGCCAACGTGCTGCAGGTGGCGATGGACAGCGGCTTCGGCTCGATCAGCGCCTTCAACAAATCCTTCCGCCACATCGCCGGCATGTCGCCGTCGAATTTCCGCCGCGATATCCGGCTGGTGACGACGATCCCCTCCGGGACCTTTCGGAACTAGCTTAGATAGAGTCGCAAACGCGGCGTTCTGCGTGGTCTGCCTGCTTTTTTCACTGGGCAAAAAAGAACCAACGCCTAAGGTGGCGGCAGAATACGCACATTTTCTGTGCAAGTGCATGCACTATTGCATTTGTCAGAGAATTGATGCCATCGCACCCTCAATAAAATCAATGATTTATAATTTGGCACGCACTTTGCTTTGATAGTTGCAGAGTTGGTGGCTAGGGTTCCGGCGTCGCAAGGCGTGGCTGGTCCGAGAGCTACCACCGGCAGGGGAGACATCCCGCCGGGTGCACGGCGGGACAAAAGCCCGGGAGACCTCGTAAGCCAAGGGATTGGCGGCACGATGGTCATTGCCGATCCCTTTTGAAGAAAAGCAAAAGGGGAATTTCAATGCAGACTTTTTCGAAGATTCTATCGATTACCGCACTGACGGCGTCCCTGGCGCTGGGACTCGGCTCCATCGCCAAGGCCGAACAGAAGACTGACTTCAAGGTCGCCTGGTCGATCTATGTCGGCTGGATGCCCTGGGGTTATGCTGCTGATCACGGCATCGTCAAGAAATGGGCCGACAAATACGGCATCAAGATCGAGGTCACCCAGTTCAACGACTACGTCGAATCGATGAACCAATATACCGCCGGCGCCTTCGATGCCGTGACCCTCACCAACATGGACGGCCTGTCGATCCCGGCTGCCGGCGGCGTCGATACGACAGCGGTCATCGTCGGTGACTTCTCGAACGGCAACGATGCCGTCATCCTCAAGGACAAGGCGAGCCTTGCCGACATCAAGGGCCAGAACGTCAATCTCGTCGAATTTTCCGTCTCGCATTATCTGTTGGCTCGCGCGCTCGAGAGCATCAAACTGACTGAGCGCGACGTGAAAGTGGTCAACACCTCCGACGCCGATATGGTCGCCGCCTACAAGACGGCTGACGTGACCGCGGTCGTCACCTGGAACCCGCTGGTCTCGACCATCCTCGAGGATCCCACGGCCAAGAAGGTCTTCGACAGCTCGCAGGTGCCGGGCGAGATCATCGACCTGATGGTCGCCAATTCAGGCGTGCTGAAGGACAATCCGAATTTCGGCAAGGCGCTCGCCGGCATCTGGTATGAAACCGCAGCACTGCTGACTGCGGACAGTGCCGACGGCAAGGCTGCGCGCGAGGCGATGGGCCAGGCATCAGGCACCGATCTCAAGGGCTTCGAATCCCAGCTTGCCGCCACCAAGCTGTTTGCCAAGCCGGCCGATGCCGTTGCCTTCACTGCCTCGGGCAGCCTGCCGAAAACAATGGATCTTGTCCGCAACTTCCTGTTCGAAAAAGGCCTGCTCGGCAATGGCGCGCCGTCGGCCGACGTCATCGGCATCGAAATGCCTGATGGCAAGGTCCTCGGCGACAGCGGCAACGTCAAGCTGCGCTTCACTGAGACCTACATGAAGGCCGCCGCCGACGGTTCGCTCTGAGCCATGTCAAAGCAGCGGTGCGGCGTTGACCGCACCGCCTACCCTTCATCAGCGGAGCTATCCCTATGCGCTGGATCAACACGAGGCCGAGCCGGGGCGCGCAGCTTGCCTTGACGCTGCTGCCCTTCGTGCTGCTGATCGTTGCCTACACTTTCGGCTCGGCGGCACGGCTGGCGGAAAACGCCAACGACAAACTGCTGCCCGGTCTTGCCGGTTTTGCCGATGCGATCGATCGCCTGGCCTTCATCGCCGATCCGCGCACCGGACAATACCTGCTCTGGTCCGATACGGGTGCGAGCCTGATCCGGCTGTTGGCCGGCCTCGGTATCTCGACAGTCACCGCGCTCATCATCGGCATGCTGATCGGCATGCTGCCGTATCTCCGGGCGCTGCTCTCGCCCTTCGTCGCCGTTATCTCGATGGTGCCGCCGCTGGCGCTGCTGCCGATCCTTTTTATTGCCATGGGGCTTGGCGAAGCCTCGAAGATCGCGCTCATCGTCATCGGCGTTGCGCCGACGATGATCCGCGACCTTGCGCTGAAGGCGCTGGAACTGCCGCGCGAACAGATCGTCAAGGCTGAAACGCTCGGCGGCTCTTCCTGGCAGATCGGTCTTCGTGTCGTGCTGCCGCAGATCCTGCCGCGGCTGATCACCTGCCTCAGGCTTCAGCTCGGTCCTGCCTGGCTGTTCCTGATCGCCGCCGAAGCGATCTCGTCGGATTCCGGCCTCGGATACCGCATCTTCCTCGTCCGCCGCTATCTCTCGATGGACGTCATCTTTCCCTATGTCGTCTGGATCACGCTGCTCGCCGTGATCATGAATTATATCCTCGATCGCATCCGCATCGCCGTCTTCCCCTGGTCTGAGCTGGAGAAGCAGGCATGAGCGAGTTGGTGATCGAAAAGGTCTGGAAAGAGTATGGCGACCAGATCGTACTCGAAGATGTGTCGCTGACCGTCGCTTCGCGCGCCTTCGTCGCGCTTGTCGGCCCGTCCGGCTGCGGCAAGTCGACGTTCCTGCGCATGTTGCTCGGCCAGGAGCGGCCAACGCGAGGGACGATCCTGCTCGACGGCGAAGCTCTGCCACAGGAGCCAGGGCCGGATCGTGGTGTCGTCTTCCAGCGCTACTCCGTGTTCCCGCATCTGACAGTGCTCGGCAATGTGCTGCTTGGGCGGGAACTCGCAGCGTCTCGCTATAAAGCCAAGCTTTTCGGCGCTGCCCGTCGCAACGCCGTCGACGAAGCGCGGCGACTGATCGGCGAGGTCGGCCTATCCGGTGCCGAGGGCAAATATCCGGCGCAACTGTCAGGCGGCATGCAGCAGCGCCTGGCTTTGGCGCAGGCCCTGATCATGAAGCCGAAGGTGCTGCTGCTCGACGAGCCTTTCGGCGCGCTCGATCCCGGCATTCGTGCCGAGATCCACACATTGATGAAGCGGCTCTGGCACGAAACGCAGATGACCGTCGTCATGGTGACGCACGACATGCGGGAGGCCTTCACGCTGGCAACGCGCGTCGTCGCCTTCGAGCGCAAGCGCGACCGCCCGGAGGAAAAGGAGCGCTACGGCGCGACGATCACTAAGGACATTTCCATCTGGCCGCCCAGGCTTGCCGGCGCGCCCTCCATCTTCAGCCCCGACCGGGACGGCCCGGTCATTTCTCTGGGCCTTCGCCGGGACGACCCGGCTTCCAGTCCGTCAGGAGAAAAACCATGATGCATGTCAGACGTTCGCCCGAAGAAATTGCCGCCAACCGGCAGCGCTACGAGGAACACCAGAAGAAGGGGCTGGAATTTGCCCCAAAGGCCCTGCCGGCGCCGAGCCCCCTTCCCGCCCCCGCAATCGATGCGGCTGCGATCATCCATCAGGAAACCATCCCCGGCGGCTGGTACTGGTCGACCGCGCTGAAGCGCGGCGAGGCTCTCCGCATTGATCAGGGTGAAGGCGGATCGACCGTGGCGCTCGTCGCCTGGAACGCCGCTGACACGAGTGAACGGCTCAATCTCGTCGATACGGTCAAGGTGCAGTGGACAACCGCCCTCGGCAAGGGCCGCGTTATCTTCTCGGACATGGGCCGAGTGATGTTTTCGCTGATCGAGGATAGCTCCGGCGCTCACGACTGCCTGATGGGCGGCTCGACCGCAGCTTCGAACGCTGCAAAATATCCTGGCGTCAAGAGCCGCAACACCCGCGACAATCTCGTGCTCGTCGCCGGCAAGCTTGGTCTCACCAGGCGCGATATTCCCGCAATTCTCAATCTCTTCGCTCCCGTCCGCGTCGACGATGACGGTGGCTTCCACTGGCGCGGCAAACTCTCCAACAGCGGCGACTATGCCGAACTGCGCGCCGAAATGGACATGATCGTCGGCTTTTCCAATTGTCCGCATCCGCTCGATCCCGACCCGGTCTATGCTCCGAAGCCGGTGATCGTCACGCGCTTTCGCGCCCCCGCCCCCGCAATCGACGACCTCTCGCGCACGGCGACCGCCGAAGCCCTTCGCGGCTTCGAGAACAACGCCTCGATGCTGGCCTGAGGGAGGATGACGATGACCGATTTCATCAAGACTTCAGCTTCGCGCAGCCTGGAAAATGCCGTGCAGGAACATTTCATCCCGGCCGAAGCGCCGTGGTCCGGCATCGTGCGCAAGGGTCAGACCATCCGCATCGAGGACAGCTACGGCCAACAGGCGATCGACACGCTGTTTTATCGCGCCGATGACTTTGCCGAGCGGTATTCCAACCAGGATACGATGCGGGCGCAAGGTGGCGCCTATATCGGCACCGGCACGAAGATCATCTCGAACGAAGGCAACGTCATGCTGGTCATGACGGCCGACAGCTGCGGCCGCCACGATACATCAGCCGGCGCTTGCTCCTGCGAGAGCAACACGGTGCGCTTTGGCCACGGCACCAAATACCTGCATGCCTGCCGCGACAATTTCGTGATCGAGGTGACCAAACACGGCATGAGCAAGCGCGATATCGTGCCAAACATCAATTTCTTCATGAACGTGCCGATCAAGCCGAACGGCGAGATGACCATTGTCGACGGCATTTCCGCGCCCGGCGACTATGTCGAGCTGGTGGCGGAGATGGACGTGCTCTGCGTCGTCTCCAACTGCCCGCAGATCAACAATCCCTGCAACGGCTTCGATCCGACGCCGATCCGGGTGCTGATCTGGGACGGTGAGGACTGATCGATGTTCACCAAGGTTCTTATCGCCAATCGCGGCGAGATCGCCGTCCGCGTCATCCGCACATTGAAGAGGATGGGCATTGCCTCGGTCGCCGTCTATTCCGATGCCGATCGCTTCTCGAAGCCGGCGCTGACCGCTGATGAGGCCGTCCGCCTCGGCCCGGCGCCTGCTTCCGAAAGTTATCTTGACGTCGATGCCGTCATTGCTGCCTGCAAGGCGACGGGCGCTGAGGCCGTGCATCCAGGCTACGGCTTCCTCTCGGAGAATATCGGTTTTGCCGAGCGGCTCGCCGCTGAAGGCATCGCCTTCATCGGCCCGCGGCCGGAGCATCTATCGGCCTTCGGCCTGAAGCATACGGCGCGCGAATTGGCGAAAGCGAGCGGCGTGCCGCTGCTGCCCGGAACCGATCTCTTGCAGAGTGTTGACGAGGCGCTTTCGGCTGCCGAGACCGTCGGTTATCCCGTCATGTTGAAAAGCACAGCCGGCGGCGGCGGCATCGGCATGCAGCTCTGCGCCGATGCGGCCGGCCTCAAGGCTTCCTTCGAAAGCGTGCAGCGGACCGCGCGCGCCAGCTTCGGGGATGCGCGCGTTTACATCGAGCGTTTCGTTGCTGAAGCGCGCCATGTCGAGGTGCAGATCTTCGGCGACGGCAAGGGCGGAGTGATTGCGCTCGGCGAACGTGACTGCTCGCTGCAGCGGCGGAACCAGAAGGTCGTCGAGGAGACGCCTGCGCCTGGCCTTTCCGCGGAGACAAGGGCGCGCCTGCACAAGGCGGCGGTCGATTTGGGAAGCTCGGTCTCCTATGAATCGGCCGGCACTGTCGAATTCATCTATGACCCCCAGCGCGAGGAATTCTATTTCCTCGAGGTCAATACCCGCCTTCAGGTCGAGCACCCCGTCACGGAAGCCGTCTTCGGCATCGACCTCGTCGAATGGATGATCCGGCAGGCGGCCGGCGAGGACGTGCTCTCGGGTGCTAAGGCCCTGACGCCGAAGGGTGCGGCGATCGAGATGCGGATCTATGCCGAGATGCCGCATGCCGATTTTCGCCCGAGTGCCGGCCTTTTGACCGAAGTCATTTTTCCGGAAAGCGCCCGCGTCGACGGCTGGATCGAGACGGGAACCGAGGTGACGCCCTTCTACGATCCGATGCTTGCCAAGCTGATCGTGGCGGCGGAAGACCGGCCGGCGGCGATCGAGATGCTGAAGGCAGCACTCGCCGAAACGTCGATATCAGGCATCGAGACCAATCTCGATTATTTGAGAACGATCGCCGCTTCCGAATTGCTTGCCGGCGCCAAGGTGGCAACGACGGCGCTGCGCGACTTCGCCTTCATTCCGGATGTCGTCGAGGTTCTCGCGCCTGGCGCGCAGTCAAGCATTCAGGAACTGCCGGGCCGGCTCGGCCTCTGGCATGTCGGCGTGCCGCCGAGCGGGCCGATGGACGAGCGCTCCTTCCGCCATGCCAACCGGTTGGTCGGCAATGCCGACGTGACGGCTGCGCTCGAATTGACGGTTTCCGGCCCGACATTGCGGTTTTATGCCGACCAGACGATCGCGCTTGCCGGCGCCCGGATGGCGATGACATGCGACGGCGTAAAATTGCCGCATGACACCCCGGTATTGATCCGTGCCGGTCAGGTTCTGTCGATCGGTACGATCGAAGGACCGGGACAACGCGCCTATCTCGCCGTCGCCGGTGGTTTTGCCGCTCCCGTTGTGCTCGGCTCGCGGGCGACTTTCGGTCTTGGTCAGTTCGGCGGCAACGCCACCGGCACCCTGAAGACAGGGCATGTGCTGCACTTTGCCCGCCAAGTACCGGCCGAACCGGTGAGACCAGCGACGGAGGCAGCCGTCTTGACGCGCGAATGGGATGTCGGCGTCGTCTATGGCCCGCACGGGGCTCCCGATTTCTTTCAGGATGGGGATATCGAGACGCTGTTTTCGACGGCTTACGAGGTGCATTTCAACAGCGCCCGCACCGGCGTTCGCCTCATCGGTCCCGCCCCGGTTTGGGCACGTAGCGACGGCGGTGAGGCGGGGCTGCACCCCTCCAACCTGCACGATAATGCCTATGCGATCGGGGCGATCGATTTCACCGGCGATATGCCGATCATTCTCGGCCCCGACGGTCCGAGCCTTGGCGGCTTCGTTTGCCCTGCAGTGATCGCCCGCGACGAACAGTGGAAGATGGGCCAGTTTAAGCCCGGCGACCGTATCCGTTTTCATGCAGTAGTGCGGCCGGAGGACCCCGTCGCTGGCCCCGCGGTGCGGCGGGTCGTGGAAGAGACGGGCTCGCCGATCGTCGGCATTAGCGACGACGGCCCGGTTTCCGTCGTCTATCGCCGCCAGGGCGATGATAATCTGCTCGTCGAATATGGGCCGATGACACTGGATATCGCGCTGCGGCTGCGGGTGCATCTGCTGATGCAGGCCGTTGTCGAGGCCCGCCTGCCCGGCGTCGTCGACCTCACCCCCGGTATCCGCTCGCTGCAGATCCATTATGACGGCACGCAGCTGACGCGCCGGCGCCTGCTGGGACTGCTTTCCGAGATCGAGGCGACGCTTCCGGCAGCCCAGGAGGTCACGGTGCCGAGCCGCATCGTGCATCTGCCGCTTTCCTGGAATGATCCGGATGCGGAGCTTGCGATGCGCAAATATCAGGAGCTGGTACGCCCGAATGCGCCCTGGTGCCCGTCGAATATCGAGTTCATCCGCCGCATCAACGGCCTTCCCGACGAACAGGCCGTTCGCGATATCGTCTTCGATGCCAGCTATCTGGTGCTCGGTCTCGGCGATGTCTATCTTGGCGCGCCGGTTGCGACCCCTGTTGATCCACGCCATCGCCTCGTGACGACGAAGTATAATCCCGCCCGCACCTGGACGCCTGAGAACGCCGTCGGCATCGGCGGCGCCTATATGTGCATCTACGGCATGGAAGGACCGGGCGGCTACCAGCTCTTCGGCCGCACCATCCAGGTCTGGAACACATGGCGGGAGACACCGGCCTTCGCCAGGGGCAAGCCCTGGCTGCTGAACTTCTTTGACCAGATCCGTTTCTTCCCTGTTAGTAATCAGGAGTTGACGGAGGCGCGCGCCGCCTTCCCGCACGGCGGCTATCCGATCCGGATCGAGGAGACGGAATTCTCCTATGCTGCCTATGAGAGAGAATTGCAGGCGAACGCAGCGTCGATCGGTCGCTTCAAGGCAACGCAGCAGGCCGCCTTCGATACTGAGCGCCAGCGCTGGAAGGAAGCCGGGCTCGACAGCTTCGTCACCGATGAAGGCACGGGCGAAAGTCCGGATGGGGATATTCCCGACGGCTGCTTCGGTGTTGCCAGCGCCGTGCCCGGCAATATCTGGAAATTGCTGGTCGAGCCGGGTGCCTCGGTTGCGGCCGGCGATACACTCGCCATCATCGAATCGATGAAGATGGAAATCAACGTCACCGCCCATGCGGCAGGCCGCGTCCGCGACCTGCGTGCCGGGCCGGGAAGAAACGTCAAAGCCGGCGATATCATCGTCGTTCTGGAGGAATGCTGACATGCTGCCGACCATCCTCGATCTCTCAAGCCTTCGCGCCGCCTATCAATCCGGCCTGACGCCGCTCGACGCCATCGAAGAGGTGATCGCCCGCCGCGCCGCCTCGAAAGATCCGGCAATCTTCATCACGCCGGTGCCGGATGAAGAGCTGCGCGCCGCCGCGAAAGCTTTGATGGCACGCGCGCCTGAAGCAAACAGCCTGCCGCTCTGGGGCGTTCCCTTCGCCGTCAAAGACAATATCGATGCCGCCGGCCTGCCGACGACCGCTGCCTGCCCGGCCTATGCGTATCGGCCGGAAGCCGACTCCACCGTCGTTGCCCGGTTGAAGGCGGCTGGCGCCATCATCATCGGCAAGACCAATCTCGACCAATTCGCGACCGGCCTCAACGGCACGCGCTCGCCCTATGGCGCGCCGCGTTCGGTCTTCGATGCAGCCTATATCTCAGGCGGTTCGAGCTCCGGATCATCAGTCGCGGTCGCCTCCGGCCTTGCCGCCTTCGCGCTCGGCACGGATACGGCGGGTTCCGGCCGCGTGCCCGCCGCCTTCAACAATCTGGTCGGCATCAAGCCGACGCCGGGTCTTCTGCCGAATACTGGCGCTATACCGGCCTGCAAGAGCGTCGACTGCATCACGATCTTTGCCGCGACCGTCGGCGACGGCGTCGCGATCCGCAAGGTCGCCGAGGGTTTCGACGCTGCCGATCCTTTCTCCCGTCGCGCCAAACCGGCCAACCTGCCGGTATCGGGGTTGCGTATCGGCGTCCTGACCGACGCCGAGCGGGAGTTCTTCGGCGACAAGGAGGTGGAGGCGCTCTACGACCAGGCGATCGAACGGGCCAAAGCGCTCGGTGCGACCATCGTGCCTTTCGATTACGCGCCATTCCGCGAGGCGGCCGCGCTTCTCTATGACGGGCCGTGGGTCGCCGAACGCCTGGCGGCGGTCGAGACCTTCCTTGCCACCAACGCGGCCGATTTCGACCCGACGGTCAGAGGGATTATCGAGGGCGCCAAGGGTAAGACCGCGGTCGAGGCTTTCAACGGCCGATACCGGCTGGAAGAATTGCGTCGCAAGACCGAGGCCGAATGGGAAAAGGCCGACGTGCTTCTGCTGCCGACCGCACCGACCACTTACACCGTTGCGGATATGCTGGCCAATCCCGTCGTGCTGAACGGTCGCCTCGGCCGCTACACCAATTTCGTCAACCTGCTCGATTGCGCAGCGATCGCCGTTCCGGCCGGCTTCGGAAAAGGTGGCTTACCGGGCGGCGTTACCGTCATCGCACCTGCCTTCACCGACGATGCGCTGGCGCCGCTTGCCGACGCGCTGCACCGCGCAGCAAGCTCCGGCATGGGCATCGACCGGCAGGCTGCGATCCCCGAAGCAAGCCGTGTTGTGCCCGGCGATGACGGTTTTATCGAAATTGCGGTCGTCGGTGCGCATCTGACCGGCATGCCGCTCAATCACGAACTGGCAGGCGCAGGCGGGCGTCTGGTCAAGACCTGCCGCACGGCCGGCGATTATCGCCTCTTCGTCTTACCCAATACCACGCCGCCGAAACCCGGGCTGCTGCGCGAGCCCGGCCACAAGGGTCAGGGACTGGAGGTCGAGGTCTGGGCACTGCCGGCCGATGCTTTCGGCAGGTTCGTCCAGAAGATTCCGGCACCCCTCGGCATCGGTAAGCTGACGCTCGAAGACGGTCCCAGCGTCTCTGGCTTCGTCTGCGAGGCGCATGCGGTGAAAGGTGCCGAGGAAATCACCGCACTTGGCGGCTGGCGCAACTATATCAGCGCCAAGCTGGCGAGCTGAGAGGAGGCCTAACATGGCGGCAAAACTCGTCTGGCGCCTGATCGATCTGCTGCGGGACGGTCTGGCCGCCCGCAGCGAAGCGATCGGCAACACCTGTGTCAGCCCTGGCGGTTCTGAGAGCGTTCGGCAAGTTCGACGATAATGCCGTCGGGATCGCGAACGAAGGCGATCTTGTTCAGCATCTCGGAGTGGACGGCAAAGCGCGGCCGCTCCTTGATCTCGACGCCCGCCAGTTCGAGGCGGACGAAGGTCTCGTCGACATTGTCGAAATGAAAGGTGAGGTGGCGGACGCCGGCCGTATCGTCAGGCACGTCGACTGCTCTCGACGCGCCGCCGGGCGGCGCAAAGACCTCCAGCATGCCGCCGCCTGCATCGAGGAACGCGACTTGCATGCCATTCGCCATCGTCTTGCGCAGCACGAGGCTGAGGCCGAGCAGGCCACAGTAGAAATCGACGGTGCGGTCCATGTCGCTGACCGTCATGCCGACATGCTCGAAGGATTTCAGCATCGGAGAGCCCTTCCCGATTCAGACGGTGGCCGCAGCCCGCCATTCCCCTGCCGGAAGCCAGGAGCGATAGAGCGGATGATCGGCGGCGATCGGCATCGGCGTCGGTTGTCCGGTTCGCTGCGAGAAATAAGCGGCCGTTACCAGTTCCAGCGAATTGCGGGCATCCTGCAGCGTCACCGGTGGGTCGGTGTCTTCGACGATCGCCTTATGGAAGAGCTCGAACTGACGGGTGTAGCCATCCTCGCCAGGCACATAGGCGGCGAGCACTTCGTCGATCCGCGCCTGATGTTCCTCTGTCCCGGCGGTGAACGTCCACGGATCACGGCCCATCGTATAGGGTTCGATGATGCTTTCGGCGACGAGGTCGTTGAAGCAGAAGCGCAACCGCGAGATCTCCTTGCGCGAACCCAACGTCATCGACAGCGTCGCCAGCGAGCCATTCTGCATCTTCACCGAAAGGGCTGCCGTATCCTCGACCTCGATCGGATTGACCAGCGTCGCCCCATAGGAAAACACCTCGGCGCAAGGGCCGTGCACATAGTTCAGCATGTCATGGGCGTGGATGGCGTGGCCGAGAAGGCCACCGCCGAGTTCGCTCGCCCATTTGCCGCGCCACGGCACGGCATAATAATCCGGCCCGCGCCACCAATGGGTTTCGATCGTGGTCAGGAACGGCTTGCCGGCCAGGCCGCGTTCGATCAGCAGCTTCAGCTTCTGCAGGCCGGAACCATAGCGATACTGGAAGATCGGCATCAGCTTCTTGCTGGGGAAGCGGGCAAGGATGCGCCCCATCTCGTCGACCTCGGCGATCGAGCCGAAGAGCGGCTTCTCGCAGATCACGTGCTTGCCAGACTCGATGCCCTTGCGGCACAGTTCGAAATGCGAACTCGGCGGCGTCGAAATGTCGATGATGTCGAGATCGTCGCGGGCAAACAGCGAATCCGCATCCTGCGTGTATTCGGCAATGCCGAACTCCTCGCACAGCGCTCTGCCGCGCTCCTCATCGAGCGAGCAGAGCACGGGAACTTCGAAAAGCTCCTTGTTCCAACCGAAGCCGGCCAGATGCCGCGCAGCGATGCCTGCGCCGATGACGCCGACGCGCAATTTCCTGGTCATGATTTCCTCCTCAGCGAGCGCCGATGCGCGCGGCTTTCGCCTGGGCTTCGAGCGAAAGACGGCAGACTTCAAAAACGTGATCCTGGGTCATCGCCGTCTGTGTGCGGTTGCCGACGTCGGCGGTGAAAGCGTCGAAATAATCGAGTTTTTCGCCGCTGCAATCGATATGGGTCATTTCCTTGCCGTTGACCAGGAAGAGGTGATCCTTGCCCGGCCGGCCGGCGATATCGATATATTTGCGCAGTTCGATATAGCCTTCGGTGCCGAGGATGGTGAGGCGCCCGTCACCCCAGGTCGGCAGCGCCTCCGGCGTGAACCAGTCGACACGGACATAGCCCGCCGCCTTGTCGGAGCGCAGAAGCACCTCGCCGAAATCCTCGAACGCGGGCTTGTCGGGCATGCCGAAATTGCCGATCGAGCTGGCGATGACCTCGCCTGTGGTCGAGCCGGTATAGAACAGGAACTGGTCGACCTGGTGCGAAGCGATATCGACGATGATGCCGCCGAAGGCTTCGGGATCGAAGAACCAGTCCGGCCGGGTCGGCAGTTGCAGCCGGTGTGGACCGACGCCGAGCGTCTGGATCACCTTGCCGATCGCGCCTTCGGCGACGAGCTTGCCGGCCTTGACGGCGGAGCGCACGCAGTGGCGCTCGGAAAAGCAGATCGAGAAGATCTTGCCGGTCTCGGCAACGGTGCGCTTGACCTCCTCGAGTTGGGCGAAGGTCGTCACGCCCGGCTTGTCGGTCATCACATCCTTGCCCGATCTCATCGCGCGGATGGCAAGTCCGGCGCGGTCGCGGGGGATTGCGGAAATGCAGATGACGTCGATCGACGGATCGTCGAACAGCTTTTCCCGATCGATCTGCGGCGCGTCAGGATAGGTCTTCTCAAAGGCCTCGCGCAGTGCCGGCACCGAGGTCTGCGGGCAATAGCCGACCAACTCGCCGCCTGAAGCAAGCAATCCCTTCACGTGATCGAACGTATGCCCATGGTCGATTCCGACGACGGCAAATCTCAACATTGCTGCAATATCCTCCTGGGATTTTCGTGCGGCCGGCCGATGCCAGCCTCCTCCATGTTGGGCAAAACAGATAACGAAAGCCGGCTCCTGTCAAGGCGAGATGGAGGGCAAAATCGTCACGGCCTGTAATTAAATACTTGAAATGCAACAGTTATTTTGTATCTAAATAGTTATTTTGTGGGCTTTTGCAATTGGATTCCAGAGGAAGCCCGCCGCCCGAGCCGATCAGGCGAAAGTCTTTTTCCCCGACGCATCTTGCCCCATCTCCGTGAATGTGATCGATTTCGGCTGCCGCCGGGCTGGAGGGCGGCAACACCCCGCAATGTTTTGAAGAGCGCTCCCCGCTCGCCCGTGACGGAAGATCCACCATGTCTCAACCTCTGCTCGATATCGCCGCTTCGGATGGTCTTTTTGTCGGCCGCGCCTGGAATCCCGACGTTGCCGGGCCAAGCATCGTGACGCTTCGAGAGGGGGAGCTGGTCGACATCACCTCGCGCGAGGCGCCGACACTGAGCGCGCTGCTCGAGCGGCAGGACGCTGCTGGTTTCGTGCGCGCTGCAACCGGCAAGGCGATCGGCTCGTTGCAGGATATCGCCGCCAACAGCACCGGCACGCCGGATGAAGCGCGTCCCTATCTCCTGGCGCCTGTCGACCTGCAGGCAGTGAAAGCCTGCGGCGTTACCTTTGCGCAGTCGATGATCGAGCGCGTCATCGAGGAGAAGGCCGCCGGCAGTCCGGAACGTGCGGCCTCGATCCGCGAGCGTGTCAGCACGCTGATCGGCGGCAGCCTCACCAATCTGAAGGCCGGTTCGCCGGAGGCCGCCAAGGTCAAGCAGGCATTGATCGACGAGGGCATGTGGTCGCAATATCTCGAGGTCGGCATCGGGCCTGATGCCGAAGTCTTCACCAAGGCGCCGGTGCTCTCCTCCGTCGGCTGGGGTGCCGATGTCGGCCTGCATCCGATCTCGACCTGGAACAATCCCGAGCCCGAAGTCGTGCTCGCGGTCAACAGCCGCGGCGAAATCAAGGGTGCGACGCTCGGCAACGACGTCAACCTGCGCGACGTCGAGGGCCGCTCGGCGCTGCTGCTCGGCAAGGCCAAGGATAACAACGCCTCCTGCTCGATCGGTCCTTTCATCCGCCTGTTCGATGCCGGTTACAGCCTGGATGACGTACGCAAGGCCGAACTCGACCTGAAGGTGTCAGGCCAGGACGGTTTCGTGCTGCACGGCAAGAGTTCGATGTCGCAGATCAGCCGCGATCCAACCGATCTCGTCAAACAGACGGTCGGCGCCCATCACCAATATCCTGACGGCTTCATGCTTTTCCTCGGCACGCTGTTTGCGCCGACGCAGGACCGGGACGCGCCGAAGCAAGGCTTCACCCACAAGATTGGCGACGTCGTCGAGATTTCCTCGGCAGGCCTCGGCGCCCTCGTCAACACCGTGCGGCTCTCCACCGAATGCCCGCCCTGGACCTTCGGCATTTCGGCGCTGATGAGCAATCTGGCAAAGCGCGGTCTTCTCTAAATTACTGATTCCGTCGCCTGCCCTGCAGCAGGTCGAGAACGGAGTTTGCCGCCTCGAGAACGTTTGTCCCCGGGCCAAACACGGCTGCGACGCCGTGTTCATGCAGGAATTCATAGTCCTGGCGCGGGATGACACCGCCGCAGACGACAATGATATCCCCACCGCCCTGTTCCCTCAGCCTGTCGATCAACTGCGGTAGCAGCGTCCTGTGACCGGCCGCCAATGACGAGACGCCGACGACATTGACCTTTTCGCTGAGCGCGACGCCGGCGGCTTCCTCCGGTGTCTGGAAAAGGGGACCGGCGAGCACATCGAAGCCGATATCGCCGAAGGCCGAGGCGATCACCTTGGCGCCTCGGTCGTGTCCGTCCTGACCGAGCTTGGCGACCATGATCTTCGGCCGGTGCCCCATCGCTTCCGTCACCTCCGTCATGCGAGTCTTGAGCACGGCGAGTTCCGGCTCATTTTCATACGCCTGGCCATAGACGCCCTTAATCACCACAGGCGTGGCGGCATGATCGCCGAAGGCATCACGCATCGCATCCGATATCTCGCCGACCGTGGCGCGGGCCCGCGCCGCCGCGATGGCGGCTTCCAGCAGGTTGCCCTTGCCGCTCTGTGCGATCTCGGCCAGGGCCGCCAGCGTCTCGCGCACGGCTCCGCCATCGCGCCGCCGCTTGGTTTCCTCGATGCGTCTGATCTGCGCTTTGCGCACCGCGCTATTGTCGATCTCCAGAATGTCGATCGGCTGCTCGTTGTCGAGCCGGTAGCGGTTGACGCCGACGATGACCTCTTCGCCCTTGTCGACGGCTGCCTGGCGGCGTGCGGCCGCTTCCTCGATCAGCCGTTTCGGCAGGCCGTCATTGACGGCCTTCGTCATGCCGCCGAGTGCTTCCACCTCCTCGATCAACGCCCAGGCTTTGTCAGCAAGCTCCTTCGTCAGGCTCTCGACGTAATAGGAGCCCGCCAGCGGATCGACCACCTTGGTGACGCCGGTTTCGTGGCTCAGGATCAACTGCGTGTTGCGGGCGATGCGGGCGGAAAATTCGGTCGGCAGTGCGATCGCCTCGTCGAAGGAATTGGTATGCAGCGACTGGGTGCCGCCGAGCACGGCGGACATCGCTTCGAAAGCGGTGCGGATGATGTTGTTATAGGGGTCCTGTTCCTGCAGCGAGACGCCGGAGGTCTGGCAATGGGTGCGCAGCATCAGCGAGGAAGCCTTCTTCGGCTGGAACTCCTCCATGATGCGGGTCCAAAGCAGGCGGGCGGCGCGAAGTTTGGCCGCCTCCATGAAGAAGTTCATGCCGATCGCGAAGAAGAAGGAGAGCCTTCCAGCGAAATCATCGACATTGAGGCCCTTGGCAATCGCCGCCCTGACATATTCGCGACCGTCGGCCAGCGTGAAGGCAAGTTCTTGCACCAGCGTCGCGCCCGCCTCCTGCATGTGATAGCCCGAGATCGAAATCGAGTTGAATTTCGGCATCTCCCTTGCGGTATACTCGATGATGTCGGCAACGATCCGCATCGATGGTTCCGGTGGATAGATATAGGTGTTGCGGACCATGAACTCCTTGAGGATGTCATTCTGGATGGTGCCAGAAAGGTCGGCTCGTGGAACGCCCTGCTCCTCGCCGGCCACGATGAAGGAGGCAAGGATCGGGATGACGGCGCCGTTCATGGTCATCGACACCGACATTTCGCCGAGTGGAATGCCGTCGAACAGGATCTTCATGTCCTCGACGCTGTCGATTGCCACACCCGCCTTGCCGACATCGCCCTCGACGCGCGGATGATCGCTGTCATAACCGCGGTGGGTGGCAAGATCGAAGGCGACCGACAGGCCCTTCTGGCCGGCGGCGAGATTGCGGCGATAAAAGGCGTTCGATTCTTCTGCCGTGGAGAAGCCGGCATATTGGCGGATCGTCCAAGGCCGGCCGGCATACATCGTCGCGCGGGGGCCGCGGGTGAAAGGCGAAAAGCCGGGAAGCGAACCAAGGTGCCCGGCGCTGTCGAGATCCTCGGCCGTATAGAGCGGCTTGACGGCAATGCCTTCCGGCGTCTGCCAGGTGAGCTTCTCGGGCGAGATGCGCAGTTCCTTTTGCGCAAGTTCCACCCAATCCGACAGCGTCTTCTTCGTCATGCGTTTCCTCCGGCTTTTTTCATCCCCACCCTACCATTTCACAGGCTCCTCGTGCGATAGAGCCCGAACAGGATGATTTTAGGCCGAGCTGGCCCAAAATCTGAATCCTGTTCTACATTATATAGTTAGAGCATGATGTCGTCCGAAAACCGCTCACACTTTTCGGCATCATGCTTTTGGATAATTAATGCGGCAAATCCTTGATTTCTATTGCCGACTTTGGGACCCGCCTCATGAAGACAATGCAGATCTATGCCTTCGACATGAACTGCGTCGGGCACATCAACCACGGTCTGTGGACGCATCCGCGCGACCGCTCAGCGCACTATACCGATCTCGACTACTGGACGGAGTTTGCCAAGACCGCGGAACGCGGCAAGCTGGACGGCATCTTCCTGGCCGACATCGTCGGTGTCTACGATGTCTACAGGGGTAGCCCGTCGCCGGTGATCGAGACGGGCGCGCAGATCCCGGTCAATGATCCGATGATCCCGATTTCGGCGATGGCCTATGTCACGAAACATCTGGGTTTCGGCGTGACCGTCAACACCACCTACGAGCCACCCTTCCTGCTGGCACGGCGCATGTCGACGCTCGATCATCTGACCAAGGGACGGATCGGCTGGAACATCGTCACCGGCTATCTCGATAGTGCCGCCCGCAGCATGGGTTTCGACAAGCTGCCGGAACATGATGCGCGTTACGACGCAGCCGAGGAATATCTCGAGATCCTCTACAAGCTCTGGGAAGGGAGCTGGGACGACGATGCGGTGCTGCGCGACAAGGCGGGCGGCACCTATGCCGATCCCTCCAAAATACGCGCGGTCCGTCACGACGGCAAATATTACCGGATGGAAGGCATCCATCTCTCCGAGCCCTCGCCGCAGCGCACGCCCCTGCTCTTCCAGGCCGGCGCCTCGGCACGCGGGCAGGATTTCGCCGCACGCCACGCCGAATGCGTCTTCATTGCCGGGCCGAATCCCAAGGCGGCCAAGCCGACCGTCGATGCGCTGCGGGCGAAGGCGACGGAATTCGGCCGCGGCGCCGACGCATTGAAGATCCTCAGCCTGATCACCGTCGTCGTCGGGCGGACGGAGAAGGAAGCACGGGACAAGCTGGAGGACTATCGCCGCCATGCGAGCGTCGAGGCTTCGCTTGCGCATTACTCCGCTTCGACAGGCATCGACTTTTCGAAGTATGGATTGGACGACGTCATCGACCAGAGCTCGACCAACGCCAATCAATCGGCACTTGCGGCCATCACGAAACAGGCGCCAAAGCCAGTGACGCTGCGTGTCATCATCGACCAGATGGTGCTCGGCAGCCGGATGAGGCCGATAGTGGGTTCGCCGGAACAGATCGCCGATCATCTCGCGACATGGATAGAAGAGGGTGGCATCGACGGCTTCAATCTGGCGCGAACAGTGGCGCCGGAAAGCCTGCGCGATTTCGTCGACCTGGTGGTGCCGGTGCTGCAGGAGCGCGGCGTCTTCAAGGCGGACTATGCTGCAGGACCCTTGCGGCAGAAGCTTTTCGGCGGCGGGAACGGCAGGTTGCCCGCCGCTCACCCCGCCGCCCAGTTCCGGCGCTGACTTATCGGTGGTCCAGCCCGGCAACCAGCCGGTCGCCAAGCCACTGGATGCCGCAGACGAGCACGATGAGGACGGCCACCACCGCGATCATCACACTGGTTTCGAAACGCTGATAGCCGTAGCGGATGGCGAGATCGCCGAGGCCGCCGGCGCCGATCGCGCCCGCCATGGCCGAGGCGCCGATCAGCGTCACCAGCGTGACGGTGAAACCGGCGACGATGCCTGGCAGCGCTTCAGGCACCAGCACCTCGCGGATGATCGTCCAGCGATTGCCGCCCATGGCGCGCACGGCGTCGATCAGCCCGCGGTCGACCTCGCGCAGCGATACTTCGGCGATACGGGCGTAATAGGGCGTTGCGGCGATGGCGAGCGGCACGATGGCCGCCCAGGTGCCGAGCGCGGTGCCGACGATCAGCCGCGTCAGCGGGATCAGCGCCACCAGCAGGATGATGAAAGGCACTGAGCGAAAGCCGTTGATGACTGCGCCGAGCACGCGATTGATCCAGAGGTTTTCGGCGATGCCACCGCGCGCCGTCGCGACCAGTGCAAGGCCGAGTGGCAGGCCGGCGACGAGCGAGATCAATCCCGAGGCGAGGGTCATCAGGATCGTCTCCCAAAGGGAGCGAATAAGCAGTTCAAGCATGATCGGTGTCATAACCAAGCACCTCCACCCGGGCGGACCGGGCCGTCAGGAATTTTTCGACCTTTCCGGCAAGCGCGGGGTCGCGTGCGGGAACGGCGATGAAGAACCGCGCCACCGGCTGGTTCTGGATATGGTCGATGCCGCCATGGACGAGGCGGAAGCAATGCGGCAATGCCGCCGAGAGTTCGGCAAACAGCGCGCCCTGCGCCTGCGGCCCGGCGAGATCGACGCTGAGAATGACCTCCCTGCCGGCCGTCGCCGACAGCCGACCGGCGATATGTTCAGGAAGCTGCGGGCGGATGCCGCCGAGCAGGCTCCCGGTGATATCAGCCTGCGGATTGGCGAAGACCGACCAGACCTGCCCTTCCTCGACGATCCGCCCGGCATCGATGACCGCGACGCGATCGGCAATGCCGCGGACCACTTCCATCTCGTGGGTGATGAGCAGAATGGTCAGTCCGAGCTTACGGTTGATGTCTTTCAGCAATGCCAGGATCGACCGGGTCGTTTCCGGATCGAGCGCCGATGTCGCCTCGTCGGACAACAGCAGTGCCGGGCGTGCCGCCAGCGCCCGGGCGATGCCGACGCGTTGTTTCTGGCCGCCGGACAGCGATGCGGGATAAGCCTTCGCCTTGTCTGCAAGGCCGACGAGTTCGAGCAGCTCATGCGCTCGTTTCAGGCGCTCGCCCTTTGCAAGACCCTCGATCTTCAGGGGCAGCGCGACGTTTTCCTCGACGGTTTTGGCAGAAAGCAGATTGAAATGCTGAAAGATCATGCCGATGCGGCGGCGCAGCGGCTGCAGGTCCTGTTCTGAAAGTCCGGTGATGTCTCGGCCTTCGATGAGGATCTCGCCGCTATCGGCGCGCTCCAGGCCGTTCAGGCAGCGGATCAGCGTCGATTTGCCGGCGCCGCTGCGGCCGATGATGCCAAGGATCTCGCCTCTCTTCACCGTCAGCGAAATGCCGTCGAGGGCTGCAGTGGTTCCGAACCGTCGCTTCACGTCGGTCAGTCTCACCACCTCTTCGGAAGCCGCCGCTTGAGACTGTGCCTCGATCGCCGTGGTGGAAACAAGGGAATTCATGTGGTTTTCCTTACAAATACTGAAGGCGGTCCGGGCAGAGAACGCCCGGACCGCCTCTCGGCAGGCCTTAACCCCAGCCCTGCCTCGGATCAATAGGCGCTGAGACCCGTTCCCTTATAGACCTTTTCGAACTCGGCCTTCACGGTGTCGTTCTGATAAGAAGAAACAAGCGTCTTGACCCATTCGGCATCCTTGTTGTCGTCCTTGACGGCGATGAAGTTGCGGTACGGATTGTCGGCGATCGGCTCTTGGGCAATGCGTTCGGCCGGCGAAAGACCGCTTTTCAACGCCCAGTCGGTGTTGACGATACCGGCATCCAGATCGTCGATCGAACGGCCGACGATGCCGGCGTCGAGTTCCTTGATCTCGATCTTCTTCGGATTGTCGGTGACGTCGGCGACGGTCGCGAGAATACCGGTGCCGTCCTTCAGTTTGATCAGGCCTTCATTCTGGAGAACGCGCAGCGCACGGCCTTCGTTCGAGGGATCGTTCGGCACGCCGATGACGGCACCTTCCGGGATCTCTGCGACGGACTTGTGTTTCTTGGTGTAAAGGCCGATCGGCCAGACCCCGGTATAACCGACGCGAACGATGTGATAGCCGTGCTGCTGGATCTGGTTGTCGAGATAGGGCTGGTGCTGGAAAGCGTTGGCATCGATTTCGCCGCGCTCCAGCGCTTCATTCGGCTGGGTGTAATCGTTGAAGATGACGGTCTCGATCTTGAGACCTTTCTTGCCCGCCTCGCTCGTGACGACACGCCACACATCCTCATCCTCGCCGGCCATGATGCCGACCTTGATCGACTTGTCCTCGGCAAAGGAAGGGTGGGGTGCTGCAAAGGCGAAGAGCGCGGCAGCGGAAACGACCACGGCGGCAAGAGCCGCGCGGCGCGAAAGGTGGAAGCCGTGAAGATTTTTGTTCTTGGTCATTGTATATCCCGTCTGACTGAATGAGGCCGAACGCCCCGAGCAGGCTGATCATGGCAAATGGGCGGATCGCGAGCGAAGCACGAATGTCTGATGTGGAGGGAGGGCCGGAAAAACTCTTGCCCTGCCATCGATATCGGCAGGATAAATTTCCATCAATTTTGTGGATTAATTGCGGCTCGTGAGCATGTTGCAAAAATGAAAACGGCGCCTCCGTGGCGCCGTTTCAAGCCTATCCCGACGCTCTTCACTCGGCAGCGATAAGTGCCCGACTCCGGCCGGGAAAGAAGGCCTCGAGCTCGCCGATGACTTCCCCGATCCGCTTGGAAAGTGGATCGGATGAGACGCGGTAATCGGTGAAGTCGCGGTCGGATGCATAAACCGCGGTCGGCAGCGTGTGAGACATGAAAAAACCGAAGAGCGGCCGGAGCTGGTGCTCGACCATCAGCGCATGGCGGTCACCGCCGCCGGTCGCAGTGATGATGATTGGCTTGGCGCGCAGCTCATGCGGGTCGATCAGGTCGATCAGATGCTTGAAGAGACCGGGATAGCTGCCCTTGTAGGTCGGCGCTCCGATGACCAGCACATCGGCATTGACGATGTCGTCGATGACTTCCCTGGCGCGACTGTCGAGATCGTCACGGCGCAGCGCCTGGCCAAGCGAGGGGCCGACATCGGTCAGATCGTAGATGGTGTTGTCGAAGCCGTATTTCTCACCGGCGAGACCGGCAACGTTTTCAACAAGTGCAAATGTCTTCGAGGGGCGGTTGAAGCTACCCGCAAGGCCGACCAATTTGTGAGCAGACATGCCATTTCCTTCCAATATCGTGCCGAGACCGACGTCATTATTGGGACGAATATTATCTATAAAAATAGTGGATTAAAGGAATGGTGATCCCTCTTCCCCATAGGAGGAGAAAAATACGTTCGGGCCTATGGGCGAAGGCGACGTGCGAAACTGCATGATGAACCGGGCCGGAGTGTCGGTGACATTCCGGCCCCATCGATTGTCCATAAGCGATGTCGCGTCAAACTGGTTTCTGCTTGGGAATACGCGGCAGGAAGACCGTGAGGAGACCGAGCAGCGGCAGGTAGGAGCAGATGCGGTAGACGAAATCGATGCCATGGGTGTCGGCGAAACTGCCGAGCAGGGCTGCACCAAGCCCCCCTGCCCCGAATGCGAAGCCGAAGAAGACCCCGGCAATCAGCCCGACGCGCCCGGGCACCAGTTCTTGCGCGAAGACGACGATTGCAGAGAAGGCCGAAGCGAAGATCAGGCCGATGACGACGCTGAGCACACCCGTCCAGAAGAGGTTGGCATAGGGAAGCAGGAGCGCGAAGGGAATGACGCCGAGGATCGAGAACCAGATGACGAAACGCGCGTCGAAGCGGTCACCGATCGGCCCGCCGAGGAAGGTGCCGACGGCGACCGAACCGAGGAACAGGAAGAGCATCAGCTGTGCCTGCTGCACGCTGAGGGCAAACTTGTCGATGACATAGAAGGTGAAGTAGCTCGATACGCTGGCCATGTAGACATTCTTCGTTGCCGTCAGCAGCACGAGGATGAGCAGCGCCCAGACGACCCTGTTCTGCGGCAGCGGCAGGGTCCGGCTTATTGCCGGCTTGCTGGCATTCTGGCGCCTGTGGCTGATGTACCAGTTGCCGACCCAACTCAGCACGACCATGCCGACCATGGCGATGGCGGCGAACCATGAGACGCTGTGCTGACCGAGCGGCAGCACGATGAAGGCGGCAAGCAGCGGGCCGATCGCCTGGCCGGCATTGCCACCGACCTGGAAGAAGGATTGCGCGAAACCGTGGCGGCCGCCAGAGGCAAGACGGGCAACACGCGAAGATTCCGGGTGGAAGACCGCCGAGCCGAAGCCGATCAGGCTTGCGGCAACCAGCAGCAGGGTGAAACTGCCGGCATTGCCGAGCAGAATGAGGCCGCAAAAGGTACTCGCCATACCGACCGGCAGCGAATAGGGCATCGGCCAGCGGTCGGTGACGATGCCGACGAGCGGCTGCAGCAGCGAAGCCGTGACCTGGAAAGTCATAGTGAGGAGACCGATCTGCACGAAATCGAGATCGTAGTTCGCCTTGAACAGCGGATAAAGCGAGGCGAGCAGCGACTGCATGATGTCGTTCAGCATGTGGCAGAAGCTGACCGCCATGAGGATAGACATCGTCGTCTTTTCGAAACGAGGCGGGCTCTCGGCAACGGTTGCCATCAATACTTCTCCTGCACAGGCACGGCCGGTGCCATGCCACGTCGCTTTTGTTCGATGGATTTTCGGGCGATCGGGGCTGGGAAGACTCTCGTGCGACGGTCGCTGAACTGCATTTAGCGTAAGCCGGGACGCAATTACAGCCCAGTTTTATCCGTATTGGTACGGCTTTTGTTCGATTTGCGCTTCCGCCGAGTGATTTCTGCGTGATTTCACGTCTTTCCGGGCGAGGGCTTTCATATCACAGTCAGCAGCGATGATCACATATCCAGTGGGCTATGTGAAAACAACCATGGAAAAGCCATGCAGGGGATACTACAGCTGCACCGATTGAAAATGCGATCGAGGCTGAAAACACACGATGAATGTCAAGACAGCGAATGCGATAGACAGCTATGTCGGAGCGCGCATTAGATTGCGCCGGCAGTTGCTCGGGATGAGCCAGGAACGGCTTGCCGAGCAGATCGGCGTGACCTTTCAGCAGGTTCAGAAATACGAGAAGGGCATCAACCGCATCGGCGCGAGCCGGCTGCAGCGGATCGCCGAGGTGCTACACACGTCGCCGAGCTTCTTCTTCGAACAGGAGAATTCCGAGCCGTTGACGCTGCAAGGGCTGGATCTATCCGCGAATATGGACCCGGTCGCTGAATTCCTGCGAACGAAAGAGGGATTGGTGCTCAATCGCGCCTTTCTAAAGATCGCCGACAGCAATATCCGCGAAACGGTCATCGCGCTGGTGAAGGCGATGGCGCAGGCGGAAAGTCGAGGTCTGACATTGGGAGCCTCCGTAGCGGATATCACCCTTCCGCTCGGAGAATAGGCGGGTATCGCAGCGTTGCGCCTGGCGAGCCGACCGGCCAATCAATGGCATTTCCCGAAAGGGTCTGCTTGCGATTTGGCATTTGCCGGATCGCTATCTGAGGGACGGCGCCGAGCTGGGCGCTGAATTCTCCGCCTATCGCCTGGATCTTGCGCTGGGCGCTCTGCTGCAGGACCGCGACAGAAGCGCCGTGTCCCCTCCCCCAGGCAGATATCAGGACGGTTCTCTGCCACGGCGGCACTGAACAGCTACTGACTGTCCAGGTGCTTGCCCATTGCGGACCCATTGCGGACGTACTTCAAAGAGCCGTGCACGCTCGATATCTCGCTTCCGAAGTATCCGATCGGCTATGATGCCGGTTGTGCAGCCTTGCTCTTGCGATTCGGTCAGTGAATGCGCGATTGCCACGCTGGACAGCGGCACCGGGCGGCCTGTTCAAGCCTTTGAAAAAGATTGGACAACCTCGCGGTAGGGTCTTGTTAACCCTATTTGCCTTGCCACCCCTCCAGAATCGGCGCTAAATGCGGTTTCACAGCGCCCAGGGCTTTTAAATCGCATTTTCGAGATTTCCATGAATATGGCACCGCAGATAGAAAAAGCAATTTCTGATGTCGACCAGCTGATTATTGGCCAGGCGCAGGAACTGTCCGATAAGCTGAAGCAGCATCGGCTCGAGATGTTTCCGCCGCGTGCATTGAAGGGTTTGAGGGAATTTCAGCTTGCCGAGGCGGCGCGTTTCCTCGGTGTCACCAGCGGCTATCTTCGCAACCTGTCGCTGGAAGGCAAAGGCGCCCTTCCCCAGGTCACGCCGTCGGGCCGTCGATCCTATACGGCGGAGCAAATGGAAGAGATGCGCAGCTTCCTGGAGCACAATGCCCGCGCCGGAACGCATTATATGCGTCATCGCCGCGGCAACGAACATCTGCAGGTCGTTGCCGTCGTCAACTTCAAAGGTGGCAGCGGCAAGACGACGAGTGCAGCACACCTTGCCCAGCATCTTGCCCTGACGGGTCACCGTGTCCTTGCCGTCGACCTCGATCCGCAGGCCTCTCTCTCCGCCATCCACGGTTTTCAGCCGGAGTTCGACGTCGACGAAAATGAGACGCTCTACGCCGCCATTCGTTATGACGATCAGCGGCGTCCGCTGAGAGAGATCATCCGTCCGACGAATTTCCCGAACCTTCATCTGGTGCCGGGCAATCTCGAACTGATGGAATTCGAGCACGATACGCCGCGCGTCCTTGCTCAGGGCAAGGCGGGCGACTATGGACGCGTCTTCTTCGCGCGGCTGGACGAGGCGCTGTCCTCCGTCGCCGACGATTACGACGTCGTCATCATCGACTGCCCTCCCCAGCTCGGCTTTTTGACCATGAGCGCCATTTGCGGGGCAACGGCAGTTCTGATCACCGTACATCCTCAGATGCTCGACGTCATGTCGATGTGCCAATTCCTGCAGATGCTCGGCGAGGTGCTGAACACGCTGAAAGGTGCCGGCGGCAACATGAACCTCGACTGGTTGCGTTATCTCGTCACCCGCTACGATCCGCAGGACGGGCCGCAGACGCAAATGGTCGCCTTCATGCGTTCGATGTTCAAGAACCATGTGCTCACCAATCCGATGTTGCGCAGCGTCGCGATCTCCGATGCGGCGATGACCAATCAGACGCTTTACGAGGTCGAACGGAACCAGTTTACCCGCGCGACCTATGACCGCGCGATGGAGGCGATGGATTCCGTCAACACCGAGATCGCCGATCTCATCCACAAGGCTTGGGGGCGGAAATGACCAAGAAGTTTACTGCGGTAAACTGGGGCGAGGAGCTGGTTGATGGCGCGTAAGAATCTCCTCTCCGGCCTGATGGACGATTCCAAGAAGTTTACTGCGGTAAACAATGAGGACGAACCACTCCACAGGGACGAGAAGCAGCAGCTCACCTATAAGGGGATCGGCGCTCTCGGTGCCGTGACACGCAGTATCGATGCGCTGGCTGCCAAGGCCGATGCGGCCAAAGCGATCGAGGAGAAGCTGGCGACCGGTGAAACGGTGATTGATCTCGACCCTGCCCTGATCGAAGATTCTTTCGTGACCGACCGCCTGGCGCATACCGACGAACAGTTTCGCGAATTGGTCGAGGCGATCCGGTTGCGCGGTCAGGATTCGCCGATCCTCGTCCGGCCGCATCCTGAGAAGGACGGCCGATATCAGATCGCCTTCGGCCACCGTCGCGCCCGGGCCGCCAAGGAACTCGGCCGACCTGTCCGCGCCGTGGTCAAGAAACTCGACGATCGCGACCATGTCATTGCGCAGGGCCAGGAGAATTCGGCGCGCGCCGATCTCTCCTTCATCGAGAGGACGATGTTTGCCGACAAACTCGACACGTTGGGCTTCGACAGGGAAACGATCATGTCCGCGCTCAGCGCCGACAAGACGACAGTTTCCAAGATGTTGTCCGTTACCAAGCGGATTCCAGCCGAAGTCCTGACCGCGATCGGTGCGGCCAAGACCACCGGCCGTGATCGGTGGCACGATCTGTCCGTGAAATTCGAGGCCGAAAACATCGCCGCACGAGCGATAGAGTTCACCAGATCGGCGGAATTCGAGACGGTGGAGCCGGATGCCCGATTCGATATGCTGGTTGCCTTCATCAGCAGGAGGCAACAACAGGCCTCATCCATAGCGGCGCTTCAGCCCGCCGCTCACGCCTGGCAGCGCAAGGACGGCGCGGTCAGGGCGAAGATCAAGGATGACGGGAAACAGTTCACCATCGCGTTGAAGGCGGAGAAGGCGTCTGCCTTTGGAGCCTACATCGCCAGCAATCTGGATCGCCTCTACGAGGCGTTCGAGAGGACACAGGATTTGACCAAGAACGGAGATCAATAAGCAAAAGAAAAGGCCCCCGAACGTTGCCGTCGCGGAAGCCCTCTCTGATCTAGACACCCAGAGAATCACATTTCCGCGAATCATAGTCAAGAGTCTTTGGCACCGAATTTGGTGAGCCGCGATCTTTTGCCTTGAAGAAGGCGAAGAAAATGGAAAGCGGAAGTGTGACGACGCCCTTCGGGCGGCGGCCGATGACGTTTGGCATGTTAGCAAGCCAGGCGGCTGCTCGAGAAATCGAGCCTGGCCAATCTATCGACAAGTGGAAACTCTATCGTGCCCTGTGTGAGGCCAAGCCGCTGCTCGGCATCACCGACCGGGCGCTCGCTATCCTGAACGCCTTGCTGAGCTTTTATCCCAAGGGAGAGCTCTCTGAGGAAAACGGGCTCGTGGTGTTCCCTTCCAATGCACAGCTCTCGCTGCGCGCGCATGGAATGGCGGAGCAGACGATCCGTCGTCACCTGGCGAGCCTGATCGAGGCCGGGCTGCTGATCCGCAAGGACAGCCCGAACGGCAAGCGCTACGCCCGCAAGGAGCAGGGGGGGGAGATCCGCGAGGCATTCGGTTTTTCACTGGCGCCGCTGCTGGTGCGCGCTGAGGAGATCGAGCGGTTGGCGGCGGAGGTGGTTGCGGAACGGTTGCACCTGCAGCGGCTCAGAGAACGCCTGACGCTTTGCCGGCGCGATGTCGCCAAGCTCATCGAGATGGCATTGGAGGAGGGCGCCGCAGGCGATTGGAGCCGGATTCATCTGCATTTTCGCGATGTCGTCGAGCGGCTGCCACGGTCGCCTTCCGCCGAACAGGTCGCCGCAGCACTCGACGAATTGGAGCTGCTGCGTGAAGAAATCACCAATCAGTTGGAAATGCAGGTTAAAACTCAAAATCATAGCGGCAATGCCCAACATTATGAGCGGCACATACAGAATTCAAATCCACAATCCATTACTGAACTTGAACCAGCTTCCGAAATGAAGCAGGGCGCAACGGCGGACGATCGATCGGCGGGTCGGGCCGAACCGACAGTCCGAATACAGAAAGATGAAGAGGAGAACGGGCGTGTGCCGGCCACAAGTTCTGCCCCCGCTGCCAACGCCGCGCTCAAATCCTTCCCACTGGGGCTGGTGCTGCAGGCCTGCCCGGAAATCGCAGCCTATGGACCGCAGGGCTCGGTCGGCACGTGGCGCGAGCTGATGGCCGCGGCTGTGGTCGTTCGTTCGATGCTGGGCGTCAGCCCATCGGCCTATGAGCAGGCCTGCGACATCATGGGACCTGAAAATGCGGCCACCGTCATGGCCTGCGTCCTCGAAAGGGCAGGGCACATCACCTCCGCCGGCGGTTACCTGCGCGATCTGACACGGCGCGCCGAGAGAGGGGAATTCGCCATCGGACCGATGCTGATGGCCCTTGCCCGCACCAATTCGCCGCTAAGTCGGAAGACAGGATGAAATTCGCTTCGTGGTCTTCCTGGCGCAAATTGTTATGGTTAACGAAGCGTGACGGAAACGAAGGCCAAGATAACTTCTGATTGGAAGCTTCTCACTGTCAGATCAGAGGGTTAGGAGTTTGACGAAAACCTGCGAGACGAAGGGGCACTCGCAAGTGGGTGGGCGACCACGTCGGTTGATGGAGAAAACACCACGTCCTGACAGTTGACGCGAAACGTTTTTTGACGCTACGGCAAGGCGATAGCACAAATGGCGGATGATTGCCGGTGGAGCGGAAGAACCGCGGAGCATGGGTTTGAAACGGGCGGTGGACTTTTTCTTGGCTTTGATTGCGGCGGCGATCCTGCTCGTTCCAATCCTTGTCGTCGCTCTTTGTGTTCGCCTTACCTCGCCGGGACCGATCCTCTATTGGTCAAAACGTGTCGGCCGTTTCAATCAGATCTTCCTGATGCCTAAATTTCGCAGCATGCGCGTCGACACACCGACGGTTGCCACGCATCTGCTCGAAGATCCGGATCGCTTTCTGACACCGATCGGTTCGTTTCTGCGCAAATCCAGCCTCGACGAACTGCCGCAGCTCTGGTGCATTCTCGAGGGGAAGATGAGTTTCGTCGGCCCGCGGCCGGCACTCTACAATCAATATGATCTGATAGAGTTGCGGACGGCCCATGGTGTCGACAAGCTCCTGCCCGGACTGACGGGATGGGCGCAGATCAATGGCCGGGACGAATTGCCGATTCCGGAGAAGGTAAAATTCGATGTCGAATATCTCGAACGCCGCTCGTTCGGCTTCGACATAAGCATCCTGTTTATGACGGCCGAGAAGGTCATCCGCCGCAAGGGAATAAGGCATTAAGCTACCTACTTCTGATAGATAAGCGGGGCGGGGGACCTTACTTTCCGATTATTTCAGTTGCGCTCGTTGCAGAAAATGACAAGAAGGTGGTTGTCTGATTGATCCGCGAGACGCTGGTAAGCAATGCCCGAAAATACCCCCACTGAGACGCCGCGCTCAGGATGGTTCTTAATGCCGATGCAAGCGCTCGTCGCCCCTCTGCTGGCGATGCCGCGGGTTGCCAAACGCGCTCTGGCATTGCTGCTGGATTCCAGCTTTTGTGTTCTGACGATCTGGCTGGCCTATTGTTTCCGCCTGAACGAATGGACGGTGCTGACCGGCGTGCAATGGTTGCCGGTCGTCGTTTCACTGTGTATGGCCCTTCCCATCTTCATCGTCATGGGCATGTATCGGGCGATCTTCCGTTATGCCAATATGGCTGCTTTCATTACTGTTCTGAAGGCGATTGCGATCTACGGCGTCGCCTTCATGACGATATTTACAGCACTCAGCGTCCCCGGTGTTCCGAGAACCGTCGGCATTCTCCAGCCCTTCCTTCTGTTGATTGCGATCGGGCTGTCGAGGTTGAGTATCCGCTACTGGCTCGGGGATGCCTACCAGCGCATCCTTCACAAGAATATGCTCGCCAAGGTGCTGATCTATGGGGCAGGGACGGCCGGGCGGCAACTGGCCGGTGCCTTGATCAACAGTGCCGAACTCAATGTCGTCGGCTATCTGGATGATGATCCGCGTCTCAAGGGCGGCGTCATGGGTGGTTTACCGATCTACGACCCCTCGGATCTTCCGGTGCTTGCCGAATCTCTCGGCGTGCACAACGTGCTTCTTGCTCTTCCCTCCGCATCGCGGCAGCGTCGCAACGAAATCCTGGAGCACATCCGTAAAGCCAGGGTCAATGTTCGCACGTTGCCGGATCTCACTGCCCTGGCTCAGGGACGCATCGCCGTCTCCGACATCCGAGAGCTGGAGATCGAAGATCTGCTGGGAAGAGAAGCGGTCGCGCCGCGCCAGGAGCTACTCGACAAGTCGATGCGCAACAAGGTGGTGATGGTCACCGGTGCTGGCGGCTCGATCGGCGGCGAGCTATGTCGTCAGATTTTGCGCACCGGGCCTTCCAGCCTCATCCTCATCGATCAGAACGAGTTTGCGCTTTATAATATCCATGCCGAATTGCAGAAGCTGGCCGAACTGTACAAATACGAAAATATGCAGATCGTCCCGATCCTCTGTTCCGTCCGCGATCAGGATCGCATGGAACATGTCATGCAGAGCTGGCGACCTCAGACGCTCTATCATGCAGCCGCTTACAAGCATGTTCCCCTTGTCGAACACAATGCCGTGGAAGGCATCAAGAACAATGTGATGGGTACGCTGGTCGCGGCACGCGCGGCGAATAAATGCGGCGTCTCGAATTTCGTGCTGATCAGTACAGACAAAGCCGTGCGTCCGACAAATGTGATGGGCGCCAGCAAGAGGCTGGCGGAGATGGTTCTGCAGGCGCTCGCGGCAGAATCGGCGACCGACAGAATGCGAACGAATTTCTCCATGGTCCGTTTCGGAAACGTCCTCGGCTCCTCCGGATCCGTCGTGCCGCTTTTCCGGCAGCAGATCAAGGACGGCGGCCCGGTGACGCTGACACATCCTGATATAACTCGTTATTTCATGACCATTTCGGAGGCTTCTCAACTCGTCATACAGGCCGGCGCGATGGCCGAGGGCGGAGATGTCTTCCTGCTCGACATGGGAGAGCCGGTTCGCATCGCCGATCTCGCCCGCAAGATGGTCGAGCTTTCCGGGCTGGCCGTCCGTGACGAAGACAATCCCGAAGGCGATATCGAGCTGTCCGTTACCGGCCTTCGGCCCGGCGAGAAGCTCTTTGAAGAACTGTTGATCGGGGATAATCCAGAAACAACCGAACATCCTCGGATTATGAAGGCGCGCGAGGATTTCCTGTCCTGGCCCGAGTTGTCGAGAAGGCTCAACGCGCTCAACGCGGTGTTGGACCGGAACGATATGATCGCTGCACGTGCGACATTGGCGGAGCTTGTTTCCGGCTATTCGTCGACGGGTGAGGTCTCGGATCTGGCTTTCACCGGCGCCGAGCCAATACGGCTACCTCAGACAATTCAAAGCACGCTGTAGGGTCTGCAGACTCAAGGGCGCCAGACGTCAGCTCCGAACGACTGGTGCAAAGCCCGTGCTGCCGCGATCCGCACAAATAAGGGCAACCATGTAGGCGAAGATCGGATCCAAAGCTTTCTGATTGAACATGATGCCAAAGCTGCCAGTTATGACGTAGCTGCTGACAAGTAGAAGAGCGAGCGCGATCGCTAAATCCCGGCCCGGTCCCGCTTCTTTTCTCCACGCGCCGATCACGGGCGTCAGCAGCATCAGCGAAAGCGCTGCAATGCCGAAAACGCCGGCGTCGATTCCCGCGGTCAGAAAGCCGTTATGGACATGCGAGTAAGGCAGTTGCGGCCTTATATTATCGGGAAGCTCTGCCAAAACCGAAGCCATCCGGTTTTGCGGGCCATAACCCGTCAACGGGTCCTTACTAATTGCCGATAGTGCGCCTTTGTACAAGGCGAACCGGGCACTCAGCGACGTGATCTCGCCGTCGGTGCGTTCGAGCGATGTCAGATTTTCCTGAAGCGCCTGGATGCGATGGAGGATCTGGCCGCTGCCCAGGGTGATAAGTCCCGCCAACAGCAAGGAGCTGGTAATAGCCAGGCTGCGCAAACTCAGATGGAAGCTGTGTTTGCGAAAATACCAGAGAAAGATGACGATATGGACGGGAATGACCAGCCAGGCCGAGCGCGTTCCGGAAAGCAGAACGCAGCCTAGACCCGCGGCATATCCCAATATCGCAATTCTTTGCTCCACGCTTCTGGGAGATTGAATGTTGAGAAGCGCAATGCCGCCGAACAGAATGCCTATCACGCCGAGGAGTGCAGCGTTCGACGTTCCAGCCTCTGCCCTGTCCATCAGAAACATGATCTGCAGAAGGCTGAAAAGAAAGGTGACGATCATGCCGATGCCTGCGCCGAGGATAAAGAGCGGCACGAGACGACCATCGGGAGATTGCCGCATCCGCGGCAATATCAGCCAGATGGAAAAGAAAGGCAGGAGCCGGAATATCCAGTCCGGTACTTCGGAGTAGGGCGGATTGATGAAGATGCTGGCGATCATCACCAGCGGGTAGATCGACATGCCAATGGCAACCAGCCGGTCGGATTTCGAGAGGTTCAAGACGAGGCGGCCCGTCGCCAGACAGTAGATGCCCCACACCATCGACGCGAGGAGGATGAAGGAGTTAAAGTTCGGCGAAAGCCCTGGAAGGATTGCAAAGAGAAAGACGGCAATGCGGTTGTTTCGGTCGAGTGCGCTTCCGGCCTCGTCCCCCGGATAAAGCACTGCCATCTTGAGTTGTCTGAAATAATTCACGTTGCCGGTCCTGACCGTGTCGATGCTGCCTCGCTAAGGATCGTGATCACAGCTGTCAAGCTGTGATCATGGTGCAATCTATGGCTTCATTCGACGTGGTATTCCGGCAACAGGCGTCTGGCCAGACTTGGTTCTGTTCGATGATGGGGGGCAAATAGGTACGACGGTAAGGCCGGCTTCAACAGAAAACACGTCTGAGGTGCGGGCGTGATGTGAAGGTTTGATAGCCAGCAGCCGACGAGCGCACCGAAAGAAAGAAGGCGGCATCATCGGGATCGGCGAAGACCGATGCATGCGCCTCGTTGAAATGACGCGGCTGCCGCTATCGCCAATATGGCCGTGTCGAACCTTCCGCCGAGGATCGACCAAGGAGATAGCCAAGCCCGAATGCGACAATGCCGGTGGTGAGCAGCAATGCGCTTGCGGTATGCGGGTGCTCTCTGGCACCGAAGGCGACGGCATAAGCCTCACGTTTCATCTCTTTGGCCGCCGACTTCGCGACCTTGGTCAGTCCCTCCGGCTGCTCGCCGGGTGTGCCGGTGAAGCCAGCGTTCAAGTTCTGTTTGTCGACCATGTCGGGGACCTTTCTGAAATTGGCGCGCGGTCTGAAATTGGCGCGAGGCGGAAAGTTCAATCCTGCTCGCGTGTGCCGGGGGAGGCTTCGCGTTGATCGGCGTCCTCGAGATCGGTCTTGACGAGGAATGCATCCGTATGTTCGCGCGAGGCCTCTCGCAATGCTGCGAGGTTTGGAGGATTGTCGGCTTCGCCCTGCTGCGCATCGAGTTCATGTTCGGCCAGGGTCCAGTGATGCCCGTGCTTGCCTTCCGGCTTCCCTTCCTTCTCCCACAGGGAATAGGCCCTTCTTTGGATCTCCTCCTCGCGGCTGGCTGCCGGCGATCCGCCGCTCAGCCTGTCGATTTCCTTTGCGGCTCGCCGAACCATCTTCCGTCTGCCTGCGTCCGCGGCAGGTGGAGTTTTCGGCTGGGCGCCGTCAGTCGTATTTTCGCTTGTCTTGCGTCGTGCTGGTTTTTTCATGAGGGTCTCCTTGCGGATCTCAACCAACTTGGACGATCTAAGTTCCAAACAAAGAGTGCCTCGGCGTAGAGATGGGCTTTCCATTTCCGCGAGGTTTATGCCGTTTACCCGCGCTTTCACACGGTAATTGCCGTTCGATGTTTTTGCCTCGAGTCCGCGGCCCGCGGGTCGACTTGCTCAATTCGCGAAGCGCCGAACCTTGAGCGGCATGTCTTGGCACGGCGATGAAATTGATATACTAGTATGCCACTGAGTTTCAGCGTCCCGGTATATCCATGCAGCAAGCATCAGAAGTCGAAGTTTTGGTCGTCCCGACGTCGCGGGAGGCCGGGGGCAGGCTGCGCCGTATCACCACGGCTGGCGCCATCTACGATCGCCTCTATGCCGACATCGTGTCGCTGCGGATGCCGCCCGGCATGCTGCTGCAGGAAAAGCGGATCGCCGATGATTTCGGCGTCAGTCGCACGCCGGTGCGCGAGGCGCTGCTCCGGCTTTCCGAAGGCGGACTGGTCGATATCTACCCGCAGTCGGGCACCGTCGTGTCGCGGGTGCCGGTCTCGGCAATCCCTGAGGCGGTCGTCGTGCGCAAGGCGCTCGAAGGCGCGACCGTCGAGGCTGCGGCTTTGACCGCGACGGCCACCGATATCGCCCGTCTCGACGCCATCATTGCCCGCCAGCAGGCCCATGCCGCGACCGGCAATGCCTCGAGCTTCCATGAGGAGGATGAGGCCTTCCATGAGGCGATCACGCAGATATCGGGTTATCCCGGCATCTGGGCAATCCTGAAAACGGTCAAGGTGCAGATCGACCGGGCGCGGCGCCTGACTTTGCCGGTGCTTGGGCGCACGGATAATGTCGTGCAGGAACACATGATCATCCGCGATGCGCTCGCCGCCCATGATGCGGCGGCTGCACGCAGCGCCATGACCCATCATCTGAGTGCCGTCATTCCCGATGTCGACGAATTGCGCGCGCGTTACCCCGATTATTTCTGCTGACGGCAGGCCAACACGAACGAAAAGCGAGAGGGAAGGAAGAAGGATGCGACAGGGTTGGAGATGGTTCGGACCGGAAGCGCCGGTGACGCTGGATGATGTCCGCCAGACGGGCGCGACGAATATCGTCTCTTCGCTGCATCAGGTGCCGATCGGCAGGGCCTGGACGGAGAAGGAAGTGCGCGAACGCCAGGCTCTGATCGAGACGACGCCCGGCGACCGCTCGCCGCTTGTCTGGTCGGTCGTCGAGAGCATCCCGATTCCCGATGCCGTCAAGCGCAAGGGCGGGGAGGCGAAGGCCGAAATCGAGGCGTGGATCGCCAGCCTCGAAGCGGTCGCCGCCTGCGGTATTCCGATCGTCTGCTATAATTTCATGCCGGTGGTGGACTGGACCCGCACCGAACTCGATTTCGTGACGCCGACCGGCGCCACCGCCATGCGCTTCGACCACGAGCGTTTTGCAGCTTTCGATCTCTTCATCCTGGAACGGCCGGATGCGGCGCAGCACTATTCTAGCGAAGACCGCGAACGAGCGCGTATCGTATTCGAAGCGATGACGGACGACGAGATCGCCGATATCACCCGCATCATCACCTCGGCTCTGCCGGGGTCGACCACCGAACCTCTGACCATTCCGGCTTTCCGCGAAAAGCTCGTCGCCTATAGTGGCATCGATGCCGCAAGACTGCGCCGGCACCTGATTGAATTCCTGGAGGCGGTGACGCCGGCTGCCGAAGCCCGGGGTGTCAAGCTGACGCTGCATCCCGATGATCCGCCGCGTTCGCTGTTCGGCCTGCCGCGAATCGCCTCGACGGCGGACGACTATGCCGCTCTCTTCGATGCGGTGCCATCGGCGGCGAACGGCATGTGTTATTGCACCGGCAGCCTCGGCGTGCGCGCCGAAAACGACCTGCCGGCGATCGCCCGACGCTTTGCCTCGCGCATCCACTTCGCCCATCTGCGTGCCACGACGCGCGAGGGTGACGGCCGGACATTCCATGAAAGCGCGCATCTGGAAGGCGACGTCGATATGGTCGCCGTTCTCAGCGAACTGGTCGCGGAAGACCGCCGCCGCAGTCCCGAAGACACCATCGTGTTCCGATCGGACCATGGCCATCGCATGCTCGACGACCTCGACAAGGTCGTCACACCAGGCTACCCGGCCATCGGCCGCATGCGCGGCCTCGCCGAACTGCGCGGCATCCTGCATGCGCTGGGCGCTCCGCCAAACTGAGGGTGGACGCAAAAAACTGCCGCGCATTTTTGCTGGAATTGCTCCAGCGAAAATCATCGCGCTCTGAAGCCTGAGCGATGCTTCAGAGCGCGCAACCCTTCAAGAACAGATCGGTGCACATCTTCGCCCGCGCCGCAATCGTTTCGATCTTCGGCGGCGGCTCCTGGCGCAGCATCGCGGCACGCTGCGGCTCCATGATCATCATCCCGCGCAGCATGCCGCAGGCCGCATGCGGATCATCAAGGGCAATCAGTCCACGATCGATCTGCTTGTGCAGCCAGTTCTCCATCAGTGTATTGGTCCTGACGACTGCCTTTTCGTAGAAGGCGTTGGCGATCTCGGGGAATCGATCAGACTCGCTGATGACCAGCCGGGTCATGGTGATCGTATCGACCGAAAGCGTCAGCATGCCATAGGCCATCAGCATGCGTTCCAACCCTTGCCTGAGATCGGCCACGGCGAGTGTGCCGGGGTCAAGCGCCAACAAAAAACGCTCCGTGCGCTCCGTGATCATCTCTGAAAAGAGATCTCCTTTCGTCGGAAACAGGCGGTAGAGCGTCTTGGTCGAAATGCCGGCCTCCTGTGCGATCGCAGCGATGCTAGCCGCGGCATAGCCATTCTCGTGGAACTGCCTGTTTGCCGCCTCGATGATCACGCTTCTCGTATCCTCGTCGCAGCGGACTTGCGGGCGTCCTCGCGGCTTCTTCTCGATTTCGTGATTTTGGACCATGGCAATTTTCCAAATTCTTATTGACATCTATTTTCTAATGCATATTTTGGAAAATATCAAGTTTCCTAAAGTGCATTTCATTCGAATTCAGAGGCCGCAGCCCAAGTGACGGCGACCGTCATTAGGAGAAAGACAATGACCATTAAGTCGCTGCATGCCTTGAACAACAATACTGCCGTCGAAAACACTGCCGAAGCCGTACCGGCAAGCCTGGACGCCGGCCAGCCGCCGCGCGTCGCGGAAGCTGCCGCCACCGTTGCCGAGGAAAAGCCCACGCGCGGGCGCGGCGGCCGCTCCCTGCTTCTCGGCGCCACCGCGCTGGTGCTGATCGCCGCCGGCGCCTATTACGGTCATGATTACTGGACGGTCGGCCGCTTCCATATCTCGACAGACGATGCCTATGTGAAGGCCGACAACAGCACCATCGCCCCCAAGGTTTCCGGCTATCTCGCCGAGGTGCTGGTCATGGACAACGAGACGGTGAAGGTCGGGCAGCCGCTCGCCCGCATCGACGATCGCGACTTCAAGGCGGCCCTCGATCAGGCCAAGGCCGATGTCGCCGCGGCCGAAGCTACCGTCAACGCCAAGCAGGCTTCTCTCGATATCCAGCAGTCGACGATTGCCGCCGCCCGCGCGACCGTCGACGTCGACCGCGCCAATGAGACCTTTGCCGAGCAGAACAACAAGCGTTATTCGAACCTCGCCACCAGCGGTTATGCCCCGGTTCAGACGGCGCAGCAGGCCGCCGCGCAGATCGCTGCCGCCCAGGCCTCGATCGTGCGCGACAGCGCCTCGCTCGATGCCGCCGTCAAGCAGGTCGACCTGCTGAACGCCGAGCTTGCCCAAGCGAGAGCGGCCCTTGCGCGAAGCCAGGCCGTCCAGCACCAGGCCGAACTCAACCTCTCTTATGCGACGATCACCGCGCCCGTCGACGGCACCGTCGGCAACCGGACGCTACGCGTCGGCCAATATGTCCAGGCCGGCACTCAGCTGATGTCGGTCGTACCGACGACGGCTGCCTATGTCATCGCCAACTACAAGGAAACCCAGCTCACTGACGTCCAGGCCGGCCAGCCTGTCGATATCGAGGTCGATATGTTCCCGGGCCGCACCTATCACGGCCATGTCGACAGCCTCGCGCCGGCAAGCGGCCAGGAATTCGCGCTGCTGCCGCCTGACAACGCGACCGGCAACTTCACCAAGGTCGTCCAGCGCATTCCTGTGAAGATCGTGCTCGACGGTGACGCCGCCGCAAACGGCGACCTGCGCCCCGGCATGTCCGTACAGCCAAGCATCGATACCAAGAACGACCGCAGCTAGTGCCGGGGGACGAGGAGTTCGTGTCATGCCCACCATCGCAGCAACAGCCATCGCCGTTCCGCAGCCGAAAACCGGCGCCAGCACCAGAGACTGGATCGCCGTTCTCGCCGGCATGATCGGTGCCTTCATGGCGATCCTCAACATCCAGATCACCAATGCCTCGCTTCTCGACATCGAGGGCGGCATCGGAACAGGCGTCGATAACGGCGCCTGGATCTCCACCTCCTATCTGATTGGCGAGATCGTCGTCATCCCGTTGACGGCCTATTTCAGCAACGTCTTCTCTTTCCGCCGCTATATCCTCGTCAATTCCGTCCTCTTTCCGCTGTTTTCGATCGCCTGCGCCTTCGCGCATGATCTCGGCACGATGATCGTGCTGCGCGGCCTGCAGGGCTTTGCCGGCGGCGTGCTGATCCCCATGGCTTTCACCATGGTGCTGACTAAGCTGCCGAAGTCGCAGCAGCCGCTCGGCCTGGCGATTTTCGCGCTCTCGGTGACCTTCGCACCGGCGATCGGCCCGACCATCGGCGGCTACCTCACCGAAAATTACGGCTGGCAGACGATCTTCTTCATCAATGCCATTCCAAGCGCCATCATGGCGGTCGCCCTTGCCCTGACGCTCGACAAGCAGCCGATGCAGCTCGGCCTGCTGAGGGAAGGCGACTGGGCGGGGATCTTCACCATGGCCATTGGTCTGTCGGCGCTGCAGACGGTGCTCGAGGAAGGCAATAAGGAGGACTGGTTCTCCTCGCCCTTCATCGTCAAGCTCAGTATCCTTGCCTTTGCCTTCCTCGTCGCCTTCATTTGGATCGAGCTCACGGTGAAGAAGCCGCTGGTCAAGCTCAGCCTGCTGAGGCAGCGCAATTTCGGCATCGGCGTTGCCGTCAACGTGCTGGTCGGCGTCGCCCTCTTCGGCACCGTCTACATCCTGCCGCAATATCTCGGCCAGGTGCAGCGCTACAATGCCGAGCAGATCGGCAACGTGCTGGCCTGGACCGGCCTGCCACAGCTGCTTTTGATCCCGCTTGTCCCGATGATGATGAAGCGCTTCGATGCGCGGTATATCGGCTTCCTCGGCATCTCGATCTTTGCGATCAGCTGCTTCATGAACATCACGTTGTCAGCCGATACCGCCGGTGACCAGTTCTGGATTCCGAACATCATCCGCGCCATCGGCCAGGCCCTGGTGCTGACGCCGATCACCGCCATCACCACCGCCGGCATCGCGCCTTCAGATGCGGCCGCTGCCTCGGGCCTGACCAACATGCTGCGCAATCTCGGCGGCGCCGTCGGCACGGCGATGCTCGGCACGGTGCTGACCAAACGCGAGCAGTTCCACTCGAACATCATCGGCCAGTCGGTAACGCTCGGCCGCGACGAAGTCCGCACCCGTCTCGACCAATTGACAGCCTACTTCGTGCAGCATGGTGTCTCCGACCATGCCGTCGCAGCCCAGAAGGCCGTCGTGGCGCTTGGCCAGGTCGTCAAACGCCAGGCCCTGATCCTCGGTTTTGCCGATACCTTCGCCGTCATCGGCGTGGTTCTTGCCGTTGCAGCCGTCGCCCTGCTGCTCACCCAAAAACCGCGGGCCGGCGGTGGCGCCGGCGCTCATTGAAGATCCCTGGCGCTCGCCCGGCTTCCCGGCGAGCGCTTCTGTCTATCCCTATTCCGGAATTTTGACCGTGAAGGCGAAGCTCGCCATCGCGCCCGGCGCCAGGATCGTGGTCGACGGCCTCTTCGACAGCTCGCTCGAACCTCCGGCTTCCGCAGCCATTCCATGCCAGGGCTCGACGCAGAGGAAGGGCGCGCCCGGCTTGGTCCATAGCGCAAGGTTGGGCAGGTTTTCGAAATGGAATTGCATGGTCGGCCCGCCTTCGGCGCCGTAACTCAAACCTTCGCCCGCACCATCAGGGAAAATCATTGCATCTTGTTCGAACATCGAATGATCCAGCACCAGCCGGCCGGCAGCGAATGGCGAGGGCAGGGCCGCTGGATTGATGAGGCCGCCTTCCAGCCGCACAAGCGCCGGCTCGCCTTTATTGTCGAGCATGACGATATGGTCGCGCCCGGCAGCATCGGGCAGCGGCCAGGCGAAGGCCGAATGGAATCCGAGGCCGAACGGCATCGCCTTCTGGTCGCGATTGGTAACCTCGGCGGTGACAGTCAACGCGCGGCCTTCGACCGCATGCACCAAGGCCAGCTGAAAATCGAAAGGATAGACCGCTCGCGTCGCATCCGAGGCGGCCAGTTCGAACCGGCACATCGTCTCAGTGGAGGCCGCAAGCACGAATTCGCTGCGGCGGGCAAAGCCATGCTGGGCCATCGGATAGACCGTGCCGTCGATCGCTATCTTGTCATCCGGCGCCTTGCCGACAATCGGAAACAGGATCGGCGACCGCCCGGTCCAGAAGGCTGCATCGCCGGTCCATAACCAGGAGCGCCCGTCGCTTGACGTGAGCGCCTGCATCTCGGCGCCGAGGGAGGAGACATCGACGGTGAGATCCTGATTCCCGATCCGGATGGAGATTGGCATCGCGTTTCCTTTCGCATTGGTTCGGCAGCCAGCCATACCGTTCCGAACCGGGGATTTCCACAGAATAGAGGGCGCGACGGCGGCCACACCAGCCATCGCCCTCGTTATTTCCGCATTGCGCCCAATCTCGCGATCACTTCGTTCGGGATGCCGTAGCGCTGAATGGCGTCGCGGTTGTTCCGCAACCCGCAGATCTCACGCTGGATGAAGAACGCCCAGACGGCATCGGACGCTTCGTTGAGAAGCTTCTCGCGGTCTTCGGCGCTTTGGCGGTCGGGAGTCCATGCCTTCAGAGCGGCAAGTGCCGCCTCCACCTTCAGCCCGTGACGTCCGAGAGAATCGGCTCGTTCCGACATCAGCTCGTATTCGAGGACGTTGAAGCCGTTTTTATCCTGCTCGGATTGTCTGAAGGACTGTGGCGGACGAACGCTCATTGGCACAGGTCTCCGTTGGCGTGAGCCGCGATATTATCCGATCCTGTTCCAAATTAAAGAAGGTGAGCATGATGTCGTTCGAAAACCGCTCGCGCCTTTCGGCATGATACTCTTGATCGAGAGGGTGGGAACAGGGCTATCCTGCGGTTTCCCCGCATGGCATAAGCGCGCCAAAATCTCCTTCTCCAGGCGCCTCGCACCATGATCCGTATCGAAAATATCAGTAAGCAGCTAAGCCACCGCATCCTCTTCATCGAGGCGTCCGCAGCGCTCAACAGAGGTGAGAAGATCGGTCTCGTCGGCCCGAACGGTGCCGGTAAGACGACGATCTTCCGGATGATCAATGGCGAAGAGCAGCCCGATGAAGGCCAGGTCTCCTGTGAGAAGGGCGTCACCATCGGTTACTTCAATCAGGACGTCGGCGAGATGGCCGGCCACAGCGCCGTCGCCGAGGTGATGAACGGCGCCGGGCCGGTCAGCATTGTTGCCGGCGAATTGCGCGATCTGGAGGCGGCCATGGCTGATCCCGAACAGGCCGACAACATGGAAGAGATCATCGAGCGCTACGGCGAGGTACAGGCGCGCTACGAGGAGCTGGACGGTTATGCGCTCGAGGGGCGCGCCCGCGAAGTGCTCGCGGGCCTCAGCTTCAGCCAGGAGATGATGGATGGCGATGTCGGCGCGCTGTCGGGCGGCTGGAAGATGCGCGTGGCACTTGCCCGCATCCTGCTCATGCGCCCCGATGTCATGCTGCTCGATGAGCCGAGCAACCATCTGGATCTGGAAAGCCTGATCTGGCTGGAGGAATTCCTGAAGGGTTATGAAGGCGCGCTGCTGATGACCTCGCACGACCGCGAGTTCATGAATCGCATCGTCACCAAGATCATCGAGATCGACGGCGGCGCCTTGACGACCTATTCCGGCGACTATGAATTCTACGAGCAGCAGCGGGCGCAGAACGAGAAGCAGCAGCAGGCCCAGTTCGAGCGCCAGCAGGCGATGCTCGCCAAGGAAATCAAGTTCATCGAGCGCTTCAAGGCACGCGCCTCGCATGCCTCGCAGGTGCAGAGCCGGGTGAAGAAGCTGGAGAAGATCGACCGGGTGGAGCCGCCCAAGCGCCGCCAGTCGGTCGCCTTCGATTTCCAGCCCGCACCGCGCTCCGGCGAGGACGTGGTCAGCCTGAAGGGCGTCCACAAGAAATACGGCAGCCGAAGCATCTATGAGGGGTTCGACTTCGTCGTGCGGCGCCGGGAGCGCTGGTGCATCATGGGCATCAACGGCGCCGGCAAATCGACGCTGCTGAAACTGGTCACGGGCACCGCCCAGCCTGACGAAGGCAGCGTCGCTCTCGGCGCCAGCGTCAAGATGGGCTATTTCGCCCAGCACGCCATGGATATTCTCGACGGCGAGCACACCGTCTTCCAATCGTTGGAGCACCAGTTTCCCCAGGCCGGGCAGGGGCCTTTGCGCGCGCTGGCCGGATGCTTCGGTTTCTCCGGCGACGATGTCGAGAAGCGGTGCCGGGTCCTGTCAGGCGGCGAGAAGGCGCGGCTGGTCATGGCGATCATGCTGTTCGACCCGCCGAACCTGCTGGTGCTCGACGAACCGACGAACCATCTCGACCTCGACACCAAGGAAATGCTGATCAAGGCACTGTCGCAATATGAGGGCACGATGCTGTTCGTTTCGCACGATCGGCATTTCCTGGCAGCACTCTCCAACCGGGTGCTGGAGCTGACGCCCGAGGGTGTCCACCAATATGGCGGCGGCTACACCGAATATGTAGCGCGCACCGGCCACGAGGCGCCCGGCCTGCGAAGCTGACGGTTTTTTGCGCAGCATGTCGAAACCGTCAGCGTCGAATCGACAAGCGGAGAGCAGGCCAGCGATATCGGTTGGCCGCTCGAAGCAACGGAGGAGAAAATGCCCATGCTGTTGGATCGGATCGAGGTCGTCACCCTGTTCGTCGATGATATCGACGAGGCCAAAGCGTTCTACCAAAAGGTCTTTGCGCTCGACGTCGTTTATGAAGACGCGGTATCCTCTGTCCTGAAATTCTCGGGAACGATGATCAACTTGCTCGATGCAGCGCAGGCGCCTCAGCTGGTCGAGCCATCCGCCGTGTCAGCACCCGGTTCGGGCGCACGCATCCTGCTGACGATCAAGGTCGATGACGTCGATGCGGTTTGTGCAGAACTGCGCAAACTCGGGGTCATGCTGCTCAACGGTCCGATCGATCGTCCATGGGGCCGCCGCACCGCGGCCTTTGCCGATCCGTCGGGCCATGTCTGGGAGGTCGCGCAGGAATTGCGCTAGGCGGCTGTTGCTTGCCGTCATTGGCCGTAGGGACATGCCGCTTCTTCCAAGCGAAGAGCGGATTCGACGGCTATTGCCACGATGATGACCAAATTCCGTGGTGTTCGGAGGCCTCTTCATGCAATCGGGGACGGGCGCATCGGCATGGACTGGATCAATCGTTATATCGATCAGCCGCTACTGCACGGCGCGGCGGGTTTGTTGCGGAGTTGGCATCTCCGCACGCGGCAACCGCCGGAACTGCTGGAGCCGACATGGAATCTCGTCGTGCTCTCCTTTCTGCTGATCGCGAGCGGGCAGGTTATGGCCGGCAAACCTTTTGCGCTCAGTGTCGCCGCGCTGATCATGCTGGCGCTGCCGTCTGCGCGAAAGCTGCTTTCGGCTGTGAAGGCAGGGCAAGGCGGTTACGGCGCCCGGGAGTACAAGTCGCTGAGAGCGCGGGCCATCGCCAAACGTGAGGCGGAGTGGTCGGTGCGGATCATCGTCCTCTTTGCATCGGCCTGCCTTCCGTTCATCGCCCGCATCGACGATCCGGTGGGAGCCTGTTTCATGTTGGGAGCCAGCATCTGGTTCGTGCTGACCGGGCCGCTCAAGGCCTATCTCGATGCAGCCGAACCTCCCGAGCCGAATGAAGGCGACCGGACGTACAGCGGCGCCTTTCATTTCGGCTGAAGGGAGCCGATGCGACGCCGCATGCCCCGGCCATCAGACGGACGGGAACCAAATGCGGCCGTCTCCGTTATCTCCGCAGCAACGTACAAGGAGATTGCGATGCTTTACTACGCTCTGGTGTTTCTCGTCGTGGCCTTGATTGCCGGCGTCCTCGGATTTGGCGGCATCGCAGGGGCGTCAGCTTCCATTGCCCAGGTTCTGTTCTTCATTTTCCTGGTGCTGTTCGTCGTATCGCTCGTCATGCGACTGATGCGAAAAGTATAGTGCGGACAGATTAAAGTATAAAAACCCGGCGAAGCACATCGCCGGGTTTTTCTTTATTGCCACATTCGGTTTCATGTCTCCGTCACTGAAGGCTTCCGTCCCGGTCGTGGTCGGCTGTCGCGAAATCCGCCATCACCCGCTGCATGAATTCGCTTCGGCTGATCCGGCCGTTATGGTTCGCGTCAGTCAAAGTGAATTGCTCGACCGTCAGGATCTGCACCGTCTCGTCGGACTGCAGGCTGCCGTCCTTGTTCTTGTCGAGACTTCCGAAAGCCGAGCCCATGAAGGTCTCGTATTCCGATCGGTCGACGGTCTTGCTGGTATTTGCGTCAAGCCGATCCATCTGGCCCTGATACATTGATCCGGGCTGTTGCTGTTGTTGCGCCACTGCCCCAACGCATTGGCACAGTATGAATGTGGTCACCAAAGCCAAAGTTTTCATCGCTTGATATCCCTCCCCAATTATCGGCAAGCCAGACGGTTGCCGACGTAACCGCCGCCGCCGATCCCGGCGCCGACAGCAAGCACCTGCCCGGTTCCGGCGCCGATCGTGCTGCCGATCAAGCCACCGACAATCGCGCCGCCGACGGTTCCGGCGATGCAGCCGAATTCGGAATTACGATCCGAGACGGCCTGCGACGTCGGGCCGGACTGGCAGGCGGAGACGGCAAGGCATCCCGCCAGTATGATGTTTGTCCTGCGTATACGCATCTTTCCCTCCCGATAAATTACCCGTTATCTCCAATAGAGATCGGCGGGCGTACGATTGTCCGGCCCCCGCGAAAATATCGCCTGATTATATTTCTCAAATTCAGACTTAGTTTCTGTTCGAACAGAAGCAGAATTCCGGAAAACAAGCGGAAATTCTGCGGCAATGCCAAGCAATCATGCCGTTTCCTCTCCAGTTGCACTGCTGCATGGAGAGTATCTTCGAACAGTACAGCTATCTATACGGCATGGCAACCTGCGCGATCATCGATCGCCTATCCAGAAAGGTGCCTGCGATGTGCATGATGCCGCTCGTCGAGAGCTGACGGCGATCACGATCGTGCCTTTCCGGCAACCATCCCTGACAACATCGTGAAATAACCGGATGACGCGAAAAGATGCCTTCGAAATGTCCCAATGGGAGCTGAACCGTAAGCGTGTTTATCGCTTGCGCCCTCCCAGGCGCTTTGACATGCGATGCGTAAATGATGCCGGTTCGGGATCGTTTTGCGGTTCCGTCCGTTATCTGTTGCCGAATCTGGTGGCGAGTAGCCGGGTATGCTCCCGTCACGATTTGAGAAGGAGAGACTTATGAACAAAATTCTTGCGACGGCTTTTGCCGCGGTATCGTTGACGTTTGTCGGCGCTGGGGCGGTCAATGCCGCCGATCTCGGCACCAGGACATATGAAGAGCCGGACCTGCGCAATGGCGTGAAGATCGGTTACCTCACCTGCGATATCGGCGGCGGCACGGGTTACGTGCTCGGTTCCTCCAAAGAGGCCGACTGCATCTTCCAGTCGACCGTCGGCAACGAACTTTCGGATCGTTATACGGGTGAAATGAGAAAGCTCGGCATCGACCTTGGCTTCACCACGCGCAGCCGGCTGATCTGGGCCGTGTTCGCGCCGACGGCCGGCTATCACCGCGGATCGCTCGCCGGCCTCTATGTCGGCGCCACCGCCGAAGCGACGCTCGGCGCCGGTGTCGGCGCCAATCTCCTGGTTGGCGGCACCTCCGGTTCCATCCATCTGCAGACGGTCAGCCTGACCGGTCAGCTCGGCCTCAACGTTGCGGCCGGCAGCGCCTCGATGACGCTCACACCAGCGAATTGATATGGCCTTTTTGACGTCCCCTGCCGCGACGCGGCAGGGGACGTTATCTCGTCTGAGGCTCGATTTCGCACCCTCGCATGCCCAAGCCGGATCACGACATGATGGATATTCGAATGGCAACGCCCGGCGAGGACGAGATCCTGGTCGGGCGCTATCTGAAGATCTGGGATATCTACGGCACGCCGCCGGAGCACTATAGAGGGCGAGCGTTGGTTTCCCATCAAACTAAGCTACTGGATAACAAATAGAGAAAGACCCTTAGGAACCGTCGTCAGGTAGCCAAATCCTCAGTTTGCCGACTGACCTGAAGCCCAGCTTTGTCATTTCGTTTAGCGTTGCGCCACTGTCATAGCCGACTAGCGGCACTTCGGGTGAAAAGGCGATAGTGGCCAACGACATGGCATCCCTGAAGGCCTGCAGCGCACCAGTCAAGTTAAAGATATTGGAGATCCCTACAGCCGCGGTTGATCGATTTACGATGCAGCCCGCATCAAAACCGTCGCCGGCCCATCGGCCATAGATATGTATGTTGGGATCGGAAAGCAGGGCCGGTGTGAAGACGTTGGCATCGGTCTGGCTACCAGACGCTTTCCAGGAATGTTCCCAGCGCTCCAGTGCCGCTGCATCGCGAATGCGTGCCCAATCCTGAGGCGCACGCACTGAAATTCCGCGAGGTTCAGCCCAAATCCATGATGCGGAAAACAACAACTGGAACCCTTTGTTGACGAGATCGAGCCTGGAAAACCCCGTCTTTGAAACCAGGTCGCCGTCCTAGCCGATCTGTCAGCCGACCGATTTCAATCAGCTGTTCCTCTGTTGCATCCGGGTCGAGTGTCGTCATGTTGGAATAGTAGGGGGGTGCGATCGCATCGCTTGACCAAAATGCACTGGTTCGCTGATCAGGCAGTCCATGGGCACGGAACATCGCCTGATACAGGTCTGCATTGTTAGCGGCACAAATGCGCGCTTTTTCTGCATCGGATCGTACCGTGTGTTTCGGGATACTGCTTTGCGAGGAGTTGCGTATCATAAGAAAATCCAGTTGCTCGGAGCGTCTGACACCTAGCCGGTGCATCCGCGATAGAGAGTTGAGCGGCTAGGCCAAGTTGCATCGCAGTTTCCGACGGCGAAGTTCCAGCACTAAAAAGCTTCACAGCGGCCTCGACTTTCTTGGTATCGAGTGGCTGGCGCCGCGGTTCTTTCCCTTGGCCTGCGCATCGGCGATGCCGTCGTTTGTCTGCTCTGAGATCAACTGGCTCGATCTAGCGCGGGCCGTCCGATCCGCCTACGCTTTCGCTCGTCCGGGTGCGATAAAAGTAGCGATCGTCGTCTCGTCATGGCCGGCCTCGCGCAGGAAGCGGCTGGCGAATTCGATGGCAGGGCTTCTCAGGGCCTCGTCCGGTCTAATCAGGTGAAAGGCCACATGGTAATCGAGCGTCCGCTCGGATACGGCGACGACGCGCCCGGTGGCCAGCGCGGCATCCGACAGCGGCGGCCGCGCGAGCGCGATTCCGAGGCCCTGGGCGCAGGCATCGATCACCAGATTGTAGTCCTCGAAGCGCCGGTCATGGCCGCGCGGTATATAGTCGACGCCCTCACGGGAGAGCCAGCGCCGCCAGCCTTCAATATTCGAATCGTGCAGGATCGGCAGATCGAGCAGCGACAAGGCATCGGAACGCTGCCCGAGCCGCTCCGCCAGCGCCGGTGCGGCGATCGGAAACGACTTCTCCTGCCAGAGCGGCAGGGCGCGCACGCCGGCCCATGGTCCCTTGCCGCAGCGAATGGCAAGATCCGTGCCTTCGCCAAAATCCGCCAGCCGGTGTTCGAGCGTCAGCTCGACATGCAGCTCGTTTCCTTCGAGCTTCGGCAGGCGTTGAAACAGCCATAGCGAGGCGACAGAGGGCGTCACCGAAAGGCGCACCACCGCCTTGTTGCGGCGAGGCAGCCAGCGTTCGCCGCTATTGCCGAGCAGCGTAAGTGCTTCTTCCGCCCGCGCGAAAAACCGCATGCCTTCCGGCGTCAGGCGCACGCCTCGGGCTTCGCGGGCAAACAGGCGCACGCCCATCCAGCGCTCCAGGCGCGAGACCTGCCGCGACACTGCGCCGTGGGTGATGCCGCTTTCCTCGGCCGCAGCCGAAAACGATCCGAGCCGGGCGGCGCGGGCAAAGGTCTCGAGCGTATCGAGCGGTGGAAGCACTGGCGAGCTGTGAACCATACGCACATTTGATCATCGATTGCGATGCTTTTCAAGCACGCATCGAAGGCCTAATCACTGTCGCAGGAACATATGGAGGCGAAAATGAGCATGGCGGCAAGCGTACCGGTTTCGACGAAACAGCAAGGCGGGTTCGATTTGGTGGCCTTTGCGGCGATCGTCGTCACCATCCTCTCCTGGGCTTCCTCCTTCGTGGTGATCCGCATCTGTCTCGGACCACTGACGCCGATCGAACTGGCGACGGCGCGCTATGTGGCAGCCGGCGTCATCGCCCTCGTCTATCTCGTCATCTATCGGCCGATGCCGGAAAAACGCGATTTTTTCCGCCTCTCCGTTGCCGCCGTGCTCTTCATCGCCGCCTATGCGGTTCTGCTGAACACCGGCGAGCAGACCGTTGCGGCAGGACCGGCGAGCTTCATCATCAACACCATGCCCGTCTTCACCGCCCTCATTGCCACATTCGCGCTCGGCGAGCGCTTCGGCCGCTGGGGCTGGGTGGGCACCGCGGTTTCCTTTGGCGGCGTGGCGCTGATTGCGGTCGCTTCCGACGGCGGCTTCAAGCTCGATCCGAATGCCGTCCTCATCCTTGGCGCAGCGCTCTGCTCGGCGATCGCCAGCGTGCTGCAGAAGCCGCTGCTCGGGCGCTTGCCGGCGCTTGCCGTCACTGCATGGATCCTGCTCATCGGTTCCGTGCCGCTGTTTCCGGCCGTCCCGGCGACGATTCAGGCGCTGGCCGCCGCACCGGCGGAGGTGAACTGGGGCGTTGCCTATCTCGTTATCTTTCCGACCGCGATCGGCTACCTCACCTGGGCAATCGCCCTGAAGCGGCTGACGGCCGCCCGTGCCTCGAATTTCCTCTACGGCGTTCCCCCGGTCGCCACGCTGATCGGGTTCGTCTGGCTGGGCGAAACGCCGACGGCGTTGGGCGCGGTCGGTGGCGTCATGGCAATCCTCGGCGTGCTCGTCGTCAACGTGATGCGGAAGCGGTAGCGTCGAATTCAGGCCGTGAAGGCGGCCTGGTAACAGTTAGGCATTGCGCAGCCGTTCGCTTTCTTTAAAACGAAAGCAGATCGAAAGGCGCGCGCTCATGTTCTTGACCGACCGGCAAACTGAAATCGTGGCGATTGCGAAGTCGAGCGGCAGGGTGCTGGTCGAGGAGCTCGCCTCCCGCTTTTCGGTGACGCCGCAGACGATCCGCAAGGACCTCAACGATCTCTGTGATGCGCAGGTGCTGACACGCATCCATGGCGGCGCCACATTCCCGAGCGGGACGGAGAACGTCAAATACGAAGCACGCCGCCAGATCGCCGCTTCCGAGAAACAGGCGATCGGCATTGCCGCGGTCGAGCTGATCCCGAGCGGGGCCTCGCTCTTCATCAATATCGGAACGACGACCGAGGCGGTGGGCGAGGCGCTCGCCGACCATCACGAGCTGATGGTCATCACCAATAATATCAATGTTGCCAATAGGTTACGTCTTTTCCCGGCGATCGAGGTCGTCATTGCCGGCGGCGTCGTGCGGGGTTCGGACGGCGGGATTGTCGGCGAGGCGGCCGTCGATTTCATCCGCCAGTTCAAGGTCGACTACGCCGTGATCGGCGCGTCGGCGATCGATATCGACGGCGCGCTTCTCGACTATGATTTTCGCGAAGTGAAGGTCGCCCAGGCCATCATCGCCAATGCCCGACATGTCATTCTCGTTGCCGATTCGACGAAGTTCGAACGCACCGCACCAGTCAGGATCGGCCAGCTTTCCCAGGTTCATACCTTCATCACCGATCACTGTCCGGTGCCGTCGATCCGCAATCTCTGCCTCGAAAACAATGTGAAACTGATCGAAACGAACGGCAGATTTCGCTAGACAGCGGTCCCTCGCAAACATTCGTTTGACATTCGTATTCCTTTCGTTTTAACTGTTGTTACTTTCGCAATTGCGCAAGTTTTGTGCGATGCGAAATCGACGGCGGGCTCGGAGGGGGAATTGGGCCGAAATATTCACGACATATTCGTCATCGGTGGCGGCATCAACGGCTGCGGCATTGCGCGCGACGCCGTCGGGCGCGGTTATTCGGTGGCGCTGGCGGAAATGAACGATTTCGCCTCGGGTACCTCGTCGGGCGCCACCAAGCTGATCCATGGCGGCCTGCGTTATCTCGAGCATTACGAGTTCCGCCTAGTGCGTGAATCGCTGATGGAGCGCGAGATCCTCTGGGCGATGGCGCCGCACATCATCTGGCCGCTGCGTTTCGTACTGCCCTACCACAAGGGCGGTATCCGTCCGGCCTGGCTGATCCGGCTTGGCCTCTTCCTTTACGATCATCTCGGCGGTCGCAAGCTGCTGCCGCCGACAGCCGTGCTCGACATGCGCCGCGATCCGGCCGGCAAGCCGCTGAAGGCGCTGTTTTCCAAGGCCTTCGAATATTCCGACGGCTGGGTCGACGATGCCCGCATGGTGGTGCTGAACGCCCGCGATGCCGCCGACAAGGGCGCGCTGATCATGCCGCGCACCAAGGTGGTGTCGGCAAGGCGCGAGAATGGCCTGTGGCATATCGAGACCACCGATACCCTCACCGGTCGCAATGACAACCATCAAGCCCGCATGTTGGTCAATGCCGCCGGTCCCTGGGTCGACCATGTCATTCGTTCCGCCATCGGCCAGAACGAAGCCCATCATGTCCGCCTCGTCCAGGGCAGCCATATCGTCGTGAAGAAGAAATTCGACGATGTGAGAGCCTATTTCTTCCAGAATCCCGATAACCGCATCATCTTCGCCATCCCCTACGAGGGCGACTTCACTCTGATCGGCACCACGGATCGCGACTATACCGCCGATCCCCGGGATGTCCGGATCTCCGAGGAGGAGACCATCTATCTCTGCAATGCAGCGTCTGAATATTTCAAGGAGCCGGTCAGGCCGGAGGATATCGTCTGGACCTATTCTGCGGTCAGGCCACTTTATGATGATGGCGCCTCGAAGGCGCAGGAGGCGACGCGTGACTATGTGCTGAAGCTGGAAGGCGAAGGTGCCGCTGCGCCTCTGCTCAACGTCTTCGGCGGCAAGCTCACCACCTATCGCCGGCTTTCCGAACATGCGCTGGAGAAGATCGGTGCTTCGATCGGCGCCAAAGGCGCCCCGTGGACGGCCAAAAGCCATCTGCCGGGCGGCGACTTCGCGGTCAGGGGTTACGAAGCGGAGGTCGCCAAGCTGAAGCGGCGTTATTCGTTCCTCGCCGATCGGCATGCCCGCCGGCTGGTGCGCCGCTATGGCACCAGGGCCGAGGCGCTGCTTGGCGATGCCAGCGGCATCGACGATCTCGGACGGCTGTTCGGCGGCGATCTCTACGAGGCAGAGGTCACCTATCTCGTCGAACATGAATGGGCCCGGCACGCCGAAGACGTGCTGTGGAGGAGAACAAAGGATGGTCTGCGCCTTTCGAAGGAGCAGGCCCAGTCACTGGAGGAGTACATGGCTGCCATGCCGGCGATGGCCGGGTAGGAGTCATGTGGTCCCCGATGCGTGGAGGCACGGGAATCGGAATGCTGGAACTGCGAAACGCTGCCAAGATGGTGGGCGCGGACTATCATATCTATCCGACCGATCTGGTTCTCGAGCGAGGCACGCTGAACGTCCTGCTCGGGCCGACGCTCGCGGGTAAGACCTCTCTGATGCGGCTGATGGCGGGGCTTGACCGGCCGACCGGCGGCTCGATCCATTTCGACGGCACTGACGTCACCGGCATGCCGGTGCAGAAGCGCAACGTCGCCATGGTCTACCAGCAATTCATCAACTATCCGGCACTGACCGTCTACAACAACATCGCCTCGCCGATGCGCATATCGGGCAAGGATGCCGCCACGATCGACCGTGAGGTGCGCAAGGCGGCCGAGCTGCTGAAGCTCACGCCCTATCTCGACCGCACCCCGCTCAATCTGTCCGGCGGCCAGCAGCAGCGCACGGCGCTCGCGCGCGCACTCGTCAAGAATGCCAGCCTCGTGCTGATGGACGAGCCGCTCGCCAATCTCGATTACAAGCTGCGCGAGGAACTGCGCGAGGAACTGCCGAAGATCTTTGCCCAATCCGGCGCGATCTTCGTCTATGCGACGACCGAGCCTTCCGAGGCGCTCCTGCTTGGCGGCAACACGGCAACGCTGAACCAGGGCCGGGTGACCCAGTTCGGGCCGACGATCGAGGTTTATCGCCGACCCGTCAATCTCGCCACCGCCGGCATTTTCGCCGATCCGCCGCTGAACACCCTCGACGTCACGAAATCCGGCAATGTGTTCACGCGTCCGAGCGGGGTCACGATCTCGGTTCCCTCGCATCTGGCCGTCGTGCCAGATGGTCCCGTCACCATCGCTTTCCACCCGCATCATCTCGGCCTTGCGCCGCAGACCGGCGATGCGGCCCGCCTGCAGGCGCGCACGCTGGTTTCCGAGATCACCGGCTCCGAGAGCTTCGTTCACCTGGAATATGACGGTGTGCGCTGGGTGATGCTGGCGCATGGCATTCACGACATCGATCCCGACATGGAGGTCGAAGCTTTTCTCGACACCCGCCACCTGATGGCCTTCGGCAGCGACGGCCGCGCCATCGCTGCGGCCGGAAAGGTATAGGAGAGCACAATGGCACGCATCACGCTCGACCATATCCGCCACGCCTACGGCGCCAATCCGAAGTCCGACAAGGATTATTCCCTGAAGGAAGTCGACCACGAATGGAACGATGGCGGCGCCTATGCGCTGCTCGGTCCTTCCGGCTGTGGCAAGACCACGCTGCTCAACATCATCTCCGGCCTGCTGCAGCCCTCACATGGCCGCATCCTGTTCGACGGCAACGATGTCACGAACCTTTCGACGCAGAGCCGTAACATCGCCCAGGTCTTCCAGTTTCCCGTCATCTACGACACGATGACCGTGTACGACAATCTCGCCTTTCCTCTGCGCAACCGCGGCGTGGCCGAGGCGGATGTCGACCGGCGTGTCCGCGACATCCTCGAAATGATCGATCTTGCCGGCTGGGCCAGGCGCAAGGCGCAGGGCCTGACGGCCGACCAGAAGCAGAAGATCTCGCTCGGCCGCGGACTGGTGCGCAACGACGTCAACGCCATCCTGTTCGACGAGCCGCTGACCGTCATCGATCCGCATATGAAATGGGTGCTGCGCTCGCAGCTGAAGCGGCTGCACAAGCAGTTCGGCTTCACCATGGTCTATGTCACCCACGACCAGACGGAAGCACTGACCTTCGCCGAAAAGGTGGTCGTCATGTATGACGGCCAGATCGTCCAGATCGGCACGCCGGCCGAGCTCTTCGAGCGGCCGAGCCACACCTTCGTCGGTTACTTCATCGGTTCGCCGGGTATGAATTTCATGCCAGCGACAATCGAGGGCAGCGCGGTCAAGGTCGGAGACGAGACGCTGACGCTCGATTACGCGCCGAAGACATCAGGCACGGTCAAAACCGAACTCGGCATCCGCCCCGAATTCATTCGCCTGGGACGGGAGGGCATGCCGGTCACCGTCAGCAAGGTCGAGGATATCGGCCGGCAGAAGATCGTGCGCGCCCGCTTTGCCGGCCAGCCGATCGCCATCGTCGTGCCTGAAGACGCCGACATTCCCGCGGATGCCCGCGTCACCTTCGATCCGTCCGCCATCAGCATCTACGCCGACAGTTGGCGTGTCGGCAGGGAGGCCTGAGCCATGCAGAAGACGTGGAATAACAAAGCCTGGTTTCTGGTCCTGCCGGTGCTGCTGCTCGTGGCGTTTTCGGCCGTCATCCCGCTGATGACCGTCGTCAACTATTCGGTGCAGGATACGTTCGGCAACAACGAGTTCTTCTGGGCTGGTACCGACTGGTTCGTCCAGACCCTGCATTCCGACCGCTTCTGGGAATCGCTGCAGCGCAATCTGCTGTTCTCCTTCATCATCCTGGCGCTGGAGATTCCGCTTGGCATCTTCATCGCGCTCAACATGCCGAAATCAGGACCGGGCGTTCCCGTCTGCCTGGTGCTGATGGCGCTGCCGCTGCTCATTCCGTGGAACGTCGTCGGCACCATCTGGCAGGTCTTCGGACGCGTCGATATCGGCCTGCTCGGCCACACCCTCGAAGCGATCGGCCTCGACTATAATTATGTCCGCGATCCGATCGATGCCTGGGTGACCGTCATCGTCATGGACGTCTGGCACTGGACAAGCCTCGTCGTGCTGCTTTGCTATGCCGGCCTGGTCTCGATCCCGGATGCCTATTACCAGGCGGCCAAGATCGATGGCGCCTCGCGCTGGTCGGTCTTCCGCTACATTCAGCTGCCGAAGATGAAGCGGGTGCTGCTGATCGCCGTCCTCCTGCGCTTCATGGACAGTTTCATGATCTATACCGAGCCTTTCGTCGTCACCGGCGGCGGGCCTGGCAACTCGACGACCTTCCTTTCCATCGACCTCGTGAAGACGGCAGTCGGCCAGTTCGATCTTGGCCCGGCGGCGGCAATGTCGATCATCTACTTCCTCATCATCCTGCTGCTCTCATGGGTGTTCTACACCGTGATGACCAGCAGCGACGACGCGAGCTGAAAGGGAGGGCGAGATATGAGCAACAAATACAAACCTGCAGGCAGCCTCTCCTGGCTCGTTCCGACGATCTACATCGTCTTCCTGATCCTGCCGATCTACTGGCTCGTCAATATGAGCTTCAAGGAGAATTCGGAGATCACCGGCGCTTTCTCGCTCTGGCCGACGAACCCGACGCTGCGCAACTACACGGTCATCTTCACCGATCCATCCTGGTATAACGGCTATATCAACTCGATCATCTATGTGGTGATGAACACGGTGATCTCGGTCGCGGCGGCGCTGCCGGCAGCCTATGCCTTCTCGCGCTACCGCTTCCTCGGCGACAAGCACCTGTTCTTCTGGCTGCTGACCAACCGCATGGCGCCGCCGGCGGTCTTCGCGCTGCCGTTCTTCCAGCTCTATTCGGCCTTCGGCCTGATCGACACGCACATCGCCGTGGCCCTTGCCCACTGCCTGTTCAACGTGCCGCTCGCCGTCTGGATCCTCGAAGGTTTCATGTCCGGTGTGCCGAAGGAGATCGACGAAACCGCCTATATCGACGGTTATTCCTTCCCGCGTTTCTTCATCAAGATCTTCATTCCGCTGATTGCGAGCGGCGTCGGGGTCGCGGGCTTCTTCTGCTTCATGTTCTCGTGGGTCGAGCTGCTGCTGGCCCGCACGCTGACGACGACGGCGGCAAAGCCGATCTCGGCGATCATGACGCGAACGGTCTCCGCCTCGGGCATGGACTGGGGCGTGCTGGCGGCGGCTGGCGTGCTCACCATCATTCCGGGCGCGCTCGTCATCTATTTCGTCCGCAACTACATCGCCAAGGGCTTCGCGCTCGGGCGCGTTTGAGGAGGAGACGGTCATGAATTTTTCCTGGATGGCCTGGACGCTGCCGACGACGCTGTTCTTCCTGACGATCCTGGCGCTTCTGATCGCCATGAGCGTCTGGGAATATTTTTCGCCGGGCGGCTCGCCGCGCACGGGCGTGCTGCGGTTCGAGACGACGCGCGGCGACCGGCTCTTCATTTCGCTGCTGGGCAGCGCTTTCATTCATCTTGCATGGCTTGGGCTCGGTGGGCCCAACCTGTGGTGGGCTCTTGCCATCTCCGTGGTCTACGCCATCGGCGTCTTCCGCTACGTGTGACGGCAAGGAGAAGACAGATGGCCGGGGGTACTGGCCGCCTGAGACGTAACTGCAATCGCAAACCCTGGGAGGATATTATGCGAAGGCACTTATTGACGACGACAGCAGGCTTGCTGCTGGCAATGACAGCTTCGGCCTATGCCGGCATGGACGAGGCCAAGACGTTCCTCGACAAGGAAGTCGGCGATCTCTCGACGCTTCCACGCGCCGACCAGGAAAAGGAAATGCAGTGGTTCGTTGATGCTGCGAAGCCTTTCGCCGGCATGGACATCAAGGTTGTGTCCGAAACGATCACGACCCATGAATACGAATCGAAGGTGCTGGCGCCCGCCTTCACGGCGATCACCGGCATCAAAATCACTCACGACCTCATCGGCGAAGGCGACGTGGTCGAGAAGCTGCAGACGCAGATGCAGTCCGGCGAAAACATCTATGACGCCTATATCAACGATAGCGACCTGATCGGCACCCATTGGCGCTATCAGCAGGCGCGCTCGCTGACCGACTGGATGGCCAACGAAGGCAAGGATGTCACCAATCCCGGCCTCGACATCGACGACTTCATCGGCAAGTCCTTCACCACGGCGCCTGACGGCAAGCTCTACCAGCTGCCTGACCAGCAGTTCGCGAACCTCTACTGGTTCCGTTACGACTGGTTCAACGACGAGAAGAACAAGGCGGACTTCAAGGCGAAGTACGGCTACGATCTCGGCGTGCCGGTCAACTGGTCGGCCTATGAGGATATTGCCGAGTTCTTCACCGGCCGCGAGATCGACGGCAAGAAGGTCTTCGGTCATATGGACTACGGCAAGAAGGACCCATCGCTCGGATGGCGCTTCACCGATGCCTGGCTGTCGATGGCCGGCAACGGCGACAAGGGCATTCCGAACGGCAAGCCCGTCGATGAATGGGGCATCAAGGTCGACGAGAACTCCCGTCCGGTCGGCTCGTGCGTGGCGCGCGGCGGCGATACCAACGGCCCTGCCGCGGTCTATTCCATCCAGAAATATCTGGATTGGATGAAGGCCTATGCACCGGCTGCCGCCCAGGGCATGACCTTCTCCGAATCCGGCCCGGTCCCGTCGCAGGGTGAAGTCGCCCAGCAGATGTTCACCTACACGGCCTTCACCGCCGACTTCGTCAAGGAAGGCCTGCCGGTCGTCAACGCGGACGGCACGCCGAAATGGCGTTTCGCACCGAGCCCGCATGGCGTCTACTGGAAGGACGGCATGAAGCTCGGCTATCAGGACGCCGGTTCGTGGACGCTGATGAAGTCCACGCCTGACGACCGCGCCAAGGCGGCCTGGCTCTATGCGCAGTTCGTCACCTCGAAGACTGTCGACGTGAAGAAGAGCCATATGGGTCTGACCTTCATTCGCCAGTCGACGCTGGATCACAAGTCCTTCACCGATCGTGCGCCGAAACTCGGCGGTCTGATCGAATTCTATCGTTCGCCGGCCCGCCTTCAGTGGTCGCCGACCGGTACGAACGTTCCTGACTATCCGAAGCTCGCTCAGCTTTGGTGGCAGGCGATTGGCGATGCTTCTTCCGGCGCCAAGACGGCACAGGAAGCGATGGACTCGCTTTGCTCCGAGCAGGAAAAGGTGCTGCAGCGCCTGGAACGCGCCAAGGTCCAGGGCGACATCGGCCCGAAACTCGCCGAGGAGCATGATCTCGCTTATTGGAACGCGGATGCGGTGAAGAACGGCAACCTTGCCCCGCAGTTGAAGATCGAGAACGAGAAGGACAAGCCGGTCACTGTCAACTACGACGAACTCGTCAAGAGCTGGCAGAAGAAGTAAGGCGGACCCGGCCGGAGGCGACGAGGCTTCCGGCCATCACTTCCTGCCACCGGCAGCAAGCCGGTGGCACCCACAATCTTTCTCTCATGAAACGTCCGCGTCCTGCTGTCCTCTGCAGGCGGAGCGGCTTCGTGCGAGCCGGAGACGGATATGAGCGGCTATATTCTTTCAATCGACCAGGGCACGACGTCGTCGCGCGCCATCATCTTCGATGGCGACATGAAAATGGCCGGCTCGGCGCAGGCGGAGATCACCCAATATTATCCGCAGCCTGGATGGGTGGAGCACGACGCCGCCGAAATCTGGCAGTCCGTCGTCGACACAGTGCGTAAGGCGATTGTCGATGCTGGACTTGATGCGGCCGACATTGCCGCGATCGGCATCACCAACCAGCGCGAGACGGCGGTCGTCTGGGACCGCGGGTCAGGAAAACCGCTTCACCGCGCGATCGTCTGGCAGGACAGGCGCACCGCAGAAATGTGCGAGAGCCTGAAGGCAGACGGCTACGAGAAGCTGTTCAGCGCCAAGACAGGGCTGCTGCTCGACCCCTATTTCTCCGGAACGAAGCTGCGCTGGCTGCTCGACAATGTCGATGGCCTGCGTGAGAAGGCCGAGGCCGGCGATGTCTGCTTCGGCACGATCGACAGCTGGCTGATCTACAATCTGACTGATGGGCGCGTGCATGCCACCGATGCGACCAATGCATCGAGGACTCTGCTCTACAATATCGACGACGGTGCCTGGGACGAGGAACTTCTCGGCATTCTCCGCATTCCGGCCGCCATGCTTCCTGAGGTCAGGGAATGCGCCGATGATTTCGGCCGCGTCGACAAGGCTCTGTTCGGCGCGGAACTTCCGATCCTCGGGGTCGCCGGCGACCAGCAGGCAGCGGCCGTGGGCAATGCCTGCTTCGAGCCCGGCATGATGAAATCCACCTACGGCACCGGCTGCTTTGCCCTGTTGAACACCGGCCGGGATCGTGTTTCCTCCTCCAACCGGATGCTGACGACGATCGCCTGCCGGCTCGACGGCGAGACGACCTATGCGCTCGAGGGCTCGATCTTCATCGCCGGTGCTGCCGTGCAATGGCTGCGCGACGGCCTCGGCATCATCGGCCAGGCATCCGAGGCAGGAGTGCTTGCCGCCAAGGCCGATCCCGGACAGCAGGTCTATATCGTCCCAGCCTTCACCGGCCTCGGCGCGCCCTACTGGGATCCAGCGGCGCGCGGCGCGATCTTCGGCCTGACGCGAAACAGCGGGCCGGCGGAATTTGCCCGCGCCGTGCTTGAATCCGTCGCCTACCAGACGCTCGACCTGCTGGTGGCGATGAAGAAAGACTGGGGCGCCAACCAGCTGGAAACCGTGTTGCGCGTCGATGGTGGCATGGCGGATTCGGATTGGACCATGCAGTGCCTGGCCGACATGACGGGAAACCCTGTCGATCGCTCGGCGATCCGCGAGACGACAGCGCTGGGCGCAGCCTGGCTTGCCGGCTCGAAAGCCGGCATCTGGCCCGGCAAGCGGGATTTTGCGAAAGCCTGGGCCTGCGACCGCCGCTTCAGCCCTTCAATGGATGAGACCGAGCGGCAGGGCAAGATCATCGGCTGGAAGAATGCCGTATCCAGAATGATTTCGGACGCCTCGGCGGGATAGAACCGCTTCCGAGGATACCACCGCAGTTGCGACTTCTCTTAAGCGGCGCCGGCGGTCTTTCTGTTGATGAAGCTCAGGGCGAGCACGGCGAAGATCAACGTTCCCGTGCCGACCTGCTGCCAGTAGAAGTTCAGATCGGTCAGCAGCAGGCCATTGGCGACGATGCTGAGCAGCAGCGCCCCGAGAACGGTCCCGCCGACATTCGGCCGCCCGAGTGGGCTGAGCGTCGTGCCGATGAAGGTCGCGCCGATTGCATTCAGCAGGAAGGCATTGCCCGAGGAGGGAATGTAGGTGGTGACGGTTGCGGTCAGGATCAGGCCGGCGATTGCCGCGATCAACCCGACCAGGATGAAAGTCACCGCGACATGGGCCGGCGCGGCGATGCCGGAATAGCGCACGACCCCCGGCTGGATGCCGATCGACAGGATGACGCGGCCGAAACGCGTGCGGGCAAAAACGACCGCAGCGGCTACAATGACGACAATGGCAGCGGCAAGCGGCACCGGGAAGCCGGCGATCGTGCCATGGCCGAGAAAACGGAAGGCTTCCGGCACGCCGTTCGGCGGCAGATAGACCGGATTGCCGCCATTGGTCAGCAGCTGCTGAACGCTGCGGCCGATGAACAGCGTGCCGAGCGTGGCGAGGAATGGCGACACGCCGATCCCTGAAATCAGCAGCGCGTTGAAGGCACCGACGAACGCTCCGGCGGCCAGTCCCGCGAGTGCGGCGACTGCCACCGGCTGCCCGGCGAGGACGAGCGAAACGAAGGCGAAACTGGCGAAATCCATCGCCGTTCCCACCGAAAGATCGATGCCGCCCGACCCGACGGCGAAGGTCATGGCGACGGAGACGATGGCAAGCAGCGTGAAATTGTTGACCAGGATGCTCTGCAGGTTCGCAGGCGTCAGGAATGTCGGCGTTGCCACGGAAAAGGCGGCAAATACCGCAACCAGGGCGAGGATCAGCCCATAGCGCACCAGGCCGCCAGCGATAAGACGCGGCAAGCCGATGCTGGCGAGGGGAGGGGTCTGGAGCGACATGTCAGGCCTCCTGTCGGCGCAGCAGCGTGGTTGCGGAAACGACGATGAGAATGAGCACACCCTGGACGCCGCTGACCAGCGTGCTCGAAATGTTCAGCAGCTGGAAACCGTTGACCAGGAAGCCGACCAAAAGGGCCGAAAGCAGCGTCCCGGTGATCGTCGGAACCAGCCGGCGCGAAAAGACCGAGCCGAGCAGGGCCGTCACGACGACGGGCAACAGCATCTCGCCGGCGCCGGTCGTGCTGCCGCTCAGATAGGAAACCGACAGGATGCCGGCGATCCCGCCGGAGACGCCGCTGGCGACGAAGGCGCCGGCGAGCAGCCGGCGAAGCGGCAGGCCGGCGGCACGCGCCGCATCCGGGAACTCACCGACGGCATAGAGACGCAGGCCGAGCGGGGTATATTGCACGATCGCCGTGGTGATCGCCGTGAAGCCGAGGAGCACATAGGCAAGAACCGGGATGCCGAAAGGATCCGAGGCCGAGAGCGCCGATAGGAAAGGTGTCGAGGCCGGCAGGACGGTATTGCCGGTCAGCACCAACTCCAGGCCGGCGACGACATTCATGACGGCAAGCGTGGCCAGCAGCGGCACGATGCCGGCATAGACGACGGCGATTGCATTGACCGAGCCGATCAGGGCGCCGGTCAAGATTGTCGCGGCAATCGCCGTCGCATCTCCGTAGCCGAGTTGCGTCAGGCTCGCATAGACGGCGGCGCTGAGACCCATATTGGCAGCGAGCGACAGGTCGATGCCACCGGTGACGACATTGGAGCCGCCTGCGATCAGCACGATCGTCAACCCGATGGCAAGCACGCCTGAGATGGCCGATTGACCGAGCACGTTGCCGATATTGCCGATGCTGAGAAAATAGGGTGCGGTCAGCGAGAAGATGATCAGAATGGCGGCGAAAGCGATCAGCGATCCGAAGCGCAATGCCGCAGCGGCAATATTGCCGGCCGGCCGGGGCGGCGGTTCCGCAGCGGAAAAACCGGAAGGCGCGAATTCCACTTCAGCCGACATGGCGTTGTCCTTCGGATGATCCGGTCGATTGAGCGAGCACCGCATCTGCCGTGGTCTCCGACGAGATGAATTCCCGCGCCACGCGGCCGCGGAAGAGCACCAGGATGCGATCGGTGATGCCGATCAGTTCGGGCAGATCCGAAGACAGCACGATGACGCCGGCGCCGCGCGCCGCCAGTTCGCCGATCAGCGTATAGATCTCGACCTTGGAGCCGATATCGACGCCGACAGTTGGTTCGTCGAGGAGATAGACCTCGGAGCGGCGGCTCAGCCACTTGGCGATGGCGATCTTCTGCTGGTTGCCGCCCGAAAGCGTGCGCAGCAGGGCATCGCGGCCATTGGTCTTCACCTGCAGCCGCGTAATCAGACCGTCGACTTCTCTCTGTTCGCGTCTGCGATCAAGAAAGCCGAAACGCGTGAAGCGGCCAAGGCTCGAAAGGCTGATATTTTCCGCGACGCTGAGGTCGAGCGCGACGCCGTGGCGACGCCGATCTTCCGGCACCAGGGCGATCTCGCGGCCGGCTGCCTGGGTGGGATTGGTGAAACGGGCAGCCTTGCCGCTGATCTCGATATGGCCGGAAGCCGGGGTCTCCAGACCGAAGAGAGCGCGGACCAGCTCCTTTGCGCCGGAGCCGAGCAGGCCGGTGAGGCCGAGCACCTCGCCGCGGCGAAGCGTGAAACTCACGTCGCTATATTTCCCCGGCGCCGACAGCTGCTCGACCTTGAGGATGTCTTCGCCCGGCGTCACTTCCGGCTTTGGAAACATCTCCTTGATGTCGCGTTCGACCATCAGCCGCGCAATCGCGCCGGCCGAGGTGTCGCCGATCGGCAGGGAGGCGACGTCCAGCCCGTTGCGCAGCACGGTGACGTGGTCGCAGAGCTCTTCGATTTCGTTCAGGTAATGCGAGATATAGATGATGGTGACGCCTTCGTCGCGCAGACGGCGGATCAGCCGGAAGAGGATATCGGCCTCGCGGCGCACCAATGCGGCCGTCGGCTCGTCGAAGACGAGCACCTTTGGCTGATTGAGGAGGGCGCGGGTGATTTGCACGATCTGCTTTTCGGCGGTCGACAATTCGCCGATCAAGGCGGCGTTCGGCAACCGGATGCCGAAATAGTCGTTGAGAATGTCAGATGCGCGGCGCTGCATCAGTCGCCGGTCGAGGAACGGTGTGCCCGCGATGCGTGGTTCCCGGCCAAGGAACAGGGCTTCGCCGACGGTGAAGGTCGGCACCAGCAGCCGGTCCTGGTGAATGAAGTGGATGCCGAGCTCTTCGGCAAGATGCGGCGTCAGCCTGTCGAATGTTTGCCCTTCGATCTCGATGCGGCCGCCATCCGGCTGGTGAAGACCTGCCAGCAGCTTGATCAGCGTCGACTTGCCGGCGCCGTTCTGACCGACGAGACCGTGGATGGTGCCGCGCCTGACGATCAGCGACGCACCGGCAAGCGCCTGCGCGCCGCCGAAATGCTTGACGATGCCTTCAAAGCGGATGATGTCGTCGCGTGCCGTCACCGGCTGCTTCAACGAAATGGCCGTCATGTCGATCTCTCCGGGCGAGCAGATTCCGAGCGATGCGGCGATGATCGGATCGCTCGGGTTCAATGTCAGCCGATGCCGAGCTTCTTGGTGACTTCGCCGACATTGGTCTTGTTGGCGAGCAGTGCCGGAACATAGGTCTCGCGCGGTAGTGTCTGGCCGGCGAGCAGCTTGGCGACGTTGCGAATGGCGGTGCGGCCGATTTCCGCCGGCTGCTGGGCGACATCGGCGCCAGCCGGCGAATTCGGATCGGCGATGAGCTGCAGCACTTCCGGGCTGCCATCGACGCCGTAGGTGCGGATCTCTGTCCGCCCGGCTGCCGCCAAGGCCTGGGTCGCGCCAAGCTGCGGAATGTCCCAAGCTGACCAGATCGCCTTGATCGACCCCTTTTCCCGATATTTGTTGAGGATGGCCGTGATCTGCGTGAAGGCGTCCTGCACGGTATTCGGGATGACGTCGCGCAGTTCCGGCTGGAGGATTTTCACCTTCGGGAAATATTTGACGACATTAACCAACTGGTCGTAGCGGATCGCGCAGGGGGTTACGCCGTAGAAGCCGTTGAAGACGACGATATTGCCTTCGCCGCCGATATCGGAGACGAGCTGCAGCGCCAGATCCTTGCCGATGCCCCAGTTATCGGAGGTGGTGTTGTTGATCGAATTGGTCGAACCGACGTCGACGGTCAGAACCGGGATCCCGGCATCGCGCGCCTTCTTCAGCCAGGGATCGATGACGCTGAGCGTGCCCAGGATTTGAACGATTGCATCCGGCTTCTGGGCGATCAGCGTCTGCAACTGCGAGACCAGCTTGCCGTCGTTGCGTCCGGCATCGACGGCGATCGGCTCGCCGCCGAGGCGCTTTACCTCCTCGATCTGGGCATTATAGGCCTGCAGATCGAAGAAGTGATCGGTGCCGGTTGCGCTGATGGCGATGCGCTTGCCTTTCAGCGACAGTTCTTCGCCGGCGGCAAAAGCCGGCTTCTGCCCGATGAGGGATGCACCGGCGACGGCGACCCCGGCCGCGGCAGACAGTTTCAGCAGATCTCGCCTTCCGAGACCCTTTTCAGACTTTTCGATACTCATCGCAATTTCTCTCCAATTAATTATGTCTATAGATTAAATGGATTAATGCCGGTGGATAGGAACGAATTTCCAAAAGAACGATCTCCGGGGGAAAAGAGTGGATGGAGCGAAAGCTCATCCCTGGCTGCGATTTCCCGCGAGCGGGAATGATTTCGGAGGCTTGGCGGTTTTCAGAGCGGTCAGATGAGTCTGCAGCCACCGATCAAGAAGAATATGCACTGCATAATTCTTGCGCATGCGACCAAATTTGCCGAAGGTGAACTCCTGCTAGGCCGCGGTGCCGCGTGGCGCGACAGCAGGCGTAAAGTCACGATTTCATGGGCACCGTCGGGTTTTATGCTGCGACGTTGATATCTAGCGCGAAGCTTCGCTCCACTTGGCGCGCAACTTGCTTCTCCCCTGCCGGGAGAATGAAACAATGCCCGATATCGATCCGCAGATTTTCTCAATAAGCCGGCCATCCCTCGGAGGCTACAAGGCCTTCGTTCAACGCGACATGATCGTCGAGACCTATCGCAGCGCCGCGGGGCAAATGGTTTCGAGGGGCTCCCTTCATAGAATTTCGATCAACCGCACGGCGCACGGCAAATATGCCTATCGGCTTGAAAGCGGGGCATTCCGCAAGGTTGAGAGGCCGCCGTTCACCCTGGGATTTCAACCGGCCGCCACGGTCCTCGAAGTCGAGGGCGATGCGGCGGATTATATCTCGATCTTCCAGTCACCTGCGCTTTACAGCGGCATCGGGGGCTCTCGCTTCGATCCCGAGCATTGGGATAGTGACGCGCTCAGCGCGACGACTGATCCGACAACGCTGCAGGTCGCGCTCTCCCTCGCATTTGCCGCCGAGAAGACCGGGCGCGACGACCTGCTTTTGATGCAGCATCTGGGGATGGCGCTCGCCTGCTGCGTCGTAAAACTGCTGGGCGCCAAACCTGAAACCGGCGATCGTCCGCTGACATCGGACAATCTCCGGCGTGTGATCGATTACATCGAGAACCTGCTTGGCAAATCCGATCTGAGTGTCGAGGAGCTGGCCGGGGTGGCCCATATGAGCCCCTTTCACTTCAGCCGGGAATTCAAACGGGCGGCGGGTTTGGCGCCGCATCGCTTCGTTCTCGAACGCAGGATCGAACGAGCACGGCTTTACCTCGCCGATGGCAAGGAGACGCTCGCAAACATCGCTTATGCCACGGGCTTTTCAAGCCAGGCGCATTTCTCCAGCGTCTTTCGCCGTCTGATGGGGGCGTCCCCGAAAGAATACCAGCGTTCGGTCCGTCTTTGAGCCGGCTCTTGCCGATGACAGATCAGCAGCTTTGCGAAAGACAACCGCACGAATTTGAAATCTCTTGAGGCTGCGGTCTGCGAGGCTTTTCCCATCAGGAGGCCCATATGACCGCTTTTGCCCAAACCAATCCGATTACCGACATTTGCTTCCTGGTCGAGGATATCGACAAAGCATCGGCTTTCTATGTCGAGCGTCTTGGCTTCAAACCGCGCCGCCGTGCTCCCGGCTTTGCCGATTTTAAAGGGGCGGGCGTGACGCTGGCGCTCTGGGAGATCGAGCATATCGCCGAGAATACCGGTGTCTCAAGCCGCCGTGCCCCTCCAGGTGCGCACAAGGCCTGCGCAGCCCTCGAACTCGCCTCGCCAGAGCAGGTCGATGCTGCCTATGCGGAGCTGAAAGCTGCGGGCGTGCTCTTCCATGCGCCGCCGCAGGACTATGTCTGGAACGCGCGATGCGTCTATTTCGCCGATCCTGACGACAATCTCTGGGAAATCTATGCGTGGTCCGCAGGCGGCCCGATCGGTGACATCGACCCGCAATAGCGAGCGCAATCGGCCGGTCGTCCAAAAATCCAACAAGGGGAAAGGCAAGCAAAATGAGCGGGGATGACAAACAAATCGTGGTCGGCAGGCGTACCGTCCTGAAGGGCGGAGCCTTTGCCCTTGCTGCAGCGACGGCAGGGATCAGCGTGTTCGTGCCGCGTCACTCCAAAGCCGCCGCATCCAAGGTCGTCATCAAATATGACTGGCTGATGAGCAACGGACAGATCGGCGATATCGTCGCAGTCAAGCAGGGCCTGTTCCAGGCCGAGGGTCTCGATGTCGAGTTTTCCCCCGGCGGTCCCAATTCTGCAACGGTGCCGCCCGTGATCACGGGTGATGCGCAGCTCGGCCAATTCTCGGATTCGGCACAGCTTCTTCTAGCCCGTTCATCCGGCGTGCCGATCAAGATCTTCGCCTGCGGTTTCCGCATGGCGCCTTTCGCCTTTTATTCGCTGCCCAAGGCGCCGATCCGCACCGTCAAGGATATGATCGGCAAGCGCATCGGCATCCAGCCGACGGCCCGTTATGTGCTCGATGCCATCCTGCTGAAGAACAATATCGATCCCTCGAGCCTGACCATCACCAATATCGGCTTCGACATGACGCCGCTGATGACCGGCCAGGTCGATGCCGTCACCGGATGGATCACCAACACGCAGGCCCTTTCCATCATCGGCCCCGACCGCATCGATCTGATGATGAAGGATACGGGCCTGCCCTCCTACGCCAACGTCTATTTTGCCACCGACGATGCCGTGAGCGGCCATGCCGAGACACTGGCAAAGGTGCTGCGTGCCGTCGCCAAGGGCTGGGCCTGGACGCATGAACATCCTGAAGAGGCAGTCAAACTGACGGTGGAAGCCTATCCGCAGCTCGATCTTGCCGTAGAGCTGAAGACGGTGTCGCGCATCCTGTCGCTGAGCTTTGACACGGCGACCGGTAGGGATGGCTGGGGCAGCTTCGATCCGGCCGCGCTTGCCGAGCAGATTTCCGTCTACGACAAAATCGGTCAGTTCAAGAGCGGCGCGCCGAAGCTGGAGGATTGCTATACGACTGAGATACTCGACATGACGGCGGACGACCGTCCGAAGATTGCGTGAGAGCGGATTTGCCTGAAGCAGCGGCCATCGAAACCAAGGATCTGGCTGTCGGCTATGCCGGCACCGCCGAGACGACCCGCATTCTGTCCGGCGTCGATCTCAGCGTCGGCAGGGGCGAGTTTCTGACCATTCTCGGTCCTTCCGGCTGTGGCAAGTCGACCTTGCTGCGTGCGGTGGCGGATCTTCTCCCGCCGCTCGACGGGCGGCTGTCGGTGCTCGGCAGGACAGCCTCGGAGGCGCGCCGGCGGCGCGAGGTCGCCTTCGTCTTTCAGGACGCAACGCTGCTGCCGTGGCGGACTGTGAGGGAGAATGTCGCGCTGCCGCTGCAGGTGGGGAAGAACAGCGTCTCGCGATCGGTCGATCCGCGGCCCGACCACTGGATCGAACTGGTCGGCCTGTCGCATCTGGCCGACCGCTATCCGCATCAATTGTCCGGGGGCCAGCGCCAACGCGTCGCCATAGCGCGCGCGCTTCAATGCGAGCCGGATATCCTGCTCATGGACGAACCCTTCGGTGCGCTCGACGAGATCACCCGTGAACGACTGAACGACGAGCTTCTGGACGTCTGGCGCCGGACCGGCACGACCATCCTGTTCGTCACCCACAGCGTCGTCGAGGCGATCTATCTCGGCGGACGCGTGCTGGTCCTGGCGGCCAATCCGGGCCGCGTCCAGGCGCTGATCGACCTTGCACCGCTGAAAGACGAGCGTGGGCTCTGTCGGCGCGAGAGTCTCGATGTCCAGGAGACCGCCGCCCATCTGCGCCAATTGTTGCAGCAGGGGAGTTCGGCTGCATGACGCACCGTCCGCTATCCCTCACCGAGGCGATCAGCCTTCCTGTGATCGGTGCCCTTTCGCTGCTCCTCGCCTGGCAATGGCTGGTGCCGGCCCTCGGCGTTCCGTCCTATATCGTTCCAACGCCGCTGGCGATCCTGCGTACGCTTGGCATCGAATGGCGCTTCCTGCTGTCGAACGCCGTCCCGACATGGGGTGAGGCGGGCCTCGGCTTCCTCCTGGGCAATAGTCTCGCTGTGATCCTGGCGGTTGCCTTTGTCTATAATCCGCGGTTCCAGGCCGCCTATTTTCCCGTTGTCCTGCTCTTCAACACCATCCCGGTGCTGGCGCTCGCGCCGATTATCATCCTCATCTTCGGCCTCGGCATGCTGCCAAAGGTCATCATCGCCGCTCTGATCTGCTTCTTCCCAACCCTGGTGAATACGGCCCGGGGCCTCAATCTGGCGACTGCGAGCGAGCTTGACCTGATGCATGTGCTTTCGGCGAGCCGGTGGGAGACGTTCTGGCGCCTGCGCGCCCCACGGTCTGCCCCCTTGCTCTTTGCGTCGCTGCGCATTTCGGCAACCACCTGTGTGATCGGCGCGATTGTCGGGGAGTGGATCGGTTCGAACCAGGGGCTGGGCGCCGTCATCATCCAGTCGACATTCAACTATCAGGCGGAAAGGCTCTTTGCCGCCGTCGTGCTCGCCTCTTTCTCCGGCATCGTCTTTTTTGCCGCTGTTGCCCAGATCGAGCGGATTTTCCGTCGGCTGCAGCCGGGGCAGAGCTGAAAGCGTTCAATGCGGGCGCCGAAACGCTGACGCTTTCCAGGATATGACAAGGCCCCCGGATGTTATCTGCGGGAGGCCTTGCCTGTGCTACTCCTCCGTGCTTTCACGGATGTCGGAGAGATCGATACCATGGGTGTCGAACCACCAGTCGGGACTCATCTCGGAATGGCGGTCACGCAGACGCAGATATTTGGCGCGCAGCCGCTTCTGGCGTTCGACCTCTTCCGTGAAGAAGGGGTGATCGAGCGTGCCGCCCATCTTGTGGATGCGACGGAGCAGTTTCCGCAAGACGTATCCTTGCTCCTTGTTGCCCGGCCGGTAGCCGCTTTCCACGATGGTCATGACCGTCTCGCACAGTGTCCCAAGCGCATCGTCTTGCGGCGTGCCGTTGATGATCATGTCGAGACGCTCGAGACCGAAGCCGACGTCGATGCAGGTTCCGAGCGGATTGACGATGTTTCCGATCTCGATGCCATCTTTATAGAACTCGGTGCAGTATCCGCTGATGCTGCCATCGCTCCACATGCATTCCGGATCCGGCGCGATGGGCACGCACCCGCCATAGAGCGGCGTCCATTCCACCAGACGGTCGGGATGGATCGTCACATGATCCGGCATAAGTCCGAGCGTTCCCAGAAACTCGAGCCAGAAATCGATGGCGTTGCCGACGGTCATTTCCCTGAAGGAGAAAAGGCCGAGCATGGTGAAGTGGAGAAGGTGGGTTCCGTCGCCGATCTCGTCGAGGTCGCCCATGCGCAGGCAAGCCTGGCTGTTTGCGACTGTTCCACTATGGGAGGGATCGGAGAAGAGGGGCTTGTACTGCTGCATTCCAGCGCTGCAGAAGAGCGTGGTAGCATCATGCGGCCGTACGGATTCGATGCGTATGAAATCGATGCCCTTGGAAAGGCAGATGTGTTGATATTGCTGGATCAGGCGTCCCGCGGTGACATAGGCAACCTCCTTTGCTGTTCGTGTGCCTTCGGGGAAGATAGCGATCTAGTGCGCCTGCGGCAATCCGCTGCTCGGCTGGCGAGGTCAAAAACCGGAACGGTGCACTTGATAACAGGATCACTTGAGACTAAATATAGCCTCAAGTGAAAAGGAGCCGTTACCATGATGGGATTTGCCGGTATCGCCGATGTTCTCGGGCTGCCCGCCAGGGAGCCGGTATCGCGTTCGGCCTTCGGCCTGCTCTCCAGCATCGAGGAAGGATTGCCGGTCAAGGCGCTCGACCGCATGGCGCTGCTTCTGGCGCCTGATGACGCCCAGTTCAAATACCGGCTGGTTCCGAAGGCCACCTATGAACGGCGCAAGTCCAAGCATCGGCTCTCCTCAGATGAAGGCATAAAGCTTGCCCGTCTCGCGCGTGTCTGGGGTCAGGCGCTCGATGTCTGGCAGACCGAGATCGAGGCCCGCGATTTCCTGTTTCGGCCGCATGCAATGCTTGAGGACAGGCGGCCGATCGACGTGGTCATCCAGAGCGAGATCGGCGGCGAGCTCGTGCTCGATATTCTTGGAAGCCTGAAATACGGCAGCGCTGCGTGAGCGTACAGGTTCTTGACCGCACACTGACATCCGTCCGCATCGGAGATCCCCATGGAACCTATCCGATCTTCGACGCCACCGGCTCGACCATCGCGCCGGGGCGGTGGAACACGTCGGGCAGCCCGATCATCTATACGAGCGAGCATTATTCGACGGCACTACTCGAAAAGCTCGTCCATGGCAGCGGGCGACTGCCTCCCAACCAGCACTATGTCACGATCACCCTACCGCGGGGGCTAAGCTACGAGGTCTTCTCCGAACCCGCGCTGCCCGGCTGGGACAGCATGCCGGCAAACGTCAGCAAGGCTTTCGGCGAAAAATGGTGCCAGGAAAAACGCAGCGCCGTCCTGCTGGTGCCAAGCGTCGTCGCCCGCGTCGACAACAACATATTGATCAATCCGGCCCACCCGGAATTCCCGTCGATCACGGCAAGCCTTCACCAACCGGTTTTCTGGGATCGCCGTTTGTTCGGCATGTGATGGGGTTGGCGGTGCAATCAACGTTTCCGCAGAGCAGAACCAAAACGCCGGCCAGATGAGCCTTGCCCCGCCGATTTACGATGCAGCCACCAAACGCATCGACGGCATCATCTCTCGGCTCGAGGTAGCCGAGGCCTCTACCCATTGCGACGTCAGAAGACTGAGTTTCTGCGGTGAGCGCTGGTTGCGGGGCTGCTCACGCGTCCGTCTCCCATGGATTTATCACCGCTGCACCGGTATCGTCGAAATCGCCGACATTGCGAGTGACGACAATCAGATCACGAACGATTGCGGTTGCGGCGATCAGCCCGTCGATATCGCCACGCGGCCGGATGGCGGCGATGCGGCCCCATTCGACGGCGATCTCGTCGGTCACCGGCAGGATCCGGTCACCATGATCATAACGCAGCTTGCGCAGCCACTCGGTGAGATGGGCCGCGGTCTTCGGATCCGACTTCTGTTTGAGGGCAATGCCGCGCATGATCTCGCCAAGCGTCAGCGCGCTCAGGTGGATGGTGAGCGGATCGACGGAGCGCAGCCAGGAGACCGCCTGCGGCGTGCCGCGTCGCGCCTCCGAGACGATGTTGGTATCGACCAGATACATCAGAAGGCAACGTCGCGGCTTGGAGTCTTGTTGCGTGCTTCGACCGCATCGGCGAACTCATCGTCCCAGGCGGGGCCGCCGAGCAGGTCGTCGACGAGCGTCGGCCTGCCGGCGCGCAGGGCGTCGTAGTCGCGGGCGGACAGAACGACGGCCGTGCGTTCGCCCCGCACGGTCACCACCTGCGGCCCTTCTTGTCGGGCCTTCTGCACGACCTTCGAAAATTGGTTTTTGGCGTCCTGCAGTTGCCATTCCATCGATTCTGCTCCTGGCTAGACTGTCTAGCTATGTACGCGCGGAATGCTGGTGCGTCAATGGCGGGACGTTCCTGAACGACAGAGTTCGGCTCTGCTATTAGGTGTCATAACGAAGTTCGAAATCGTTGTGTCGGCGATCGGCGCCAGTCGGCCCTTCTAGAAGCCGCAATCACACCTCCCGCCGCGGCGAGCGGGCCATCAGCCGGGCATAGGCGATGGCCGAGAGCATGTTGACGTGGTTGGCCTTGCCGGTGCCGGCGATGTCGAAGGCGGTGCCGTGATCGACCGAGACGCGGTCGATCGGCAGGCCGAGCGAGACGTTGACCGCGGTGTCGAAAGCGACGAGCTTGATCGGGATATGGCCCTGATCGTGATACTGGGCGATGACAAGATCGAAGGCGCCGTTATAGGCGCGGGCAAAAACCGTATCGGCCGAGATCGGACCGACGACGTCGATGCCCTTTGCCTGCGCCTGCTCGACGGCGGGCGCCAGGAATTCCGTATCCTCGGTGCCGAACAGGCCGTTTTCGCCGCAATGGGGATTGAGGCCGGCGACGGCGATGCGCGCTGTTTTGCCAAGCCGCAGGAAGTGGCTATGGCCAGCTTCGATGGTTGCCAGCACCCGCTCGGTCTTGGCGCGCTCGATAGCGCCCTTCAGCGAGATATGGGTGGAGACGTGGATGGTGTTCAGCCGCTCGGAGGCAAGCAGCATGAAGGAACTCTTCGAGCCGGTGAGATGCGCAAGCAGCCCGGTATGGCCGTCATGGTGATGGCCGGCGAGGTTCATCGCCTCCTTGTTGATCGGCGCGGTGACGATGACATCGGCTTGACCAGACATGGCGAGATCGACGGCGCGGGTGATATAGCGCACCGAGGCATCGCCGGCGACGGGACTGACCTTGCCGATCTCGGGCAGGGCGGCGGCGAGCGCGACTTCGTCGACGGCGATCCTGTCGTCACCGGGTGCATCGGCAGGCCCGAACCGCAGTCCGGTGCCGGTGACGCGGTCGGCGCGCTCCAGCGCTTCGACATTGCCGACAATGACGAAATCGCGGCGCTCTTCTCTTGGAAGGGCTGCGAGCGCCTTGACGATCACCTCGGGGCCGACGCCAGAGGGATCACCGAGCGTCACAGCGACTTTCGCATTCCTGTCCATCGATCGAGTCCCTTCTAAAAAACCTTACCGCTTAAAAAGCAGCCGCGTAAATCGCGCGGATGTCGGCGCGCGCGAGATCGCGCGGATTGTTATCGAGCAGACGGCGAATGGCAAAGGCGTCGTCGGCCATGGCGTCGAGATCGCTTTCCGGCACGCCGAGACCGGAAAGCTTCATCTCGATGCCGAGTTCGGCGCAGAAAGCGTAAGCCGCATCGAAGACGGAGGTGACGTTGCCGGAGGTTTCACACCCAAGCGCTTCCATCACCGCCTTGGTTTTCTCAGGCGCGGACGGTGTATTGAAGGCGAGAACATGCGGGAAAATCAACGCATTTGCCGCGCCGTGGGCGACATGCCAGCGCGTGCCGAGGGGATAGGCGAGCGCATGGCCGCCGGCGGTGTTGACCGGGCCGAGGCAAAAGCCGCCGTAAAGCGAGGCGAGTGAGAGGCCGGCGCGCGCCTCGGCGTCATTGCCGTCCCTGACGGCGCGAGCGAGATACTTGCCAACGAGGCGCGTTCCCTCGATCGCATAGATGTCGACCATCGGATGGGCCTTGCGGTTGGTGAAGGCCTCGACGCAATGGGCCATGGCATCGACGCCGGTGGCGGCCGTCGTGCGGGCAGGGACGCTGAAGGTCAGGGCCGGATCGATGACGGCAATATCGGCCAGCATATGCAGGCTTTCCACGGCAAGCTTTGCCATCGTCGCCGGATCGGTCACGAGCGCACGGATGCCGGCCTCGCTGCCGGTGCCCGATGTCGTCGGCACCTGGGCGAGCGCCACCTTGCGCGGCCCATGCACCTTGTTCGGACCGACGACCTCGTGCAGCGTCTGGGCGGAGCCGGCAAGCACGGCGGCAAGTTTTGCCAGGTCCATGGCGCTGCCGCCGCCGAAGCCGACGATCAGCTCGGCATCGGCGCGATTTGCCGCCGCCAGGACCTTTTCGAGATTGGCCGTATCCGGCTCGGGCGTCACTTCGGCAAAGACGGATACCTCGCCCTTCAGCTCCAGCACGTCGATGCGCGAGGCGTTGAAAGCATCGGAGATGACGAGCGTGCGCCGATAGCCCTTTTCGGTCGCCCATTTGCCGAGCTTTCCCGCCGTGCCGACGCCGAATGCGATCAGATGCGGCCGAACTATCGTGATCGGCGAATCCAAGCTGGCCATGAACCGGTCCTCCCTGCAAGATCTTGCGGCACTATCGTCGCCCTCTTTAATGTAAAGTTGTAAGATAAATGTCAAGCCGGCATTCCAGGGGGCGGAATTTTTTATCTTTCGATGTGCGATCTGTCGCGCTTCAAGTTAGCGTTGACGCGCAAATATCGACAAAAATATCAATGCGTTATAGGAACTGCATCGATGAAAACGGCATTTCAGGCACAGCTGGCCATCATCTTTGCCACGGCGGCGAATAATCCGACCCTGTTGTCAATTTCTCCCGTCACTAAACCCACAGCCGTTGTCATCCTGAATCTTTCCGCATGCGATCGGATGCAGGTTTACAATTTTCCTGCTGCCGCTTTGCTCACGGCAGGGAGTGCGGGGCGAGGCTGATATATTTGATGGCGCGCCGGTAGTAGGTGTAGGCGATATGGAGCGTGCCGTCGTCGCCCTGGACGATCGAGGGATAGGAGAATTCGCGGTTCAGCGAATCCTTCGAATTGTTGCTGAGGCAGAAGCCGTCGCCGGTATCGAGATCGATGCGATGCGGAAAGCTCTTGCCGCCATCCCTTGATATCGCCAGGCTCAGCGGCGCACGCGGAACCCCCCAGACAGCCTTGCGTGCGCTGCTATCGGCAAAGACGGGGGTCCCTCCAGCCTCGCCACCCTCGATTTCGTCATAGAGAGACTGGCGCCGTGCATCCGACATGGCGGCATTCGAATGGTTGTAAACCATTGCGATTGCTCCATCACTCAGGATCGTGGCCTGGATCGAGGAGTTGTTGTTCGGCAATTCGGCCGGCTCGGGCGCACTCCATGTCTCGCCGCCATCGGAGGATCGGCTGAACAGGATGTTTTCGGCGAAACGGTTGCGGTAGAAGGCGATCATCTCGTCGCCGCCAAGCGGCAGGATGTTCATGTGCACCGCGCCGATACTGTCTGGAATATCACGCATCTGCCAGCTCGCGCCGCCATCACGCGACATCAGCACCGCAGCCGTATCGGCATCGCCGCTCCAGCGCTGGCCGTTCAGGCCAACGCAGCGGAAGATCGGAAGCAGCCAGTCGCCCCTGCCGTTGACGACGATCTGCTGGCGAACGAAGGTGCCGGGACTGTCGCTGAGGATACGAACCGGGCCGAAGGTCTGGCCGCCATCGCCTGAAATCCGGCATTTGACAACCGAGCCGTCCTGATTTCCGGAAGTCTGCGAGGTATAGAGCAGCCATATTTTTCCGTCTGGAGCCTTGAAAATCAACGGGTTCTGTTCGGATTTCTCCGAATCGTCGCTCATCTTTTCCGGCACGGACCAGCGCTCGGAGCCCGGCGCCAGCCGCGACATGTAAATCGAGATATCACCCATGCCTTCCATCGTGCCACCGAACCAGACGCAGGTCAGCGTACCATCGGGCAGAAAGGCGAGATTTGCGGCATGGTTCTGGATGCAGGGGGAGGGCAGATAGGCATCCGCTCGACCCTCGACCGTGGGGTGAGGGGCGATGGCCCCGGTCATCAGGGCCGGAACGGCTTCCGGAGGCAGGCCGGTAAAACTCATGACGGATCTCCTCAAGGCAGCTTGGCGTAGCTTTCGGCGAGTGCGGCATAGTCGGCATCGCCGAGCGGCATCAGCGGCGCACGTGTGCGCTTCCAGGCGGGATTGCCGGTCTTCAGTCCCACCATCGCCTTGATGGTCGGGATCTGGACGTAGGAATTGGAAAGCGTGCGATAGGCGTTGATGCGGGCCTGCGCCGCCTCGACATCAGTGGCGCGCTCTTCGTCATGGACATGGTCGTAGACGGTGCGCAGCGAATTCGCCACGAGATTGGAGGTGGCGGTGATGCAGCCGGCGCCGCCCGCCTTCAGCAGCGGCAACAACAGCGGATCGGCGCCCGCCAGCACCGAGAAGCCGGGATAGGCAGCGATGATCGCCTGCATGTTGTTGAAATCGCCGGCGGATTCCTTGATGCCGACGACCGTTTCCGGGAAGGCCGCAATCAGCCGTCCGATCAGCGGAATGGATAGGGGAACGCCTGAGACCTGCGGAATATGATAGAGGATGACCTGCAGGCGGGTGTCGGCGACCTTCTCCAGCACCTGCGAATAGGCGGCGAAGAGACCATCGTCGGAGACGCCCTTGTAGTAGAAGGGTGGCAGCATCACCACCTTGGTGACGCCAAGCGACAGTGCGTGCCGGGTCAATTCCACGGTCTCGGGGATGGCGACGACTCCGGTGCCCGGCAAAAGCCTGTCAGCAGGAATGCCGGCCTTCAGTGCTGCTTCCAGAATGGCGCGGCGCTCGGCGCCGGAGAAGGAATTGGCCTCGCCCGTCGTGCCGAGCAGCGCCACGCCATGGCATCCCTCGGCCAGCAACTGCCGGCAGTGATCGGTGAAAAGGGCGAAATCCGGCCTGTTGTCCGCCCTCAGCGGCGTTGCGGAGGCGCTGAAAACGCCGGTAATCCTGTGATGGCTCATTCCGCCCTCCTCGGCGCGTCCTGTCTTGCCGATCCGTATTCGAACCGGGGCGCTGCGCATTGCAATTGTCATCCGTCCGTCGCGATGGAGTGCAAAGAACTTTTATATTGCCGCGCTTTTGTCAAGAAGACAAAATGCCGTGAAGCCGACGCGGAAAGTTATCTATCTGTTATAACTTATATATTTTCAGTAGAAAATTTTGTTCGAATGGAAATTGCGATTTTTTGTTGACATATTTACAATAACGAGAGAACGATACGGAACGGATTGTGCTGCGCCTGGCAGGTGCAGGGAGAGCGCTGCCGAATTCACTCTGGGAGGAATGCCATGTCTGATCAATCGGATAAAACCAATATATCACGTCGTAACGCGCTGAAGCTCGGCCTTGCAGCTGGCGTCGGACTCACCGTTTTCGGGATGAATGCCCGCATCGTCATGGCCGATGAAGGCCAGGTCCTGAAGGTCGCGCATCCGGCCTTCGACCAGGACTGGTCGCCGCTGCGCGGCGGCGGCAGGACGTTCCGCTGGAATTCGATCTGGTGGGCATCGCCGATGTATTTCGACAGCCAAGGCAATATCAAACCCTACGTCTTCACCAGCTGGGAATCGGCTGACAACACTGTTTGGACCTTCAAAATTGACCCCAAGGCCGTCTTTTCCGACGGCAGCAAGATCACCTCGGCCGACGTCAAGGGATCGTGGGAAGTCGCCTCGATGCCGAACACCAAGAGCCAGCGCGCCGACCAGGTGCTGAGCAAGGTCAAGGGTTACGCCGAAATCTCCGCCGGCTCCGGCAACGAGCTGACGGGTGTCGCGACACCCGACGAGGGGACGGTCGTCGTGACGCTTGGTGCCGCCGACCCGATCTTCTTCATGCGCCTGGCAAACCACATCGCGCCGATCACCAAGGCATCGCAGTCCCGCGGCAGCGACGGCGAGGAGATCATCGATTGGTATAAGCCCGATAGCAAGCCGGTCTTCTCAGGTCCCTTCAAGCTGACGAGCATCGATATCGACGCCGGTAAACTCACTTTCGAGCCGAATGAGAACTTCTTCGGACCGAAGCCAAAGCTTGCGCGCATCGAGGTCACTTCGATCGAGGACAATGTCAGCGCGACGTCGCTGATCAAGTCGGGAGAGTTCAACGCCCATACCGAACTGATCACCTCGACCATCATCCAGGATCTCGGCCCGGAATTCTCGGCCGGCCCGCTGATCCCGACGAGCCAGCACTTCTGGTTCAACATTTCCCGTGCGCCGATGGACGATCCGAAAGTCCGCCAGGCACTGATCATGGCGGTCGATCGCGATGGCCTGTTCAAGGCGTCCTATCCCGACGGGCCGCATAAGAAGGCGGACCAGATCCTCAATTCGGTCCCGGGCGCGGAGAATTCCGGCTTCGAGCCCTATCCCTATGATCCGGAGGCTGCCAAGAAGCTGCTTGCGGAATCGACCTACGGCGGCCCGGAGCGCCTGCCGAAGATCCTGTTCGTCGGCATCTCGGGGCCAGCCATTCAGGCCGCCGCCCAGTTCATTGCCGAGCAGTGGCGCCAGAATCTCGGCATCACCGCCGTCGACATGAAGCCGCAGCAGGATTCCTATGCGGGTCCGGATCAGAACTCGGTCCAGATCTTCCGCGACGACGTCGGCACCCGCGTTCCCGATGCCGTCTCCTATCTGGCGGGCAGCATCGCCTCAACCTCGTCGAACGCCCAGAACAAGCTCGGCGGATACAAGAACGACAAGGTCGACAGTGCCCTTGCCGAGGCCACGACCAAGGCTGCGGATGATCCGCAGCGTATTGCTCTCGCCCAGGAGGCCCAGAAGGCGTTCCGCGAGGATTGGGCCTTCATTCCATGGTATTCTCAGGCGATGTCGCGCTGGGCCACCAAAGAGGTCAAGGGCCTGGAAAAGAACCTTGACTGGCAGGTCGTCGAACCCTGGAACATTTCCATCGGTTGATCCGGCGGAAACCGTCCCAATCGGCAAAACCCGCGCGAAGGCCGCAAGGCCTTCGCGCAAGTTTCAAGAAGAAGAGATGCGATCGCAGCCAAAAGCGGGAACGCATCGAACAACAGGTGAGAGGTGGCCATGCTGCGCTACGTGCTAACCCGATTTGCCATCTGGATTCCGTCCGTTCTGGTGGTGATGCTGGCGGTCTACGCGCTGGCCTTCTATGGCGCCGGTGATCCGATCAAGCTGATCTTTCTGCGCGCGCCTGGCGACGTCGCCTATAATCCGCAGCGCATCGAAGCCATTCGCGAAAGCGCCGGCCTCAACAAACCCTTCATCGTCCAGTTTGGCCTTTACATCTGGAACCTGCTGCACGGCCAGTTCGGCAATTCGCTGACCTCGGGCCGCTCCGTCTGGGCGATGGTCTCAGCCGCGGCACCTGTCTCCTTCCAGCTTGCCATCTGTTCCATCATCCTGACGGCCGTCGTCGCGATCCCGCTCGGCATGATCGCCGCGCTCAACCAGAATTCACGCATCGATTATGCCATTCTGGGCTCCGCACTCTTCCTCTGGGCGATCCCGGCCTATGTCGCCGGCCCGCTGCTGATGGTCGGCCTCATCGTGCTGCTGCCGGGTGCGAGCGTGCCTTATGGCTGGGGTGGCATCCTCGATGTCCGTATCCTGCTGCCGCTGCTCGTCCTTTCTTTCCAGCCGATCGCGCTGATCGTGCGTCAGACGCGTGCCGCCGTCATCGAGGTACTATCGGAGGATTTCGTCCGGACCGCCCGCGCCAAGGGCGTACCCGAGATCATGGTGGCGTTGCGCCATATCTTGCGGCCGGTGCTGACGCCCGTCGTCACGCAGCTCGGCCTGATCATGATCACCATCGTCAATGGCGCGATCTTCGTCGAACTCGTTTTCGGCCTGCCGGGTCTCGGCCGGTTGACGGTGCAGGCGCTGATCAATTCCGATTATCCGGTCATTCTGGCGATCACGCTAATCGGATCGTTTCTGGTGATGGTGTCGAACCTCCTGGTGGATGTGCTCTATCCGCTGCTCGATCCGCGCGCCAATGATTCAAGAAGGAGCCGCTGACCATGTCCGCAATCCCTCTTTCGACCATCGAAACCGTCGAAGAGCCAGTCAGCCTGTGGCGCGACGCCTGGTATCGGCTGAAGCGCAACAAGCTCGCCGTCTTCGGTCTCGTCATCGTCGTGATCCTCGGCTTCACGGCGATCTTCGGGCCTTATCTCACGCCCTATGACTATCTGAGCCAGGATCTCAACGCCCGCAATGTATTGCCGTCGATGAGCCACCTCTTCGGAACCGACGATCTCGGTCGCGACGTCTTCAGCCGCGTGGTCTTCGGCACGCGCACCGCTTTCCTCGTCGCCGTCATCGTCACCGTCTTCGCCGTGGTGATCGGCCTCGTGCTCGGCGCCGTCGCCGGTTTCTTCGGCAATCCATTCGATCGCATCATCATGTGGCTGACCGACGTGACGATGTCGGTTCCCAACCTGCTGCTCGTCGTCGTCATCAACGCCTCGCTGAAATCGCCGATCAGCAAATGGATGGAAGCGCGTTATCTCGAGACCCTCAATCCCTTCTATCGCGAAACCATGTGGGTGGATTTCGCCCTCGTCTTCGGGTCTATGGCGCTGATCTCCTGGCCGCCATACGCTCGGCTCGTGCGCGCCCAGGTGCTGTCGATCCGCAGCCGGCCCTATATCACCGCGGCCCAGGCGCTCGGGCTTTCGAACTGGATCATCATCAAGCGTTATGTCATTCCGAATGCGCTAGGCCCTCTGATCGTCTCGGTCAGCGCCGGTCTTGGCACGGCGATGGTGCTGGAAAGCGCCTTCAGCTTCCTTGGCGTCGGGGTCAATCCGCCAACGCCGAGCTGGGGTAACATGATCTCGGACGGCCTCCGCGTCTGGCAGCATTATCCGCATCTTCTCGCCGCTCCGGCGGCCGTGCTCGGCCTTGCCTCGGTTGCCTTCAGTTTCCTCGGCGACGGCCTCAACGACGCGCTCAATCCGCGGGGCAGCAAATGATGGATACGAAAAGCACCAACCGCCTGCTCGATGTCAGGGGCCTCACCGTCGAAATCGATGGCCGCAACGGCCCCGCCATCGTCGTCGACGGCATCGATCTCCATGTCGACAGGGGCGAGACCCTTGGCGTCGTCGGTGAATCCGGCTGCGGCAAGAGCCTGACCATGCTGAGCCTGATGCGGCTCCTGCCGAACAAGATCAAAGTCACCAAGGGATCGGCGACATTCGACGGCCGCGACCTGCAGACGATGTCGAATAGAGAACTGCGCAAGGTGCGCGGCGGAGATATCGGCTTCGTCTTCCAGGATCCGATGACCTCGCTCAATCCAGTCATGCGCGTCGGCGATCAGATCTGCGAGCCGCTGGTCTATCATCGCGGAATGAAAAAGGCGGCGGCCCGCGCCCGCGCTGTCGAACTTCTGCGGCTTGTCGGCATTCCCGGCCCGGAGGAACGCCTGCAGGCCTATCCGCACGAGCTTTCCGGCGGCATGCGCCAGCGCGTGATGATCGCGATCGGCCTTGCCTGCAATCCGAAGCTTTTGATTGCCGACGAGCCGACGACCGCGCTCGACGTCACCATCCAGGCCCAGATCGTCGATCTGGTGAAGGACCTCAGGACCAAGCTCGGCATGTCAGTTGTCTGGATCACCCATGATCTGGCGCTGATCGCCGGCCTCGTCGATCGCGTCGCCGTGCTTTATGCCGGCACGGTGGTCGAAGATGCGCCTGTCGACGAGCTCTATGCCCGCCCAAGCCATCCCTATACGCGCGGCCTGCTGTCTTCGATCCCGAAGCTCTCGGACCCGCCGGCAAGCCGGCTGAGCTCGATCGGCGGCACGCCGCCGGAGCCTGGCCGCCGGCCGAAGGGTTGCCCGTTTGCGCCGCGCTGCCCGCTTGTCGAGGCGATCTGCCACGAGAAGGTGCCGCAGCTCGAACCGTTGAGCGGCAGCGCCAATCACCGCGCCGCCTGTTTCGTCGTCCAGAGAATGCAGGAGGCCGCGTGATGGGTGCTCAACCGCTGCTCAAGATCGAAAACCTGGTCAAGCATTTCCACGTCAAGCTCGGCGCCTTCGGCGAACGCTCGGCAACCGTCTATGCACTCGACAATGTCAATCTCGACATTATGGAAGGCGAGACGCTGAGCCTGGTCGGCGAATCCGGCTGCGGCAAGTCGACGACCGGTTTCACCATCCTCAACCTCTACAAGGCGACCAGCGGCAAGGTCGTTTACAAGGGCCAGGATCTCGCGACGCTCGACGAAAAGCAGATGCGGCCGTTCCGCCGCGACCTGCAGATCGTCTTCCAGGATCCGTATTCGACGCTCAATCCGCGCATGACGGTGGGCGAGGCGATCGGCGAGCCGATCCTCTTCCACAAGCTCTGCACCAAGGCCGAGCTGAAGGACAGGGTCGCGACGCTGCTCACCGATGTAGGCCTGCCGACTCGGTTTGCCCAGCGTTACCCGCACGAGCTTTCCGGCGGCCAGCGCCAGCGCGTCGTCATTGCCCGGGCGCTCGCCTGCCAGCCGAAATTCATCGTCTGCGACGAGGCGATTTCGGCGCTCGACGTGTCGATCCAGGCGCAGATCATCAACCTGCTGCTCGATCTGCAGGAAAAATATGGGCTGACCTATCTCTTTATCGCCCATGATCTCGCAGTCGTGCGCCATATCAGCACCCGTGTCGGCGTCATGTATCTCGGGCGGCTCGCCGAACTTGCCACCCGCGAGGAACTCTTCGACAATCCGCTGCACCCTTATACCAAGGCACTGCTATCTGCCGTTCCGGAGACCGATCCGGAACATGAGCGCACCCGCCAGCGCCAGATTCTTCAGGGCGACGTGCCGAGCCCGCTGAACCCGCCGACCGGCTGCCGCTTTAACACGCGCTGCCCGATTGCCATGGATGTCTGTAGCAAGGTCATCCCCGCGTGGCAGGAAGCAAAACCCGGCCATCTCGTCGCCTGCCATGCCGTCAACACCGGACAGACCGCATGACGCTGAAGGCGGCCATCATCGCCGATGATCTGACGGGCGCGCTCGATACCGGCACGCCCTTCGTCGAAGCCGGTCTTTCGGTTGCGGTCGCCGTCGATGTCGAGGCGGCAGAGGATGCGATCGCCACTGGCTGTGACGTTGTCGTTATCAATACCGCCTCGCGCTCGCTTGGCGAGCGCGAAGCTGCCGAAAGGGTACGCTTCGCGACCGAGGCGCTTCGCGGCGTGAAGCCCGCAGTCGTGATGAAGAAGATCGACTCCCGCCTGAAGGGCAATGTGGCAGTGGAAAGTCTTGCTCTGGCAGATGCGCTCGGCCTGGAGACTATCCTCGTGGCGCCCGCCATTCCCGATCAGGAGCGCGTGACCTATCGGGGCTGCGTCGTCGGCCGCGGCGTCGACAAGCCGCTGCCGATCGCCGATCTGTTCGAGGGCCGCGCGAAGAGCGTTGTCGTTGCCGATGCGGAGGATGACAGTGATCTCGACCAGATCGTTGCTGATCAGGACTGGCGGCTGGCACTTGCGGTCGGCGCACGGGGTCTGGGTGCTGCTCTTGCCCGGCAGCTCGGCGAAACAGGTCGGCAGCCGGTGCCGGAATTTGTAGCGACCCCACGCACCCTGTTCGCCTTTGGCTCGCGCGATCCGATTACCGCTACCCAGATGGAGCGGCTCGAAGCCTCGGGGGTTCTGCGCATGGTGGTGGACGCGCCGATGGGGCAGGTCGAAGGCGGGGAGGGCATGGCGCTGCCGGCGCTGTTGCGCTGCACCGGCGATATGGCAGCCGATGCGGCATTGGTCGCCCGCCGTTTTGCGGCAGGCGTGAGATCGGTCATCGACGATACGAAGCCTGACATGCTGATGGTCGGCGGCGGCGATACGGCGCTTGCCGTTTTCCAGGCGCTTGGGGTCCGAGTGCTGGCGCCGAAGGGTGAAATCGAGGCCGGCGTGCCGTGGTTCGATGTCACGGCAGCCAACGGGCGGCATTTTCGGTGCGCCGTGAAGTCCGGGGGCTTCGGCAAGCCCGATAGTTTGCTAAGACTGGTTCTTTGGAATCGGGCGGCATAGTAAGATACCGCCGGGGAGAATGACGTGGCTGAAGTGAATGGCGAATCTTTGAACGCGGAAGCCGGCCCACCGGGCAAGCCCGAACGCGGCAAGGCCGTCAAGCTGGTCGATCGCGTCTTCGACCAGTTGCTCGAGCGTATCCGCGGCGGAAACTATCCGCCGGATTCACGCCTTCCCGGCGAGCATGAGCTTGCCTCGATGCTGGGTGTGTCGCGGCCGATCGTCCGCGATGCGCTGGCGCGCCTGCGCGATCAGGGTATGGTCTATGCCCGGCAAGGCGCCGGCACCTTCGTCAGCGCGCACGGATCGCCGACGACGCAGCTTGCATATTCGCCGGTCAAGACGATCGCCGACATTCAGCGCTGCTACGAATTCCGCCTGACGATCGAGCCGGCGGCCGCCTATTTCGCCGCCAAACGCCGCAATGAGCAGGCGATTCAGAAGATCGCCAGCGCGCTTGCGGATCTGCGCGAGGCGACCAGCCATCAACTTCACCGCACAGACGCCGATTTTCTCTTCCACCGCGCGGT